>JAKSOR010000045.1 GCA_024405515.1 Clostridia bacterium
TTCAACTTTTGCTGCCCATTTGTCAATTGCAGCATCATCATATGTCTTTGGTATTTTCTTTGATGCTATCTTTGCGACTTTTGTAGTCTTGTTAAGCATAAGTGCCATCGGAAGAAGAAGTCCCATTCTTGTCCAGCCCTTTG
Source organism: Clostridia bacterium (assembly GCA_024405515.1). GTDB lineage: Bacteria > Bacillota > Clostridia > Christensenellales > CAG-917 > CAG-475. Next base: position 144 of record JAKSOR010000045.1, read on the forward strand.
CAACCTTCTCTAAAAGTTCAGGGAAAGATAAAATGATAAGATGTCCTGTAGCTGCATCAGCCATATTCTTTGCTGAAACAACACCCTTGTTTAAGAGCCAGTCAATATCTTTTGGTTTTGCTCCGAGAAGCCATCTCTTAAGGATATCAACGCCACAGTGACTTCCGCCTCTCTTTTCGAAATATTTTACTTCGAACTCCCAGAGATCTTCTTTCTTAACGGAATTCTTTTTGATGATTACGTCGGTAAGTTCACATGCTGCTTTCATTGAGTTTTCAATACCTGAACCAATCATAGGAATTGTCATAAATGCTGCATCGCCGATAGCAATATATCCGTCTCCCATCATTCTTGTTAACGGGAATCTGATAGGGATAAAGCACTTGTATCCGCCACGGACAATTTCATCGCTAATCCACGGATTCGACTTTTTAAGTGCCTCATATGCCTCATTAAAGTCCTTATCTGTAAGTTCACCCTGACGACCGATAAGGATATTAACAGTACCGGACGGGTCTAAAATAGACCAGGATATTCCGTCGTTTCCAAGATGCTTTAAGTATGCTTTGTTAGTGTTTACTCTGTCCGGTTCAACTCCGTCTGCCATCTTGTTAAAAGATCTGTATGCATGGAAAACTTCTGATTTATCCGGCATCTTAGTAATCTTATAACTGTTCGGAAGAGATGCTCTGAACTTTGACATTGCACCTGAGTTATCTATAACAAGGTCTGCATAAATTTTCTCGCCTTTGACTACAATTCCCTTTACCTTTCCGTCTTCAATAAGGAGTGAATCGACAGGTTCACCGAGGTGATAGTCTGCACCTGCGGCTTTGCCGAGATCGACATACTGCTGGGCAAATAATCTTCTTTCTGTTGAGAAATCAAGTTTGTCTTCAGGGAGTGATAATTTAGTCATTGACTTTTCATTAGGAGGAAGGAAAGACCAGTTACCTTTATGGAAAGGTGTGTGCTTTGGTGCCTCAAGGCCGTATTCCTGCCATGCTGCAGGATTGATATCATCGTGCCAGTCATAAGAAAGATTCTCATAAGTATTCTTTTCATAAACTGATACATCGATACCTGCTTTTGCAAGTCTTAATGCTGCAACTGTTGCTGCGTTGCCAGCTCCGATACATACAATTTTCATAATTTTTCCTCTATATCTTTATTATTATTTCAGGTTTAATGATTCGGCATATCTTACTGTTTCCATAGCATCTTTTGAATAATGATCTGCTCCGATTTTCTCTGCATAGGATTTTGTAAGAACCGCACCGCCTACGACTACTTTGCATTTGCCGTACTCTTCTTTTAAGAGTTTTATGGTTTTTTCCATTGAAACAACCGTGGTAGTCATAAGCGCCGAAAGTCCGACAAGTTTTACGTTCTCTTTCTTTGCAGTTTCAAGAATAATTTCAGGATCAACATCCTTACCAAGGTCAATTACATTGAATCCGTAATTTTCAAGAAGAAGTTTTACAATATTTTTGCCTATATCATGTATATCGCCCTTTACTGTTGCAAGAATAACAGATCCCCTGTCTCTGTTCCTGCCGTTCTGAGAGCGGTACTTAATTACCTCAAAACAGGCCGAGGCTGCTTCTGCAGACATTAAAAGCTGCGGGAGATATGCTCTCTTCTCCTCATAATCCTGTCCTACAATATTCAGCGACGGAATGATTTCCTTTTCAACGATTTCCATGCCGTCTGTTGTATCAAGCATTTTTGATGTGATTGATGAAGCTTCTTCCTTAAGCCCTTTTATTATTGCCTTCTGAAGACCTGAAGCAAAATCCGTTCTTTCCTCAACCGCCACATTATTCACAGTCTCTTCGTTAGTATCCAGGAAATTCTTATATTCTTCCTCCCCGCCATTAAATCCCTTAAGGGCTCTGAATGAATAATAAGTCTTCATCATCTGATATGAATACGGATTCATGATTGCGGCAGAAAGTCCGCTGTTTAAAGCGTTAAGATAGAACTCTGCATTTATCTCATCACGGTTAGGCATACCGAATGAAATATTTGATACTCCGAGTGATGTATGGCAGTTAAGTTCATCTCTTATTTTCTTAAGGGCTGATACTGTAATATTACCTGCCTCAGGGTTTGTTGCGACAGTCATGGTAAGAGTATCGAAAATGATATCCTTTCTGTCTATACCGTACTCTGCTGCTTTACTTAATATCTTCTCAGCAATCCTAAATCTTCCCTCAGATGTTTCAGGAATTCCGTTTTCATCGAGTGTTAATGCAATCACCGCTCCGCCGTATTTTTTTACAAGCGGGAATATGCTGTCCATGACCTCTTCCTTGCCGTTAACGGAATTAATAAGAGGTTTGCCGTTATAAATACGCATTGCTGCTTCCATGGCATCAGGATCAGCAGTATCAAGCTGAAGCGGTAAAGATGTAACCGCCTGGAGTTCCTTGACAACATTAACAAGCATTTCCTTTTCATCTATATCCGGAAGTCCTACGTTGACATCAAGAATATGGACACCTTTTTCAGTCTGACGGATTCCTTCGTTAAGGATATACGGAATATCTTTGTCAATTAATGCCTGCTTGAATTTTTTCTTACCTGTAGGATTGATTCTCTCTCCGATAAGCACAGGTTCCTTATCAAATACAACAGCGTCAATATATGATGAAACAATGGTTATTTCTTTTTTCTTTACTGGCACCGGTTTAAGTCCAGAAACTGCATCTGAAAGTTTCTTTATATATGAAGGTGTGGTTCCGCAGCATCCGCCCGCAATCCTTACGCCTTTTCTGATTTCATCTGCCATACAGGCAACATATTCATCCTCATCCACATCATAGAAAGTTACATTGCCGATGATTTTAGGAAGACCTGCATTAGGCTGGAATATTACAGGAATCGATGAGTATTCAAGAAGTTCCTCAACTACATTTTTAAGTTTCTCAGGACCGAGAGAGCAGTTGCACCCTAAGGCATCCACTCCGAGTCCTTCAAGAAGAGCAACCATTGCTCTTGGGGTTGTGCCTGATAAAAGTTTCCCGTCTTCGCTGTAAGCGTTAGATACGATAAGCGGGAGTTTACATGCTTCTTTTGCTGCCACAACTGCTGCTTTTGTTTCATATGCATCATTCATGGTCTCAATGATGACAGCGTCAGCACCGGCTTCTTGACCAAGAGAGACAATCTTTTTAAAAGCATTTACAGCATCTTCAAAATCAAGATCCCCGTATGGTTTTAACATATGCCCGAGCGGACCTATATCGAGTGCTACAAATTTTTCTTTGTCCGATATGGATTCTTTTTTTGCATCCTGTGCAATTTTCACAGCGGCAAAAATAATGTCTTTAAGTTCATCATCACTGAATTTAAGAGGATTCGCGCCGAAAGTGTTGGTTGATACCATATTCGACCCGGCATCAAAATATGCTTTATGAATTTCCCTGATTACTTCCGGTTTTTCAAGATTCCATCTTTCAGGAAGAACCCCGAGTGGGAGTCCGCTTTTTTGCAGAAGGCTTCCCATTCCTCCGTCCGAAATCAGTATATTGTTTTTCAAAAATTCTCTTAAATCCATATTATTTTCTGTAAAGACAGTCCTCCGAACTGCATGAATGGCAGTCATGACCGCATTGTTCCTCAACTTCAAATGTCCTGAAAATATCCTTAAGTCCTATAAAGGCTGTAACGGATTTTGAAGGGGTCATTAAAAGGCTGTCGTTTAATGTTATTCCTATTCTTTTTTCTGCCTCAAGATACGGCAGAATCACTTTCTGAAGGTTAAGATCGAGGTCTCCGTACCCAGGTGAGAAACGGCCGACAGGAATAAGTCCTATTCCTGCATACTGGGAAGAGATGTATTTCTGGAAATTATCACAGAGATTCTCTATTCTTTCAGTACCGAGTGCCTGAAACATAAGTGCTTTTGACGGTGACACTTTATTGTACTTTTCAATAAGTCTGTCTATTCCAAGACCTATTGTTGCCGCAAAAACAACCCCGACACCGCACCCGGAGAAACTCTTTGCAAGGCTTTCCGAGTGTGTTTTTGTAAAAGAAAAATTGATTTCACTATCCTTTTCTTCCATATAAAAGTCTTCATAAACGACATCGGAGTTAAGATTTCCTTCCATTTCTTCTATGCATTCATCAAGAAGCTTATTAATTTCATCAGTCTCTTTTGAACACGCATAGCGGAGAACCTCTCCTCTGTCTATATCAGTAAAATCAATCTTTACAAGTTTCATTGAATACCTATTATTCCCTCAAGGTTTTCTTTTATCTTCTTTGCAACATCCGGTTTATTCATAGAATAAATATGGACATTAATGATTCCGTTTGCATAAAGGTCTATAACCTGGTCCGTGGCATATGCGATGCCGGCCTGTTTCATTGCAACAGGATCAGAACCGAATTTATCCACTATGGACTTAAATCTCTGCGGCATGAAAGAATGGGAAAGGTTTACTGCTCTTTCAACCTGTTTTGCTGTTGTTATCGGCATAATTCCCGCAACCACAGGGACATTGATATCTGCTTCTCTTATCTTGTAGAGGAAGTTATATAAAAGGTTGTTGTCAAAAAACATCTGTGTTGTTAAAAAGTCACAGCCCGCATCAACCTTTTCCTTTAAGAACTTTATATCCTCGCTCTGAGAGAAGGATTCAGGATGAATTTCAGGATAACATGCTCCGCCTATGCAGAAATCATGGCCTGATGATTTAAGTTCTCTTATCAAATCCACTGCATGAAGATAATCCCAGGAAGATCTGTCACTGTCCATCATGTCCTTAGGGATGTCGCCTCTTAGCGCCATTACATTCTCAATGCCGTGTGATACAAAGTCCTCTATTTTTTCTTTTACCATCTCTTTTGAGGATGAAACACATGTGAGATGAGCCAGGGTTTCGACTCCCGACTCTTTTTTTATTTTCTCTGCTATATCAAGTGTATACTTGCTCGTTCCACCGCCTGCTCCGTATGTTACGGACATAAAGGATGGTTTAAGATAAGATATTTCAAGAATTGCTTTTTCAACAGATTCGAAATCCGAATTGATTTTCGGTGGGAAAACCTCAAATGAAAGTGACAGTTCTTTTCTGTTTAATATATCAGTCAGTTTCACTTGAGTAACTCCTCTGCCATTGCATCAAGTTCTTTAATGTTTTCTTCTTTTACGCTTGATATCACTTTGCAGACTGTAGGAGTAAACTCAATGTTCTTTGATGTTTCAAATTTCTTTTTCATACGCCTTGCTGCCTGCGGTGCCCAAGTTCCGTTCTCGATAAGAGCAATCTTCTTATTCTGATAAAGTCTGTCTACAAGATGGTCTATGAAAGTCTTCATATACGGGAAAATGTCTCCGTTATATGTTGTTGTTGCAAGACATATACGAGGATATCTGAATGCATCCTCTACACACTCTGCCATGTCTTCTCTTGCAAGATCTGATATTACGACTTTCTCACAGCCCTTTTCCTTAAGCTTTTCAGCAAGAATCTCTGCTGCTTTTTTTGTATGTCCGTAAACTGAAGTGTAGAAAATAGCTACACCTTCGGACTCTGATTTATAAGATGACCAGATATCATAAAGGTTAATATAATAGCCTAAATTCTCGGTAAGGATCGGTCCGTGAAGAGGACATATTGTTTCTATATCAAGAGTCTTTGCCTTTTCAAGAAGACTCTGGACCTGTGCTCCGAATTTTCCGACAATACCAAAGTAATATCTTCTTGCCTCACATGCCCATTCCTCATCTGCATCAATAGCTCCAAATTTGCCGAAGCCGTCTGCTGAGAATAGTACTTTTTCTTTTGCATCGTAAGTTACCATGACTTCCGGCCAGTGAACAAGCGGTGCAAAAACGAAAGTAAGAGTATGACTGCCTATGCTCAGAGTATCTCCCTCGTTAACGACAATACGTCTTGATTCATAATCTTCACCGAAGAAGTTTTTCATCATAAAAAATGCTCTGTCATTGGATACGACTGTGCACTCTTTATACTTATCCATAAATGCTGCAATGTTTGCTGCATGATCCGGTTCCATATGCTGAACAACGAGGTATGTCGGGGTTTTACCCTCAAGAACCTTATCTAAATTTGAAAACCACTCATCCTTAAAATTGACATCCACTGTATCCATAACAGTAATTTTCTCATCCATAATTACATATGAGTTATACGCCATACCATTCGGGACTACATACTGTCCTTCAAATAAATCAATGTTTCTGTCCTGTACGCCTATGTATTTGATGTCTTTCATAGAAACCTCGTTAAAGTATAATATTCAATAATATTATATGGGCAAAATAGTAATTAGTAAAGAAAAAACCGATGGCCCGCTCGACTTGACCACCGG
>JAKSOR010000046.1 GCA_024405515.1 Clostridia bacterium
AAACGGACTATTAGAATGTGAGGAATGGACACATCAAAACTCAATTGAAATGGCAAAAATTGAAGATGATCTTTTAAACAAATAACCACCACGACCATCAATTTCATTATTGTTCAAAAGAAAAGCGAACACAAATTTGTGCTCGCTTTATTTGCCTGAAAACTGATTAATCCTGATTTACGAAGTAAACCTTAACCATTTTCTGTTCTATTAAAGGCCTGTCACTTCTGTTTGTAGCAACCGATGCAATTTTATCCACAGTTTCAATACCATCAACTACCTGCCCGAAAGCAGCATACTGTCCATCTAAGAATTCAGCATCTGCATGGCAGATGAAAAACTGAGAAGAGGCAGAGTTATAGAACTGAGATCTAGCCATAGAAATAACACCTCTTTTATGTGAAATAGGATTCTTGAATCCGTTAACGGCAAATTCTCCCTTGATGGTCTCTTTTGAACCACCCATACCTGTTCCCTGAGGATCTCCGCCCTGAATCATAAATCCTTCGATTACACGGTGGAAAATAAGTCCATCATAAAAATTCTGCCTTACAAGTTTCTTAAAATTCGCAACTGTAACAGGAGCCGCATTCTCGTTTAATTCGATAACCATGCTGTCTCCGGATGCCATTTCAATCTTTACAAAATTTGTTTCAACATTTGATTTTGAAAAGTTCATATCTTTCTCCTTACAAAATATTTGTGATTTATGCGTTATAAAATTAATTATATTTCATATTCGTTAATAACATATTCACTACATAATTATAGCATATTTTGATATTGTTACAATTTTCACATTTAACAGGTGTTTCAAATCTGCAAATCAAATTCTGCGCAATATGTATCACCCTGCATCTTCTTCCAATTATACATTTGATATATTTATATATCAATCTAAAAATGAATTCTTGACTGATAGTTTTAATCGTGATATAACACTATCGTAAAAAATAACTATGGAGGTATCTAAAATGAAGGACTTTGCTGCAAAATATATTGCAAAATACGAAGGATTCTCAAAGATCGTTAAGATTTTATTATGCTTATTATGGAGTATTCCAGAAGCTATTTACCGTTTCTCAAAGAGCGCTGCTAAAGATAGCGTACTCGGAATGGTACTTGCAATTGTTCTCGGACTTTTCGGCGGATTCATTCTCTTCATCATTGACATTGTCACACTCGCAATCAACGACAAGATTTATTGGCTTGATGATTTAGGAATTGATGCTTAATTAGTAAAGACAATTCAAAAGCGCATCGGGAAACTGGTGTGCTTTTTTTATTAATTATTACTTTTTCATTATCGCATATTTCAAAATTGCATAACATGTTTTACTGTCTTTTATTTCTCCGTTCATTACCATATCAACGGCTTTTTCAAACGGCATTTTAACTATGGACAGAAATTCATTCTCGTCAAGATGCTGCCTGGTCGGCTTAAGATCAGTGGCGAGATATATGTAAAGATGCTCATTTGTATATCCAGGAGACGGATATATAAGTCCCAGTTTCTCAATTTTACCCGCAACCATTCCCGTTTCCTCTTCAAGTTCACGCTTGGCTGCCTCCATAGGATCCTCACCCTTTTCAAGTTTTCCTGCCGGAATTTCCCATATTACTTCCCTGTACGGATATCTGAACTGTCTCTCAAGAAGTATGTTCCCTTCATTGTCAAAGGCCAGAATAGTGGCTCCGCCCGGATGCTCTACGTATTCTCTCTTGCTTTTAACTCCGTTTGGAAGAAGAACATCATCATTTCTCAGATTAACTATGTGACCACTGTAAACAGTATTTGCCTTAATTTCTTTTTCTATTAAATCTTTTTCATCCATGCCTTAATTATAGAATATACAATATCAATTCTCAAGAAATTATGGTATTATTTAACTATGAAGATTGACATCTATGATTTTGATAAAACAATTGTCCCGTATGACAGTGCCATAACATTCTATAAATGGTGCCTCGTTCACTATCCGAAGACAATTCTTCTGATGCCGGCACAGTTTGTATGGGCACTGCTGGCCTGTCTTAAAATAATCAGCCTTCAGAAATTCAAAAAATACTGCTTTAATTTCATAGGTTTGATAAATACAGAAGAAGCCGTAAAAAAATTCTGGGATGCTCATGAAAAAGATGTTTATCCTTTCATCAGAAAAGGAAACAGAAAATCCGATAACAAAGTTGTAATCATCAGCGCCAGTCCTGAATTCCTTATTAAAGAAATTGCTTCAAGACTTGACATTGATTACTGCCTTGCAACAAAGCACGATGAAAAAACCGGAATTATCCAGGAAAAAATTTGCCGAAAGGAGCGCAAAGTAGAAAAACTAATGGAGTTAGGTCTCGATGCAGAGGTTGAAAATGTCTTCTCCGACAATAAAAAGAACGACCGGCCGATTTTCCTTCTTGGGAAAAACTGTTATTTAGCAAAGAAAGGAACATTAAGTGAAATCACAATAAAATAAAACCTCCGTCACCGGAGGCTTTATTATTTATAAGTTTGTTTATTATATAATTTCGTTAAGAGCTATTGTAATTCCGATGAACTCAATTCTTAATGTAAGATGTCTGATATTGTTTCCGTTATCATCTTTTACATATGTCTGTTTTAATACTCCGAACGGATTTGCCTTATCTCTTCTTGCTGCTTCCTTACCAAGATAAATAAGTGTCTGTGTATTTCCGTTGCTATCTTTTTCTTCAACGAATCTGTAGTCTGTATCAAGAGTCAGAGCGAGAACGAGGTCTGGAGGAAGTTTCTCAAAAATGTCTGCTGGAAGTTTCTTGTTTGTCTGAACATAATCAACACAGTACTTTACACCCGGATCTGTATCATATCTCTCAAGGAGTCCTGTGATGTTTGCTCCGACACTGTTTGTTACAAGAGCGAGCGCTGATTTAAGATTGTTCAAATCAAATCCCGGGAAGAATCCGACTACTGTTCCGTCTACTGCTTCCTGAAGGTCTAAGTCTTCGATGCCATCAAGGGATACACCGAGCATATCAAGAATTCCGCCTACACTGCCCATGAGACCATCCTTTGTCTGAAGTTGTGCGTGCATTGTTCCGTCTTTCTTGAAACTGAAATAGCATTCTTCAGTATTAAGTGCAAGTGAATCAATAAGTGCGAACAACTGATCATCGGACATAAATACTGAATTTTCAATATCAAGTGCAAACTTTACATCTTTTTCAAAATATTTTTCTCCGGATCTGTCATAACTGAGATTGTTTCTTGAATAATCAGCTTTTGTAAGATAAGGATCTGTTGCTTCAAAGAATGCATCTGTTACGGCTTTCATTGTTGTTCCTGCATTTATCGCTGCAATAGTTGCGGCTGCATCAAATCCTGCAACACCACTGAACATTCTGTTAACCTGTTCTACTTTGATTGCTTTATAGTTTTCTAAAGCGTTAGGATTTGCCATTCCGTTGGCTTCAAGCCACTCCTGTGTTGCTGCTGCAATAGCCGCATGGCCTCTGCTTGACGGATGTGTCCAGTCCTGGAAAAGCATCTTTGCACCGTATGAATCTTTAGTAATGTCATCACCTGCGAGATTGTTAAAATATGAAGTGATATCAAGAATCTCAATCATTCCAGGATGTTCGCTGTTATATCTGTCAAGAGTTCCGTTCAGAATTCCGAGAAGGGATTCTGCTATTGCTCTTATCTGTTTATAAGTTGTGATCTTTTCTCCTGCTGTTCCGAATCTGCCGTTTGTATCGGTAATTTTTGCGAGTTCATCAACGTATTCCTTTTTAAGAAGTGTTGTTCCCTCAAATACAGGATTATAGACTTTCTGGAATAATATCTTTGCATTCGGGTTAAGAACTTTGAGCTGTGCAACAATGTCACAGAGGTTGTCATAAGTATGCGGGAACTTGAACTCAAGGATTTCTCCTTCACGTGCAACTTCTTTGGATTCTCTGTGATAATCCTCATAAGGGGTCTCATCGTCTACACCATTAATCATATAGTAAATAAGTGACTTGTAAGTTTCACCATCTTCAGTAATCATGAGTGTCTGAGGATCAAAACCAGGATTTGCAGCTTCGAGCATAAGCCATCCGAGGTCAAACTGAAGTGCATTGTTTCCGAGAACAGAGATGTGGATGATATCTGCTTTTTCAATATGTGTTTTGATCATTCCGCCATCCTCAGTATCTCTCTGAAGGACTTCAAGGAGACCTACACCATCTTTAAGCATACCATCAGAAGTCTGATGTCCGGATATTGAGTGGTTATAGTAGTTAAAATCATTGATTCTTCCTACAATTGCATAATAACCGATGTTATCTCTTTCACCTAATGGCTGAGGACCGATAATTGCTTCGCAGATTGAATCCCCGAGATAAACTATGTTTGTTTTTTCAGGTTCAGGCTTATTCTTATTACATGCTGTTAATGAAAATGCCAGTGTGAATATTAATACCAGAACGAGAGTGATAATGATTGTTTTTTTCATAATTTTTCCTCTCTTGTTTATAAACAATTCTTTGCTATATTTACTGCTGCCGCCTTAGCTGACGACCATGCCCACTGAAGGTTATATCCGCCGCTATCTCCGTCTATATCGAGTGCTTCACCGACAGCATATGCGTTTTTAACCTTTAACGACATAAGATTTTCATCAAATTCCCTCGGATTAAGTCCTCCTGACATAACCTGAGCAAGGCTTACATCACCGAGTCCCTCAATAGTCAGAGGATAATTCTTGATTGCGTTTGCAATAGCACCTATTTTGCTTACTGCCATATCATCAGGACTGCAGCCTGCTGCCCACATTATCCTGTCCTGAACTTTTGAATGGAATGTTCCGAGAAGAAGTTCTCCGACTTTAATACTGCTTCCTCTCTTTCTCAGGATTTCCTCCACTTCAGCCTTGGAATATTCCGGCATAAAATCAAGGGAAACAGTATTACCGATTTTGGCTTTGCCCCTTGAGATTTCATTTGCCATATTGAAAACTGCAATTCCGCTGATACCGAAATCCTTGAACAGTACTTCCCCTACTTCATATCTGTACCCGATTCTTACTCCGGCCTTAACCCTGACTCCCTGAAGTCCTTTTATAGGTTCCTTATCTGTTTTAATTGGGACCAGTGACGGAACAAGATCTCTTTTTGTATGTCCGAACGCAGTATAAAGATCAAGGCTGTCCTTCCCGAATGTTGCCGGGGAACCGGTTGCCAGAACCACATTGTCTGTCTTAAATGAGAAAGACTCATTCGGCTTATCTTCACACTTAACAATTCCGTTTACGTTGAACCCGTCATTGAAGGATTCAATGAAGTTTACAAGATGTGAAGTGAAAATCTGCGTATTGTTTTTCTCAACAGCATTTCTTAAGACATCAAGAACAGTGGATGCACACTCACTGTACGGATAGACCCTCTTATCAATTACCTTTGTAATAAGGCCCATTTTCTCGAATGCCGCGATTGCATCATGAGCATCAAACCTGTCAAGAAAATCTTCGACAATGTTAGGCTTGTTATAATGAACAATATTCATGTCGAGATTGGTAAGATTGCATTTGCCATTGCCGGTACTCAGGAGTTTCTTCCCGACCCTGTCATTGCTCTCAACTATTGCTTTTGAGATATTTGCAGGAAGCTGTGATGCAAGGAAAAGTCCCGCTGCTCCGCCGCCAATAATAACTACATCAAATCTTTGTGTTTCCATAATATATTAATATTATCATACGTAATTTACGTTTGCAATTTGCAATCACACTAAAAATACTTGATAATAAATCCCTTATGTTGTAATATTACTCTTGCTTGGAGGCGTAGCCCAGTTGGTTAGAGCGCTACGTTGACATCGTAGAGGTCACAA
>JAKSOR010000047.1 GCA_024405515.1 Clostridia bacterium
TTTTTTGTAAAAAAGAGCTGTTGCTCAACTTTTTGGTTTTGCAACAGCCCCTTTTATTTATGCTCTTTCTGATTCGCTGGTATACCCAGGAAATATAAAGGCCGGAGAATTATCCCCGGCCAGTATTTATAAATATACTTTTAGAAAAGTTTGTATCCTGCTTCAAAGCAAGCCTGGTTCGATGGAATGAACTGCGGCTTTGCTGCGAAAACCTTTGCGATTGTGTCGAGCATAACTTTCTCCGGGAAAATTCCGCTGAGTTTTACATATGCGCCGAGGACAACAAGGTTTGAAGCTTTGTCATTACCTACTTCGTGTGCAATCTTGTTAGCATCAACATAATATGATTTTACATCAGGATTTGCACATTTATCAGAAATAAGTGAGCTGTTGATAAGAACGATTCCGCCTTTTTTGACTGTCATCTGGAACTTATCAAGAGATGGCTTGTTCATTGCGATTAAGCAGTCCGGAACTGCGATGATCGGGGATGCTACTTCCTTTTCAGAGTCAATAACTACTGAGCAGTTAGCTGTTCCGCCTCTCATTTCAGGTCCATATGAAGGAAGCCATGTTGCATACTGGTTTTCATACATTGCTGCGTATACGAGCATCTGTCCGAGTGATAATACACCCTGACCGCCGAAACCTGCTACGATAATCTTATTTGTCATACTTAAACCTCCTTGAAAACGCCGAGAGGATACTTGGCTGTCATTTCATTCTTGACATATTCAAGTGCCTGCTGCGGATTCATGTGCCAGTTTGTAGGACATGATGATAAGAGTTCAACAAAACTGAATCCCTTGCCTTCTTTCTGATTCTGAAATGCCTTAAGGATGCATTTCTTTGCTTCTTTTACGTTCTTTACATCAGCAAGTGAACAACGTGCGATATAACTTGGTCCGTCGAGTGTTGCTAAAAGTTCACACATTCTGATAGGATTTCCGTTAACCTTTGCATCTCTTCCTGAAGGACATGTTGTTGCCTTCTGGCCGATAAGTGTTGTAGGAGCCATCTGACCGCCTGTCATTCCGTAAATTGCGTTATTGATGAAGATAACTGTGATATTTACTCCTCTTGTTGCTGCATGTACGATTTCTGCCATACCGATTGAAGCAAGGTCTCCGTCTCCCTGATAAGCAAAGACGATATTGTCTTCGTTTGTGAGTTTGATACCTGTTGCAACCGCCGGAGCTCTTCCGTGGGATGCTTCCTGCATATCGCAGTTAAAATAATTATATGCAAATACAGCACAGCCTACCGGTGCGACACCTACGCAGTGTCCTTTTGCGCCGATTTCATCAAGTGCTTCTGCTACGAGTCTGTGGGCAATACCGTGTGTACAGCCCGGGCAGTAATGGAGTGGTGTATCTGTTAAAAATGATGGTTTTTCAAAAACAACTGCCATTTTACTTTACCTCCCCTTTTACAAAGTCAACGATGTCTTCAGGAGACATAACGTTTCCGCCTGAACGGCCATAGAATTTAACTTCTTTCTTGCCTTCGACATTGAGTTTTACATCTTCGATGTACTGTCCCATTGAAAGTTCGACTGCTATGATTTCTTTAACTGATGCCTGGTCTGCAACCTTCTTGATATTTGCTGATGGGAACGGATAAAGTGTGATTGGTCTTATAAGGCCTGCCTTGATTCCCTGTTCTCTTAAAATATCCACAGCACTCTTAGCAATTCTTGCGACTGTTCCGTAAGCTGTAAGGATAATCTCAGCATCTTCTGTTAAGTATTCCTCACACTTTGTCTCATTTTCGCACATTGTGTCATAAACCTTCTGGAGTTTATGATTCATTGCTTCGAGTTCATCAGGAACGATATAGAGTGAGTTGACAATTCTTCTGTCTTTTCCGAAACCTGTTCCGTCTGTTGCCCATTCTTTTTTCTTGAATGTGGAAGGATCTCTCATTTCAGGAAGTGTTACTGCTTCCATAATCTGTCCGAGCATTCCGTCGCCGAGTATCATTACAGGAAGTCTGTACTCTTCAGCCTTATCAAAAGCACTGTATAAAAGATCTACGCACTCCTGAACTGAACACGGGCTGTAAACGAGCATTCTGTAATCACCATGTCCGCCACCTTTAACTGCCTGGAAATAATCTCCCTGTGCAGGCTGGATTCCGCCGAGTCCCGGTCCTGATCTTACCATGTTGATGATAACACACGGAAGTTCTGCTCCGCAGATATAACTGATTCCTTCCTGTTTTAATGAAACACCAGGAGAGGATGATGATGTCATTGCACGGTTACCTGCGCCTGCTGCGCCGTAAACCATATTGATTGCTGCAACTTCCGATTCTGCCTGGATGAAATGACCGCCAACCTGCGGTAATCTCCAGCTCATGTACTCAGGAATTTCGTTCTGAGGTGTAATCGGGTATCCTGCATAGAATCTGCAGCCGCCTCTTATGGCAGCTTCAGCTATTGCTTCGTTTCCTTTCATTAATTTTCTTTCTGCCATAATTATTTCTCCACTTTGATAACGCAGTCAGGACACATTGTTGCGCAGAATGCACATGCTATGCATTTTGAAGGATCGAGTTCCTCAACAACAAAATAACCTTTTGAATTGCTGACTGTTTTTGAAACTGCAAGTATCTGTTTCGGGCATGCTGTCGTGCAGAGTCCGCATCCTTTGCAGAGTTCTTTGTTGATTGTGAGTTTTGCCATTATTATCTCCTAATAAATTACTGCACCACAAGGATGCAGTAACTAAGTTATATATTAAATTGTGAACAACTTAGATAATTAGTCCTTGAGCATCTTGGAAAGCTGTTCCATGAACATTGCCATCTGAGCATCTTCCTCTGGATTTGAAGCTGGAGCTGCTGGTGCCGGTGCTGGAGCTGGTGCTGGTGCAGGAGCCGGTGCTGGAGCTGGAGCTGGTGCAGCATACTGAGGTGCCTGTGCATAGTAAACCTGCTGTGGTGCCGGTTTAGCTGCTTTCTTTGGTGCTGCGTACTGAGGTGCTACTTTCTTATAACCTGTTCCGAGAACTGTCTGAACTGAAGAAGAGTTGTCAAGCATGATAACTTTGTTGCAGAGTGCAGAGTTCTTGTCCGGTTCGATAACGCCTGCTACTACGTCTTTTCCGTATGCCTTTAAATATGCGATTAATGGTGTGATATCTCCGCTGCCGTAGATAAGGAAGAAACCATCGATGTTCGGGAACTGAGCAAGTCTAGCTGCATCAATAACCTGTCTTAAGTCAAGTTTGCCTTTTCTTTTCTTCGGAAGTGCTGATAATGCATCATATCCGTTTTCCTGAATGAATTCGCCATAGTCTTTTGTACGTTTTGCGGAATATCCGTAGAACTTACATGCTGCGATTTCACCGATTCTTGATAATTCTTCAAGAGCAGATGCAAATACGCCGAAAGGTACACGTACGCTTTCAATGTCTGCGAGAACTACATACTTTTTCATTGTTGCCATAATTTTTTCTCCTGTAACGGGGATCCATCCCCTTATTATTTATTTAATATGTTCTAATTTTATTATAATTAAAACGATTTGTCTATATAAAATTATAAATTTCTCTGATTATAAAAGAGCCATTGCTGAACAAAACCGCTGTATAAACCGTATTTTTTAACAAGTAAAGTAGACATTTTGTCCGCTGGGATGTCTCCGAGCTCATTTCTGAAGACCTTCTTGATCCATGTATCGACAGGGAACACATCATATCTTGAAAAACCGAATAAAAGAATACAGTCTGCGACTTTTCTCCCTACTCCGTACAGTGAAAGAAGTTTTTCACGAAGCTCCGGAGTCTCAAGTTCATCCAGTTTTTCAACATCGGTATTAAGAAGTTCATTTGATACCCTGTCAAGATATGCCGCCCTGTACCCTGCGCCTGTGCTCTTATAAAATTCCTCGCCTGCTGATGCAAGTTTATCTATACCAGGGAATGCGTAATAAAAACCTTTGTCCTCGCCAAGAGACAAGCAGATTTTTTCTATTATTCCTTTGATTCTCGGGATATTATTATTCTGGGATATAATAAATGATATAATCATTTCAGCTTTATCCTGCTGAAGAAGATGAATGCCCTTGCCGTATTCAATCGGTCCTTTTAAAAACGGGTCCGATATGTACATATCCTGGATTTTTTTGTAGTCACGCTCCAGATCAAAATACTTCCTGAAATATTCCGCATCATCTGTTTCGAAATAATAGTTATCCGTATCCTCGGAAGATTTTGCATAGTGACTGCCGGAAAACATAATATAGCCGTTCCCTTCTTCCCTGAATCTGAATACCTGACCGCATTCAAGAGTATCTTTTAAATTAAAAGTATCTTCTTTTTTAACAATGAATTCCATAAAAAAAGAACGCCACCCGAAGGTGACGTCCGACATTTCATTTACTTATGCTTCGTAAACAGAAACCTGTTTACCGTCTTTACCGACACGCTCAAATTTTACAACACCATCGATTAAAGCAAATAATGTATCATCTTTACCGATACCTACATTGTTGCCCGGATGATATTTTGTTCCTCTCTGACGAACTAAGATATTTCCTGCTAAAACGAACTGACCATCAGAACGCTTTGGTCCAAGTCTCTTAGATTCACTGTCACGACCGTTGTGTGAAGAACCTGTTCCTTTTTTATGAGCGAATAATTGAATATTAATAAACATAATTACTCTACCTCCAATTCTATAAAGTCCGAAAAAGTTTCGTAGAGGTCGGACACCCCTAGATAAGCTGTTCTCAGGATGACGTCTGCATCATGTTCCTGATCCTCTGTCATATCTTTCGGTAACATTGCATAAAGATAACCTTTTTCCGCATCTGTCTCATATGCTATATTCACACCAACAATCCTGAATATTCCGAGTACTGCTGTCTGAAGCACTGAGCTTAATGCTGCACAAACGATATCACTGCCCTCATCTGCGAAATCCGTGTGTCCACTTGATTCGACTCCGATGAACTTACCGTTTTTAGTTGAGAACTTTACTTTTGTCATACGATTAACCCTTGATTGCTGAAATCTTTAATTCAGTATACGGCTGACGATGACCCTGACGTTTTCTGATCTGCTTTTTGGACTTGTAATGGAATACAAGAACTTTCGGGAATTTATCCTGAGCATTAACTGTTGCTTCAACTTTAGCGCCCTTTAATGCATCTCCTGTCTTCACATTGCCTTCGTCGTCAACGAGCATTAATACATTGAGTGAAACTTTCTTTCCGACTTCTTCGTTGAGTTTTTCAACTTTAACGAGCATGTCTTTTTCAACTTTGTACTGTTTGCCGCCACATTCAACTATTGCGTACATGATTCTACCTCCTCTCACCAGTCTCGCCGTAAAGGTGCAACATAAAGTTGCTTAAAACGAACCTCTTCCGAGCGGCTCAGGTAATAATCTA
>JAKSOR010000048.1 GCA_024405515.1 Clostridia bacterium
GTCATTATTTAAAATTCACAACAAGATATAGAATATATTAATGCTGTTATAGCTTTCAACCCAGATTTTACCGCCGTGTTCAGTAATTATACTTTCAGCGATTGAAAGTCCCAGACCGTAGCTGCTTCCGTCGTTTCGTGATTCATCAGCACGATAGAATCTTTTAAAAATATCTTTGCATTCAGATTTTGAGAGAGGCTTTCCGTTTCCTGCAACAGACAGGAGAACGTGATTTCCCTGTGATTTCAGATTTACGGACACATTATTTTCAGAATACTTTAAAGCATTGTCAAGCAGAATATCCACAACCTGTTTAAGCTTACTTTTATCTCCAACAACACAAAGGCTGTTTTCTGCGTTTACAGAAAGTTCCATATTCTTTTCATAAAAAAGAGGCTCAAAAGGCAAAATACAAGACATAACAAGCTTGCTGAAATTAATCTTTTCTGACACTGTTTTTGCAGCACCGTTGTCTATTCTTGCAAGCTCAAGCAGGCTTTCAACAAGCCCTCTCATACGTTTTGACATGGAGAGAATATTTTTTGTAAATCCTTTCCGTTCGTTCTCAGAATAATCTGTATCTGTCAGCATCTCAGCATTTGTCATAATTACCGTAAGCGGAGTTTTTAGTTCGTGTGAAGCATCAGCAATAAATTTTTTTTGCTCGTTCCACGCCTTTTCAACAGGTTTTGTAACCCACTTTGCAAGCAGAAGGCTTACTCCGAAAAACAAAACATATGCCACAAATCCGATAATAAGAGAATTTCTGATAAGTCCTCTGATCATCATCTGTTCGTTTGAAATATCAGCAAATGTCACACTCAGTCCCAAAGGAGAATTGTTCTTCATATATCTGAGATTATATTCACTTATGATTCCGGTTTCATCTTTGTTTTCTTCTACAATTTCAAGAAGTTTCTCAACAAAATTCTCATCAGATAAATCATAATAATCACCACCAAAAGTAGTAATTATACCATTCTTATCTATAGAAATTCTGAAAAAAGGCATACGCATATTATTCGGCATATTTTCAGGGATATTTTCGACTGGCTCAATAGGTTTGAGAGGAACAGGTACAGGCGGAGTAAATGTGATTCCTCTCATTATCTGTATGCTTTCACGCTCGATGTTTTGCTTTGTGAAATGAATTATTCCATAAAAAATTGCACCGAAAAGTATGGTTACAATTGACATTATGACAATGACAAATTTCAGACGCATTCGTTTCAGCATGATGAATCACACTCCAGATGATATCCTAATCTGCGAACCGCTTCTATGCGGATATTCGAGCCGATTGAAATGAGTTTCTTTCGCAGAAATCCAACGTAAACTTCTACATTATTCTCAACTGCTTTTGAGTCATAGCCCCAGACCTTTGTCAGAAGAGATTCCTTGGAAATATGATTTTTGCCCGAAACCATAAGTATCCGCATGATTTCAAATTCTTTTGCGGAAAGCCGGACATTTTCATCATCGCAGATGAGAGCAGCCGTGTCGATGTCAAGCTTTGTATTGCCGTAAATAAGTTCGTTTACCTGTGAACCCTGACGGCGCAGCAGAGCATTGACACAGGCAAGCAGTTCCCTGGAATCAAAGGGCTTTGTGAGGTAATAGTCCGCACCTGAATTCAATCCCATGACCTTGTCCTCAATATCCGATTTCGCAGTAAGCATGAGAATGGGTGTGCCATTGTGCTTTTGTCTGATATGCTTTGCTACCTGAAAACCGTTCTGCTTCGGAAGCAACACGTCAAGTATGATTAAGTCATAAATGTTCAGCATTGCATAATCCTCACCGCTTTCACCGTCATTAACTGCGTCAGCTTCAAATCCCTTTGAGGTCAGCAAAAGCTTAATCGAATCAGCAAGTGTTTTCTCGTCTTCTATAATGAGTATTTTCATGCTATCACTCCTTTAGCTGTGGTACTATTATCATAATATAATATTGTGCTGAATTCAAGCTGAAATTTTCACATTTTCACAAAGCTTTCATTCTTTCCGGTTTCATTTTCAGTTTCAATTCAGCAAATTACCGTATACTTGAATTATGAAAAGAGGTGATACCTGTGAATTTAAGACACGAAGTCAAGCACGAAATCAGCCTTGCTGATATGATTACAATAAGGCAGAGACTGAGTGCTGTTGCATATCCTGATGTACACGCAGCTGACGGAAAATATCTGATAAGAAGCCTTTACTTTGATAATATCAATGATAAGGCACTTAAAGAAAAAGTTAATGGATTAAATAAGCGTGAAAAATTTCGTATACGTTACTACAACGGTGATACGTCTGTAATTCATTTAGAGAAGAAAAGTAAATTTGACAGTCTGGGAAATAAGCAAAGTGCAAATCTCACAAAAGAACAGGCTCAGGCGATTGTTAAAGGAGATACAGACTGGATGATTGATTCTGAATTTTCTCTAATTCGTGAACTTTATACGAAAATGAAAAATCAGGGACTTGCCCCAAAAACAATTGTTGATTACACGAGAGAACCTTTTATTTTTCCTGCCGGAAATGTTCGTGTAACGATTGATTATAATATTCGAAGCGGTATGAATTGTACGGATTTCCTTAATCCGAAATGCGTTACAGTTCCTGTTTCCGATTCAATTATTCTTGAAGTGAAGTGGGATGCTTTTCTTCCTGATATTATAAGGGATGCTGTTTCCCTTGCTGACAGACGTGAGGGAGCTTTTTCAAAATATGCCACCTGCAGAATCTATGGATAATATTAATAAGGAGCCAGTATTTATAATGAGTTTTAATGATATTTTTAAGTCGAATTTTTTAGAGAACATCACAAGCGTAAGCGTTCTTGATATGTTCATTGCAATTGTACTTGCATTTGGTCTTGGAATGTTTATTTTCCTTGTTTATAAGAAAACATATTCAGGCGTTATGTATTCTTCAAGCTTTGCAACAACTCTTGTTGCACTCACAATGATAACAACAGTGGTAATTCTTGCTGTTACAAGCAATGTTGTTCTTTCACTCGGTATGGTCGGCGCATTGTCAATCGTCCGTTTCCGTACGGCAATTAAAGAACCTCTTGATATTGCTTTTCTTTTCTGGTCAATTGCAGTAGGTATTGTCCTTGCTGCAGGAATGATTCCTCTTGCAGTCATCGGAAGTGTTATTATCGGTGTGATTCTTCTCATTTTTGTAAACCGCAAATCTCACACAAATCCTTACATTGTAGTAATACGTTGTGATGGAAACGAAAGTGAAAATAAAGCGAAAGCTCTTCTTGATACAAAGGTTGAAAGATGCGTCGTAAAGAGCAAAACTGCACAGAAAGGCTGTGTTGAGCTTAATCTTGAAATACGTCTCAAGGATGACAATACAGATTTTGTAAATGCACTCAGCGATATAAATGGTGTAAACAGTGCTGTACTTGTCAGCTATAACGGCGATTATATGGGATAAGGTGAGAGAATGTCTGCACATAAAAACATAGATAAAATCTGCATCATAATTACTGTATTCACTTTGATTATCGGGCTTCTTTTCTGCAACGGAAGCTTGCTCGGAATTGAAACAACTGCACACGCAATAGGCTATGAAAACCGAATTTTTGATAATTCCAGGGTACATAAAATTGATATTGTCATCAATGACTGGGATGGATTTCTTGAGACCTGTGAGTCGGAACAGTATTCAGCGTGTAATCTTGTAATTGATGGCGAAGCTGTAAAAAATGTCGGTATTCGTGGGAAAGGCAATACATCACTTACTTCAGTAAAGAATATGGACAGTAACAGATACAGCTTTAAAATCGAGTTTGACCAATATGAAAACGGAAATACTTATCACGGACTTGATAAGCTCTGTCTGAACAATATCATTCAGGACAACACATATATGAAGGATTATATTGCCTATACAATGATGTATAATTTTGGCGTTGATACTCCTCTTTGCAGCTACGTTGATGTGTCTGTAAATGGTGAAGAATGGGGACTTTATCTTGCTGTTGAAAGCGTTGAAGATTCATTTCTGAAACGCAATTACGGCGAACAATACGGCGACCTCTATAAGCCTGACAGTATGAGCTTTGGCGGCGGACGTGGTAATGGCATGGATTTTGATATGAAGGATTTCATGAATGATGAAAATTCAGGTGATTCTGAAAATAGTAATTCAAGACCACAGATGAATTTTGGCGGTGGAAATATGCCGCCTGATTTTTCCGGTGGAGGAATTCCTGATTTCGGAAATGGTGAAATACCTGAAAACTTCAATCCTGATGAAAAATTCGGCGATGGCGGAATGCCTGATTTCGGCGGTGGCTTCGGTATGGGCAGTGATGATGTAAAACTGAAATATACAGATGATGAAATTTCAAGCTATTCAAATATCTTTAACAATGCAAAAACCACAGTAAATACGGCTGATAAAAAGCGTTTGATTAAATCCTTAAAAGCACTTTATGAGCAAAGTGACATTGAATCAATTGTTGATGTTGATGAAGTTTTAAGATACTTTGTTGTACATAACTTCCTTGTGAACGGAGACAGCTATACAGGTCAGATGATTCACAACTACTATCTGTATGAGAAAAATGGTCAGCTTTCAATGATTCCCTGGGATTATAATTTAGCTTTCGGTTCATTTCAGGGCGGATCTGCTACATCTTCTGTAAATTCACCGATTGATACACCTGTTTCATCAGGAAATATTAGCGACAGACCTATGGTTGCATGGATTTTCGATAATGAAGATTATACAGAGCAGTATCACCAGCTATTTAACGAGTTTATTAACAGTGTTGATTTTGAGAAATTCATCTCTGAAACAGCAGAAATGATTGATAAATATGTTCAAAATGACGCAACAAAGTTTTGTACTTATGAAGAATTTCAAAAAGGTGTTGAAACAATCAAGCAGTTCTGCAAACTTCGTTCAGAAAGCATAAAGGGACAGCTTGCAGGTACAATTCCTTCAACCTCAGAGGGACAGAAAAACAGTTCCACATTAATTGATGCATCAGACATTAATACCTCTGATATGGGAACGATGAATATGGG
>JAKSOR010000049.1 GCA_024405515.1 Clostridia bacterium
GTTTTATCTATTGTTATCGTTAAAATATCAGAAACATTAGATGCAGCATCTGAAGCTTTAAATGAGTATGTTCCTTCCATTGAAAGAATGTTTCCTTCATTATAAGCAATATATTCCTTTTCGCCCGGCAGTAATACAAATATACTTATCGTGTTTTCATCATAACCGTAAACACGTATCGTGTTATTGACAAAATTCACGCCGTTTACATTGGTATCTCCGGAATATACGCTGAGAGTTGGTTTAAACGTATCTATAACAGCTTCCTTAATATCCGATACATTACCGGCCATATCTTCCGAATAGAAATAGTAGTGCCCGTCTTTAAGTTCCTCCCCAAGCATATAATTCCTGTAAGATAAATCACTTTGTGATTTAATATATGTTCCGCTTACACCGAAGTTATCCTGGCATGAGAACTGGACATTAGTGGATGAATAAAGATCTATTTCATATCCGTTATCGTCATATAAGGTAACATCAGGAGCCGTTCTGTCAAGTATATAATATAAGATTTCGCTTTCATTTCCGGCGTTATCTGTAAATATAAATGCGTAATATCCTTCATCATAAATTACACTCTGATTTTCATAATTTACATATTCGCCTTTGTCTTTTGACACAAGTATGCTCTTTACTTCTGAACACGTATCGTATACCGAAACAAAGAAGCTTTCTTTATTTGATATGCCTGAATCTGTATAAATACCTCCTGCAAATATATCTCCAGACGGAGCTGTTCTGTCCAGAATAACCGTAACCGAGGCAGATTTGTTTCCTGCTTTGTCCACAGCATAAAATGTATATCTTCCTTCTTCTTTAAGCTGAGCCATCGGAGTATATTCTGTTTTAATACCGTCAACAGTGAGATTTACTGATTCTATTCCGCCTGTGTCTTCAGCATAGAATTTAATATATGATGCAGATGAATACTTTCCGTTCATCTCATTTTCACCGGCAAATGCCTTAACGGACGGTTTTGTATTATCCACAGTCACTGTCATCTCAGCGGATCTGTTCCCTGCATTGTCTTCTGAATAAAAGTTGTATTCACCCTCATCAAACTGAATGAATCCGTTATATTCTCTGTATGAAGATGAGCCAGGGGCTTTCATCATTCTTTTCTTTAATCCGGATCCGGTGTCTTCAGCCATATATTTGATTCCTGATTGAGTACTGATAAATGCACCGTTTAATTCTTTGCCTTCACCATTTAAAATTTTCCCCTGAGGTGCTTCTGTATCTATGTATACAGTTCTTTCATCAGAAACATTTCCTGCTTTGTCCGTTGCTTTGAATTTAAGTTCTGTATTCTCGCTTAAACTTCCGCTGAATACTCTGTATTCACTTCCGTTTTCAGAGATGTAGACTGTGTCCGTTTCGCCATTATCCGTTACAGACACACTGATACCTCTAGGCACATATATGTCTGACGTCTCATAGCCGTTCTTTTTAACTTTGATTTTCGGTTTTTCAGTATCCAGGAAAACCACATAATCCTGAGATCTGTTTCCTGCCATATCCTCTGAATAGAATGTATATTTACCGTTCTGATCTTCTTTTGAGACAGTGTAAGGCGCTGTAACCTTTGTAAATGCTGAAGACTGAGGGTTTTTCATATAAAGGGCTGAGATACCGGACAATCCGTCTTCAGCGCCCACAGTGACACTCCCGTTTACATATGTAAGGTCTGTTGTGATGCCTGTAACCGTCGGTGAAACCGTATCGACTCCGAATGAGAACTCACACACAATCTTATAATGCTTATATTCTCTCTGGTTAACGAGCCATCCCTGTCCGGTTCCTTCATAAATAACTCTGTATTCCCCGTCATCAACAGCTGCTGATAAAGATACCGTTCCTGTTTTAATTACCGTACCCGCCTGATTTACAAGTTTTATTGATGATGTGCTCCAGCCTGTGTTTGCAATAACGTGTACGGAAGATGAATTCAGATATCCGCCGTTTAAAGTTCCTTCGCCTTTATACGAAGAACCGTAAATATCAAAGCAAATATCCGATGTTCCGTATTCGCTTGAATCTGCCGTGCAGCTTGTTACACCGCTTCCTGATGAATGAAGGCTTTCCGTTGTATTGTCACAAAGATATGTCTTATACGAGAATGCCGCCTTATAAAGTTTTGTCTCACCGCCGGACGCTGCGTATGCTGTATCACTGCCGAGAATAATCACACTCATTAAGACAAATGCAAATATCACGGCTGGCACTAAATAACTCTTTTTAATTTTTAAGTTCAATATTACCTCCTGATTTATTTTGAGAGGATCTCGATTTCCTCTGCTGTTTTCTTAACTCTTTCATAAATTGATCTGATTCTGTCTGTTTTCATTCTGGATAAACGCAGGTATTCCTGATGATCAAAAACCGCAATGACATCCGTTAACAGTGCAACGGCATTTTTAAAATCTCCTTCCAGAAGATACTTAATTACCTTATCCATATTCACACCGGTTATGTAATCTTCGTTTATGAGGTCTACAAGTACACTTGCTTTCTCTTTAATAAGTCCGGCATCCACGCTCATCCCTAAAGCTCCGTCAGACTCTTTTTTAAGTTTCATCTCTCCCCAGGTAAGACCGTCAGAAGATGTGCATCTTACAATTTCCTTTCTTCTTTTTATGTCGTAGAAAATTTCCTTTTCATCAAATACTTCCCTCTCTTCCCTTGGCTCTTCACCACCTCCCAGAGTAAATGCCTTCAGACTGAAGGAGGGAGTAAATGATGTTTTTATCGGCTTATACCCGAACACCGTAATTACTGCGTTCCCCATCCTTCCGGGGCTGTTAAGCGTCTGCAGTTCACTAGGGTATATAACCGGTCTTTCCTTTATGCTTGCGGAGTCCGAAAACTCACCTTTCTTTCCGGTGGACTGAGAGTACGATCTTGTAATAACAGACATATTACCGCATCGTTTTGAATACTCATCTACCGTTTTCTGGTCAGATGTACCTATAAACACCTGCACATTGCAGTTGGATTTTATTATCCCTGATATCCTTTCTCCGTACACATGTTCAAGCTGTGTATAGGACTGAATAACAAAGTAAAACCAGATTCTTCTGGACCTTCCGACCGTAACCATCTGGGACATTTTGTCTATCCTCGGAAGGTTACCGAATTCATCAAGAATGAACACAACATCCCTTTTTAAGGCAAGGTCTTTATTCTCACGGGAGAGAGCAACCAGTTCCTTATATGCCCATGCTATAAAGAGCGATGCCAAAGGGTGGCGCGTTTCCTTTTCGTCCGGAATCTCTAAAAAGAGAGCAGCCGGAAAGTCCTGAAGTATATTGATATCTGTCTCATTGGATGAAGTTAAGGAACATATACCCGTATCTGCAAAAACCGACAGTTTTGAATAGGCAGTGGTTAAATAACTGTCTCTTGTTTTTTCAGCCGAAACGAGCACCTGCTTTGAAAGCTGCTGGGCCTTTGAATAAGGCGGACGAGTGGCAAAGTATTCAGTAAGTGACCTGCAGTTATCCTCATTTGATGTGGCAACTGAATAAAGGTTATAAAAGTTAAACTTTTCCGTTGTCATGTTAAGTCCGTCTGTTTCAAGGTCCTCAAGCATTGCAAGAAGGATTGCGAGTATGAAATTCCTTGCGCCTTTTTCCCAGGTAGGATCCTCCTTATTCTCCACCGGGCAAATGCTGACTGCTATGTCATTAAGGTTGTCATACACCTCGTCGTAAATCTTCTTTTTGTCAGTTCTGACTTTCTTTAAGGCATCCTCCTTTGTCTCATATGCCTTGCCTTTATAAAGGTATGAAGTTCCTGACAGCGTGATTTCCTTATCAAGAGAAAGCATCTTCTTATAAAGAAGGAAACTTGACTCAAGCGGATTCCACTTTGAAGATTCATACGGGTTCCTTAAGTCCAGAACAAGGATCTTATAACCTTTCTTTTCAAGTTCTTTTCTGTGCAGACTAAGGAGTTCTCCCTTTACGTCTCCTATAATCAGCGAAGGCTTTGATCCGAGCTGAGACAGAATTTCAATAAGCGGGTTTATGTAAGACGTTGTCTTACCCGAACCGGTGGTACCGATAATGAGTGTGTGATTCGGAGAAGAAAGTGTTACCTTATACTCTTCCTTTTCAACTGCTTTTACCGGTACCCCGACCAAAGAAGAGTCTTTTAAAGACTCATATGTGAACTCGGAAAATTCGTTTTTCATTTCGCTGTCCGTCATGAAAGCTGAATTTTCGAGAATGGATTCAACATTTTTATCCTGCTTCTGCCCGGACACAACCTTCTTTTCACCCTTTCCTGAAAACGATTTTAAACTTGTATAAATTAGGTAAACTGTGAGAATTATGAAAAGTACTAAGGCGAAATACAGGGTTTTTGTATCCTTTAAGGCAGAAGCATAACCAAATTTATAAATACCTGAAATCAGTGCACCCGAAACAAGGTACACGATTAAAGGCATTACCAATAAAAATATTAAAATGAGAATAGTTTTCTTTTTCATAAGCAATTAAAAAGGACCCGGCAAATAAGACTTA
>JAKSOR010000005.1 GCA_024405515.1 Clostridia bacterium
AAAGAATCCTGAAATTAAAGATAATGTAAATGTTAATTCCTCAAAGCCTGATATGAATTATATTAATCAGACACTTAATCAGGCAGAAGATAAGATGAAAAATGCATTAGGTAATGTTATTGACATCGAAGATGAACCTGAGGAAGAAGAACCTGAGAAAAATGAGCCTGAGAATTCACAGCCTGAAAATAATGAACCGAAGGAAGACGAAATCAATATTGAGGGACTTGAAGGTCATGATATCAATTCAATGGAAATCGATGAAGAAATCCATTATGAAGAGCCTAAAACTAAATTGCAGCAGGCTGAAGACAAGGTAAACAGTTTCCTTAATGATGATTCCTTAGAAGATGAGAAAAAACCTGAAAAGACTGAAACAGTTGATGATATTCAGAAAAAGACAGATGAACTTGCAAGCAAGGTTGATGAAATAGTAAAAGAACCTTTATCAAATAAAGAACCTGAGAAGAAAGAGCCTGAAGCAGAAAAATCCGATAATGGTGTTCCTGAACCATACAGTCCGGAACCTGATGAAAAGATGCTTCCGAAGCAGCAGCTCAATCATCTCAGTGATATGATTGACTCAATCAATGAGAGAAACGGCACGGCATTCTCAGCAAAAGGAACACGTAAGTTCCTGAGCAATCAGTTCAAAGCCGGAAAAGGTGAGACTCTTGCAGAACAGAGGGAAACATTTAAAACAAGTTACACCAATTTCTGTAAGGATGCTTTTGAGAACATGATGGAAAAGCGTGCTAGGATGCCGCTTAAAGACAGACCGTCACTTGAGCAGAGTCTTGCTGATTTCCAGAAATACACCAAACAGCTCGAAAATCTTTCAAAGGCTAACGGCTGGATGCAGAAGGATGTTGAAATGGGTCCATACGGCGGACTTGAGTCTTCAGAAATCAAGAAGATGCAGAAAGCAGCTCTTGATAAAGAGCCTAAGTCCACAATGGATGCTGTAAGGAACGAGCTTGTCAATGCAAAAGACCGTACAAAGGCACTTTCTGAGTTCTCTAAGAACTTTAAAGACCAGGTTGCAAAAGTTCCTGCAGCTGATAAAGAAAGCAGCGTTCAGGGCCCTGAGGCATCTCAGGCAATCGCCAAACTTAAAGCTCTTAATGATGTCCATAATAACAGGACAAGAGGCTTCAGATTTGCACATCCTATCCTTTACAGGAGAGAAGGAAAACTTCTCGACAGCACTCAGAAGGCACTCGAGGCAAAAGGTTATGACAGGGAAGTAATAGCCCAGATGCTTAAAGCTCCTGATACTCAGGATCCTGTAAAAGAGCAGTATGATAAAGACGCAAAGTCCATTGACGATATTGCTAAAAAAACAAAGAAGGAAATTAAATCTTTCGAAGAAAGAAAAGAAAAAGAAGACGAATTAGTAAGAAAGCATGTGAAGGGAATGAGAAAACAGATTTCAGTCCCTGAAGCAGATAATTCCAAAGATCTTGTAAATGTACCAAAAGAAATGAAGAGTCCGGCTGTACAGAAAAAACTTGATATCCAGAAAACGAACAACCTTCAGGTCTCAGGTAAAGGCAAATAATAGGTGAAATATGGATATATCATTTTTAGAAAACGGAAATTACGAATTTAAGCCAAAAGAAATTGATAAGAACTTAAGAGCTCTTCTTAAGGCAATGGGTATTGATGATTCCGAACAGAATATGAAAATCTACAAGGCCCATCTTGGCTTTAATGATAACAATCAGCCGCTTACCACTGAACTGTTCAAGGATTATTACAAGCGTACTCTGAAAATCTTTATGGACGAGATGAAGAAAGAAGCCAAAAAGAAACTTGAAAAAGAAGGGAAACAGCCTGTTCTTGACGGAAAGGATATTATGCATAAGTTCGATAATCTTATGCACAGTATAGGCGAGAAGCGTAACTACGATCTTGCAAAAGAAGAACTTGCAAAGAAATCAGAAAAAGCTCCGGTCAAAACAGAACCGAAAGCAAACGGTAAGACACCGGTTAAAGTTCAGGAAACTGTCACGGAGAGTGCTGCAGAAAAAGCACCAAAGAAAGGCGCAAAGGGAAAAGCTGCACCTGTAGCCGTCAAACCTCAGGAACCTAAGAAAGCCTCAGGCGGCGGACCTGTTTCTGATATGCAGCAGGACGGTTATATTCAGGGAAAGGATTACTACTGGTCAAAATTCATTGAATTTGATCCTAATGAAAAGGATCCTGTCGAAGAATATATGAGAAGACAGAGAACTTTCGGAAGATTTGTTGTTGAGCATTATACAAATTATGATAACAACCTTATAAGTAATTTCTTCAAAAAAGCATTCAGAACCGAAACATCATCAACTCCGACAGGATATTATGATTTTGATCCTTCTCTTATGAATGAAATTCATAAAAGAGAGATGTTCGATTTAATGGAGATAACTCTTGATGAAAAGGGCAAAGTGTCCAACATGACACAGTTCAAAGATTCATGCAAGAAAGTCGCACATTATTTCTTAAGAAATGTCGTTCCGAATAAATTCTTTACTCATACTGACGAAGAAATCACATCTGCACTTGAAGAAGCTGATAAGATTACAAAAGTCAAGGCTCCTAAAGACACAAAACTTCATCACCATCTCGGAATGAGTGACTCAAACTTTAATGAACTTAAGAATCAGATGGTTTTTGAAAATGCATTCTATTCATTAAAATGGATTTACTGCGGAACATACGACAAACCTCTTGAAACAATTAAGGTTAAAAAGAATGATCTTGGTGAAAATAAGTCAAAGGCTTTCCTTGCAGTAAATCTCTTAAAGGGAATGAAGGAAATTTATGATAAAAGAAGTGCAATCTCCAAATTAATGCACGGAGATGAACTTGAAAAAATCAATGAATTCCAGAACTTCCTTGTACAGAAAGCCGGCATTTCAGAAAGATTTATCAGCAATGAGCTTATCGATCCTGAACTTGCAGATAAAATGCGTGCAAAAGTTTTGGCCGAAGACATATTAAAGGCTTCAAAGGATGCAGAAAAAGAGATAGACGGAATTAATAAAAAAGAGCTTTCTCCGGAGAAAAAAGCGGAAATAGAAAAAGAAACAAATCTCACAAACAAAAAGACAGAGCCTGCAAAGACCGCAGACACTAAGGTAAAGAGCAAAAATCTGAAAATAGATGAGCCACAGATTGCTCCTCCGAAAAAAAATTAAAAAATATTTTTATTTGTCTTTATGTTGTCATAGTGTGAAAGTTAGAATATTGGTATAAAACTTAAAAAAGGTGAAATTATGCCTGTATCAATAGAAGAATTTAATAAACAGGAAGGGACATCATTCAGTCAGGAAAACTTTAACAGGGGATTCATGACTGTCCTTTCAGGTTTGAACGATGACAAATATAAAGATGCCTTTTCAAGACTGTATTTTTCCGCACTGAAGGAAGCAGTCTTTTCTCATGTAAAGTCTGACAGAGAAACAGATATTGTCCAGTGTATGGATAATTTCGAAAACATGTTTAAGACTTCGATTGATGAGTATAACGGATTTGTTACCAGAGTTTCCGAGTCTCTGTATTCAAAGAATACAGTTAAGTTCCTTGAATACGGCGGAATGGGTAAAAACAGAATAAAGGAAGAAGTTGACAAATTTGTCAGTGCGCTTCCTCAGACAAAGAAGGATGAATACGGGAAGAAGATAGTTGATTCTGCAGCCGAAGATATTCCTTGGGGATTCAGGGGAAATGCTGAGGACAAGGAAACAAAGATGTTCAAAGCATCCATGCGTCAGATTAACGGAATTTTCGACGGATGTCCGACCGTAAAATTCTTTGAAGGTAAGCCTGATGAAATCGAGGTTCCTGTATGCGTTGATTATTACGGGGAAAAACCGCAGACAATTAATTTCGGAAAGGATAAGAAAACACTTTCATACAGTGAGTCAAAACTTTCTGATGAACAGAAATTAACAGAATCGGTACAGGTTATCAAAGCCGCTGAGGAGATAAAAAGCGAACAGCCGAAGAATTACAGTATCCTTCATCCTATCAAGAATGCTTTATCCAATAAGGTCATAGACCAGCTTAAAAAAGCAGTAATTAGCAGGGGATATTCAGAAAAAGCTTTCAACGAGGAATATCAGAAGGCGTCGCCACTCACGGATACAGTTAAAAAGTATCATGATACGATTTCTAATTATATAAGTGAGACAAAAGTCAAATCTCAGGTAAATCAGGCAGATCTTACTAAGAGTCTTGAGAAATCAACCAACATGGAAGCAGAAAAAGCAGCAAAATTAGCCGCTGAATCAAAATCTAAGGAAGTATCAAAAGACCTTCCAGTAAATAAAAAGTAGGTATTAATTGTCACAGGGATTAATAATTTTCTTAATAGTTCTTGCATGTGTTGTGGGCGTAGTCGAAATAGTGGCTACGCACTTTGTCCATAAACATTATGTTGATACATACGGTGTCAAAATCTACGGAAGCGGACTGGTATGTGCTTTTGCACTGGCAGGATTCATTTTCTCCATTTTCATGCTTGTCAGCGGCAGTATGGTAGGGGTCGCGATTTTACTCGTGTCACTTCTTGCATTCGGATTCGTCTTTTACTTCAATATTAAAAAACTCGGAGTCAAAAAAGGCCTGATTCTTGTTCTTGTTGAGATTCTTTTATGTTTCGGATGTCTGTTTGAACCGGTGGAACTCGTAGCCTTCAGAAAAAAGGAATATGAAGAGTTTAACGGTAAAAACAATATGCTTTCGAAAAAACAGTTTGAAGATTACTACGGAGTAAACGATTCAAAACCGAAGAAAAAATAGATTTTACAGTTATTTAATATAAAATATTAAAGTTTTTGGAGCGGATATTAGGATATTCGCTTTTTTATTCGTATATATAAGTGAGGAGAATTTTCAGAATTATGCCAAGTGATGAATATCAGGATTTTTTAAGAGAACTGAAACTTAGGACTAATCTTGTGGATACGATTTCCAGATATGTTCCTGTCCAGAAAAAGGGCGGGAGATTTTTCTGTGTATGTCCGTTCCATGCAGACAAGAACCCTTCCATGGCAATTAATGAACAGGATGGCTATTATCATTGTTTTGCATGTCAGGCTACAGGAGATGCCATTAAGTTTATTATGGATATCGAATCCATTGAATTCGGAGAGGCAATAAAAATCCTCGCTGAAAAGGCAAATATTCCTGTCCCTGAATTTAAGAAAGACCCTCAGGCCGAAAAGAAAAAAGCTCACAGTGATGTTCTTAAACAGATTATGGTTGAGGCTGCAAAATTTTACAGAGGCAATCTTGTTGATGAGATTAAGGGGAAAGAAGCAAGGGAATATCTTGAATCAAGAGGAATAAACGATGAGATTTCAAAACGCTACGGACTCGGAGTGTCTCTTGATTACGAAACTCTCCCGAAATATCTCAGATATAAGGGTTTCAAGCTCTCAGACATCAAGGAATGCGGTCTTATAGCAAATGTCGATAAACCATCAGATATGTTTGCAAATAGGGTTATTGTCCCTATCATCGACTCAATGGGCAATGTCGTGGCATTCGGCGGACGTGTATATCACGGTGAAGACAAAACCATGGATGTTGCAAAATACAAGAACTCAACAAACACACCGCTTTTTAACAAGAGCTATTTTGTGTACGGCATTAACTTTGTGAAAAGAGACAGAAAGACTGCTGGCCCTGTTCAGGATCTGATTCTTGTTGAGGGATATATGGATGTCATTGCCCTCGGTACGGCAGGTATTAATAATGTCGTCGCCGGTATGGGAACAGCTCTCACAGAAGGCCAGGCAAGGGAAATAAAGAAGATAGTCAGCACGATATATGTGTGTTATGACGGTGATTCGGCAGGGAGAAAAGCTACATTTAAGAATATCGACATTTTGGACAGTGTCGGATTTGATGTGAAAGTTATGTCCCTTGAAAACGGTGAAGACCCGGATGAGGCAATAAAGAATCACGGAAAGGAATATTATCTTAAAAAGAAAGAAGAAGCTTTATCAATAACCGAATACAAGTTAAAACTCTGTGAACTTGCCTTTGATCTCAAAACAACCGAAGGGAAGGCAAAATATGTACAGAATGCGGTAAAGGTTCTTAAAAAATTTGCCGATGATGAGGCAAGACTTGAAGTTTATGCAAAAATAGTCTCGGGTCTCAGCGGTGTTTCCGTGGATGCAATAAAGAAATCGGCAGTTTCAGGAGTTAAGGTCAATATGGATGACAAAGCCAAACCGAAAATTGCTCCTGATAACGATGAGGCTAAAAACAGAAGGGCATCAAGATTCATACTCAACAGAATAATGACAAATGCACCGTATGTGAATCTTACTGAAATAAGTCCATTATGGTTTAATAATGCAACCCATAAAGAAATTTACAACTACGCTGTTAATCTTGAAAAGGGCACCGATTTCAATGTCGGACTGATGTTCAGCACTATTGAAAACAATGATGAGATAACGGCAATCCTTGATATCTCGCTCAAGTTTAACCCTTATGAAAAAGACAGAGAATACTATTTAGGATGCCTTAACACAATTGCAAATGATTATATCCAGGGCAGAATAGATGCTTTGTCGTCACAGCTTAACAAAATCACGGATTCAAAAGAAAAGAGACCTCTGCAGATTGAAATACAGGATTTAAAACGCAAAAAACACTCAACAGATTTAAAAGATAAAATTTAGGAGATAAAACATGGCACAGTCAGAACTTCTTAAAACCGAAATAAATAACATTATTGAATTCGCCAAATCACTTGGCGGTGTAATTGCTCAGGATGAGATAATGACAAGACTTGAGACTTACGGGCTTTCCGCTGAGGAAGTGGACAATGTATTTAATGAACTTGCCAAGAACAATATCAAAATTCAGGAAGATGAAACAGAATCAGTACAGGAACTTGATACTGAAATTGAAAGCAACGTAGATGACTCTGTTAAGATTTATCTTAAGGATATCGGAAGAGTACCTCTTCTTTCCGCAGATGAGGAAGTCATTCTTGCCCAGAAGATAGAGACAGGAACAGACGAAGAGAAAAAGGAAGCAAAGGACAAACTTGCCGAAGCAAACTTAAGACTCGTTGTTTCAATCGCAAAAAGATATGTAAACAGGGGTCTTCAGTTCCTTGACCTTATTCAGGAAGGAAACATCGGCCTTATGAAGGCGATTGAGAAATTCGATTATACAAAAGGATATAAATTCTCGACATATGCAACATGGTGGATCCGTCAGTCTATAACGAGAGCTATTGCAGACCAGGCAAGAACAATCCGTATTCCTGTACATATGGTTGAGACAATCAATAAGCAGGTAAAGGCCACAAGACAGCTTCTTCAGAAACTCGGCCGTGAACCTAGTTCCGAAGAAATTGCTGAATATCTCGGTGTCACTGAGGAAAGAGTACGTGAAATACAGAAGATTGCCCAGGACCCTGTTTCTCTTGAAAGCCCGATAGGAGAAGAGGAAGACAGCCATCTCGGCGATTTTATTGAGGATACAAATGCCATTTCACCGGCAGAAGCAGCTGAAAGAAAGATGCTCAGAGCCCAGCTTGAAAAAATAATGGAAGATCTTTCCGCAAGAGAACAGAAAGTATTGCGTTTAAGATTCGGTTTTGAAGACGGAAGAACAAGAACTCTTGAAGAAGTCGGTAAGGAATTCAATGTCACAAGAGAAAGAATCCGTCAGATTGAGAACAAAGCATTAATGAAACTTAGGAGTCCTAAATTCAGAAAACAGCTTGGATACGATAATTTCGATTAATTGGAGATGAAAATGGAAAAATCTGAATTACTGACAAATGAAATAAACGGCATAATTGAATTCGCCAAATCACTTGGCGGTGTTATTGCTCAGGATGAGATAATGACAAGACTTGAGACTTACGGTCTTTCAGCCAAAGAAGTCGATAACGTCTTTAATGAACTTGCTAAGAATAATATTAAAATCCAGGATGATGAGACGGATTTACAGGATCTTGATACAGATATTGAAAGCAACGTAGATGACTCTGTTAAGATTTATCTTAAGGATATAGGAAGGGTTCCTCTTCTTTCTGCAGATGAGGAAATTATTCTTGCACAGAAGATTGAAACAGGAACAGAAGAAGAGAAAAAGGCAGCTAAGAACAAACTCGCTGAAGCCAACTTAAGACTTGTAGTTTCAATCGCAAAAAGATATGTAAACAGAGGCCTTCAGTTCCTTGATCTTATTCAGGAAGGAAATATCGGTCTTATGAAAGCAATCGAGAAATTTGATTACACAAAAGGGTACAAATTCTCAACATATGCAACATGGTGGATCCGTCAGTCTATAACCAGGGCAATTGCAGACCAGGCAAGAACGATCCGTATTCCTGTACATATGGTAGAGACCATTAATAAACAGGTAAGAGCAGCAAGACAGCTGACTCAGAAACTCGGCCGTGAACCAAGCACTGAAGAAATCGCAGAATATCTCGGCGTATCAGAGGAAAAAGTCATTGAAATACAGAGAATTGCAATTGAACCTGTTTCTCTTGAAAGCCCTGTAGGCGAGGAAGAAGACAGTCATCTCGGTGATTTTATACCGGATAATAATAATCCTTCACCATCTGAGGAAGTAGAAAGAAAAATTCTTAAGGAAGAACTCTGTGCAGTACTGAGTAATCTTAAACCGAGAGAGGAAAGGGTACTGAGATTAAGATTCGGCCTTGATGATTCGAAACCGAGAACTTTAGAGGAAATAGGT
Source organism: Clostridia bacterium (assembly GCA_024405515.1). Taxonomy (GTDB): domain Bacteria; phylum Bacillota; class Clostridia; order Christensenellales; family CAG-917; genus CAG-475. Next base: position 8,734 of record JAKSOR010000005.1, read on the forward strand.
GCCGAATTCGGTGTCACAAGAGAGAGAATCCGTCAGATAGAAAGCAAGGCCATTATGAAATTAAGAAATCCTAAAAATCTGAAGATTTTAGGTCTTGAGGATCTCAATATTTATTACGATGCCAATTAGGATTGATGAAAGACTGACAAAAATCGCATCACTGGTTGATTACGGCACAGTTGCCGATGTTGGATGTGATCACGGGAAACTCGGTTATTACCTTGTAAGCACGGACAGGGCATCCAAAGTAATAGCAACTGACATATCCGAACCTTCGTTAAGGAAGGCAGAAGAACTTGTTCTTACCAACGGATGTGAAGAACTTATGGAATGCCGACTTTGTGACGGACTCGACAAAGTCTCAGACAAAGAAGCCGAAACCGTGATAATTGCAGGTCTTGGCGGTGATGTGATTTCAGAAATCATCTGCCGCGCATATGAAAGCGGTAAGTCGTTTGATAAGTTTATTCTTTCGGCAAATACACATCCTGAAAAGGTCAGGGAAGCACTTTCAGGGACCGGACAGAAAATTGTGTATGATGAGGATTTGGAGTGTGCAGGCAAAAGGTATTCTGTAATAAAGAGCGTAAAAGGTCAGGAAAGTCTTTCTCAAATGCAGATAAGATTCGGAGCATTTTACAAAACCAGTGAGGCTTTCGGTATATACGGAAAAAAGGATCTCGGAATCCTTGAAAAACTGCTCAGGGATAATCCAGGCTCTGAGAACCTTAAAGAAAAAACATACCTTCTAAGAAAAGCATTAGGAGAAAGAAATGAAAATCAGTGAAATAATTAAAGAAGTTGAAGATTTTGCACCGATATCACTTGCTTATGAGTGGGACAAAGTCGGTCTCATGCTCGGTTCTGACAAAAATGAGTGCACGGGCGTGACAGTGTGCCTTGATTTAACTTTTGATGTTGCAGAAAAAGCAAAAGAAAACGGGTGCAATCTCATTCTGACCCATCATCCGTTTTTCTGGGATCCGGTAAACAGAATTCTCAGTGATGAACCTAAAGGAGAACTTATTTCTTTCCTTATCAAAAACGATATTGCTGTTTATTCGGCCCATACAAATCTTGATATCACTGAAGGCGGAATTTCCTATAAACTTGCAGAACTTTTCGGTGGCAGGAATTTAATCCAGGCTAATGCGGGATATCTTTTTGAGACAGATGAAATCAGTCTTAAAGATCTTGCATCGGCTGTTGGCAGAAAACTTAATGATAAGTCAGTAAAATACATAGGGGATGCTGATATTAAAGTTAGGAAATGTTTTGTGGTTTCAGGTGCCGGTTTTGATAATGAGGACTATGAGTACGCAAAAGAAAATGCAGACTGCTTTATTACCGGTGATATAAAACATCATAACTATCTTAGAGCACTTGAAGATAATCTTCCGGTTATTGAATATTCACATTATTTCAGTGAAATAATAGTTGAAGACATATATTTATCCTTATTAAAGGATAAAAACGTAAAAGTTATTAAATCAGAACAAAAATGTCCATTTAGTATGGCGGAGGTATAATATGAATTTTGACGGTATTATGAAATATCAGGAAAAGGACATGGAACTCAATCAGCTCCAGAATGATTTTAACAACAGTGAAGTATGTGTTAAGAACAGAAAAGCAACACAGGCACTTGAGTTTTCAAAGAAAAACATTGACACATACGAAACTGAAATTGATGCAATCCTTACAAAATACAATACACTCAAACAATCAGTTGAAAGCATAAATGAGGAACTCTCAGAATTCGATGATATTATTGCATCTTCTGAGACAATCGCTGATATTGATTTTTATACAAGAAAAATTTCAGAGCTTCAGGATAAACTTTCTCAGGCAGAAAAAGAACTTAATTTAAGTGCCAGCAGAATGGAAGAGATAAATCTTGAATATAATAAAAACATAAATCTTCAGAAGCAGGCAACAGTAATGTTTAACGAAACAACTGTTCAGAAAAATGAACTCAAGAATCAGATTATGGCTAAAGGAAAACCGATACAGGCTGAGATGATGGAGATAGCGAAGACCGTAGATCAAAGACTTATGGGTGCATATATGGAACTTAAAAAGACAAAGGCCGCAAAATATCCGCTTGCCGCTTCAACTGAAAAAGGTGCTGAGTTCTGTCCGAAATGCGGAATTGACCTTGAAAAAGAAGCAGTAAACATTCTTAAATCAGGGGCAACTTTCACACAGTGCTCAAGATGCCACAGAATTTTATTTGCAGTAGAGTAAAACGATGAAAAATTATTTTAATAATCCGGATATATACCAGGTAAATGTCTGTCCAAAGCACGGGGCAGGTTTTCCTGTTGATAAAGAAGGGAATGAAAAAACTGTCAGTCTTAACGGAGAATGGAAGTTTAAATATTATGTTTCCATGGATCTTGTTGAGGACAGAATAACAGAATGGGATACCATTGATGTTCCTTCAAACTGGCAGCTGAAAGGATACGGCACACCGATATATACAAACATATCATATCCGCATCCTGTTTCCAAAAATTTCAGAAGACCGCATATCAATGAAAGGGAAAATCCGTGCGGCGTGTACGAAAGAAAATTTGAATACGAAAAATTTGACGGTTCGGTTCATATTAATTTCTGTGCAAACTCAGGAGCGGAGCTTTATATTAACGACTCTTTTGTAGGTTATTCAGAGGACTCATTTGATTATCAGGAATATGATATCACACAGTACCTTAAAGAAGGGGAAAATACTGTAAGAATCAATGTTTTCAGATATACAACCGGAAGTTATCTTGAAGACCAGGATATGTGGAGAATCTCAGGACTTTTCAGGGATGTTACACTGATTTATCTTCCGAGATGCAGAATCGAGGACGTATATGCATATAGTGAATTCAGTGATGATATGAGCAGTGCAACTGTGAAGATTGAGTCCAGTCTTTTTGCAGTAAAAAATACGGAAAATGATGATATCAAGGTCACGGCTGCTCTTATAGACACATCCGGCGTCATTATTGACTCACAGGATTTCAATGCACTTTCACTTGATGACGGGGAACATCTTTCATATAATCTCAGTCTCCGTATCAGTAATCCTGTCCTTTGGAGCAGTGAAAATCCTTATCTTTATGACCTTAAGCTTAAACTTACATGCAGAATAGACGGAAGGGAAGTGTTCCTTGACCAGAGAAATCTTAAATACGGTTTCAGAAAAATCGAGATAGTTCCGTCTGTTGACGGAAAGGAACCGTATATTCTTCTTAATAAAAAGAAACTCAAAATCCGTGGTGTAAACCGCCATGAATTCCATCCTGACTTTGGTCATGCAGTCCCGAAAGAATATACAGAAAAGGATATTATTCTTCTAAAGAAGAATAACGTTAACAGTATAAGAACATCACATTATCCGAATTCACGTCATTTTTATGATCTTTGTGACAAATACGGAATTATGGTAATGTCTGAAAACAACCTTGAGACTCACGGATGTGCAACCGTTATTCCTAGATCATCAAAGAGATGGACGGAGCAGTGCTGTTCAAGAATGGAGTCAATGGTTAAATCTTACAGAAATCACGCATGCATTCTTTTCTGGTCACTCGGAAATGAAAGCGGTAACGGGAAGGCTTTCCCGGAAATGAAAAAGACCGCGCTGATGCTTGATAAGACAAGACCTATTCACTATGAACCGGATGCTTATTTAAAAACTACGGACATAATGAGTGAAATGTATACTAAAGAAGAGCAGATGGAGGAAATTGCCGAAAACAGGGCACATAATCATTCTCTTGCTTTATGGGCACCGCTTGGACATCTTCTTATGCCTTCCCAGTATAAAGACAAACCGTTTATTCAGTGCGAGTATGCACACTGCATGGGTAACAGCCTTGGTAACTTTGCTGATTACTGGAAACATTTCAAGGCTCACGACAGGCTCTGCGGCGGATATATCTGGGATTTTGCTGATCAGTCAATTAAGCGTATCGGAAAGGATGGGAATCCTGAATATACATACGGCGGAGACTGGGGCGACAAACCTAATGACGGTACATTTGCCTTTAACGGTATAGTAAGGGCAGACAGGTCTCCTAATCCTGCATTCTATGAAGTCAAAAAAGTATATCAGCAGGTAGAGTTTTATCTTTCGGAAAACAAAGTGGTCATTGAGAACGAATATATGTTCAGAGCTCTTGATGAAATGTTTTCACTTAAGATGGAACTTGTTGTCAACGGCAGGGTAGAAAAGGAGTTTGAGACAGATATGCCTCATATTCTTCCTGGAGAAAAGGGAGAAACTGACATTACGTTTGATATTCCTGAAGATGGTGAAGTATACATCAACTGTTATGCACTCAGCCTTTATTTTACGGATGTATATTCAAAAGGAGATATCGCTGCTGAAGAGCAGCTTGTAATAAAAGATTATACAGCAAAGGAATCGGTATCTCCTGATGGCGTTTCAGTAGTTAAGGAAGACAGCACAGTTATTATTGAATCGGGTCATATCTCTGCTACTGTTGACAAAGATACAGGATATATCGTTTCCCTTAAAAAGAACGGAGAAGAAAAACTTTCTTCACCTTTGAAACCGAATTTCTGGAGAGCTCAGATTGATAATGATATTTCTCCTCAGCTTCCTAAGTTCTGTCAGGATCTTTTAGGTAAGAATTTCTTCAAAAACACCGGCAATACTCTTGTTAAAACAAAAATGACAGTAAATGATCACTGTGTTGACATAGACTGGAGCGCCGGAATCAAATTCGGTTACCTTCATACAAAGTATGAAGCTGTCAGCGACGGAATAAAAGTGTCAATGAAAGTCTCACCGAATTTCTTCTCACTTCCGAGATTTGGATTCAGATGCGGTCTTGAATGTGACGATAAGGTAGAGTTCTTCGGAAGGGGACCTTTTGAGAATTACTGTGACAGAAAAACAGCAGCAAAACTCGGAATTTACTCTGGTCATATCAGTGACTTTGAACACGATTATCTTGTTCCTCAGGAAAACGGAAATCATACTGACTGCAGATATTTTGAGGTCGGAACAGACGGGTTAAGATTTGAATCTGTCGAAAAGCCTTTTGAATTCTCGGTTCATGATTATTCACAGGAAAGTCTGGATCTTGCAACTCATGCCCATGAGCTGAGACACGGTGATATTGTTGAGGCATATATTGACGGTGCTCAGAGAGGAGTCGGCGGTGATATTCCTGCTCTTGCATGCACAAAGAAACGTTATAAGATAAATCCGTTAAAGAAACACACATTAAGTTTTGTGATAAAGTAATATGAAAACATTTATTTTTACGACATTTGATAAGAAGCAACTTTCAGCTTACCTTTGGGAAGATGTTGATAATCCAAAAGGTGTTGTCCAGCTCTGCCACGGAATGAGTGAGCACCTCGGACGCTATGATGATTTTGCAAAGTTTCTCAATAAAAACGGATACATTGTATTCGGAACAGACCACAGAAGTTACGGGAAAACAGACAATAACAGTGGCTGGTGCAAAGGTGAATACGTTGGTGATACCGTCAAAGACGAACTTCTTATTAATGAATGTCTTAAAGCAGAACATAAGAATCTTCCGATTATTTATTTCGGGCACAGCTACGGAAGCTGCCTTGCCCAGAGATTCATTGAGTTTGATACAGGAATTAAGGCCTGTGTCATGACTGGTACCGGCGGTGCTCCGCATCTTGTATGCAGAATCGCGCAGATTGCACTCTGGCCGATAAAACTGATTTTTGGAAAATGTAAGGTAGGAATGCCTGAAAACAACAGTTTCCCGGATAAAAACGAAGCACCTCATGCATGGCTTACAAAAGACAAGGATATAAGAACAGCATATGAGGAGGATCCGCTTTCCGGCGGAAAGAGCTCAATCTCATATTTCTACGGTTTTCTTAAGATGCTGGCAGATACAGGTTCAAAGAAAAACCTGAAAAAGATAAGAAAAGACCTTCCTGTGGGAATATTCTGCGGAAGTGATGATACAGCAGGACAGAGAGGGAAGATGCCTAAATTCATCTGTAAACGACTTAAAAAAGCCGGCCTTACGGATGTTTCACTTAAGCTTTATGAAAATGACCGTCATGAAATTCTGAACGAAACAGACAGAGAGACTGTATACCAGGATATTCTTGATTTCATGAACAGACAATTGACTAAGTAAGCAATTGACTTTTTTATGGCTATAAAACTATAATAAGCAATACACCCATTGGGTGTAAATAAAATATACGCGTACAGCTTTTTGTAGGGCTGATTGCGTGGAGGGATTTATGACAATTACACTTAAAGACGGAAGCAAAATGCAGCTTGAAGGTGCAGTGAGCGCATTCGAAGCAGCAAAACAGATCAGTGAAGGACTCGCAAGAGCTGCTGTCGTATGCAGAATTGACGGGGAACTCGCTGCTATGAACACCATTATCGACAAAGACTGTTCATTCGAAGTATTCACTTTTGACAGTGAAGAAGGCAGGAAGGTATACAGACACACCTGTTCCCATATCCTTGCTCAGGCTGTTATGAATATCTATCCGACAGTACAGCTTGCCATCGGGCCGGCAGTTGATAACGGATTTTATTATGATTTTGATTTCAAAACTCCTATCACACAGGCAGATTTCGATAAAATCGAAGCAGAGATGAAAAATATCATCAAGGCAAACCTTCCTATCGAAAGAATTGTTATGTCAAGAAAGGATGCAGAAGCACAGATTGCAAAGATGAAACAGATTTACAAGGTTGAACTTCTTGCTGATATTCCTGAGGGAGAGGAAATTTCATTCTACAAACAGGGAGATTTCATTGACCTCTGTGCAGGACCTCATCTCACATCAACAGGTAAGGTAAAGGCATTTAAACTCACATCCTTAACAGGTGCATACTGGAGAGGCAATGAAAAGAACAAGATGCTCACCAGAATCTACGGCACAGCATTTGATAAAAAACAGGATCTTGAAGATTATCTTGCAAAACTTGAAGAAGCAAAACTCAGAGACCATAACGTAGTCGGAAGAAACCTCGGATTATTCATGACAGATGAAAATATCGGTCAGGGACTTCCTCTTATGATGCCGAAGGGCGCAAAAATTCTTCAGATCATGCAGCGTTTCGTCGAAGACGAAGAAGAAAGAAGAGGATATCTTTTAACAAAGACTCCTATTATGACAAAGAACAATCTTTTTATCACATCAGGTCACTGGGATCACTATAAAGACAAAATGTTCTATATCGGTGAGGAAGACGTGGATGATGAAATTCTCGCACTCCGTCCTATGACATGTCCTCTTCAGTTCACAATTTATAAAAACGGACTCAAGAGTTACAGAGATCTTCCTGTAAGATATAACGAAACAGCTATTGAATTCAGAAAAGAAGCCAGCGGCGAAATGCACGGACTCACACGTATCCGTCAGTTCACTCTCGCAGACGGCCATATCGTATGTACACCGGATCAGCTTGAAAAAGAATTCGCAGGTGCTGTTGACCTTATCGTCTTCTTAATGAAGGTATTCGGTCTTGAAAACGATGTAACTTACCGTTTCTCCCGCTGGGATCCGAAAAATCCTGACAAATATGTAGGAACAGCAGAAGAATGGGATAAAGTCGAAGGCGCAATGAGAAAGATTCTTGATGACCTCGGAATTGTTTATTCGGAAGAATGGGGCGAGGCAGCATTCTACGGACCGAAGCTTGATATCCAGGGCAAAAACGTTCACGGAAAAGAAGACACTCTCTTCACAGTTCAGATCGACTTCTCACTTGCAACAAGATTCGATATGATTTACATCGATGAAAACGGAGAAAAGGCAAGACCGTATATCATTCACAGAAGTTCTATCGGCTGCTATGAAAGAACACTTGCAATGCTTATTGAAAAATATAATGGTGCATTCCCTATGTGGCTTGCTCCTGAACAGGCAAGAGTTTTATCACTTACAGACAGAACAGCAGAAAATGCAAAGGCAGTTGTTGCTGAATTAAAGGCAGCAGGTCTTAGGGCAGAAGCTGATATCAGATCAGAAAAACTCGGAAAGAAGATAAGGGAAGCACAGCTTGACAAAGTTCCGTATGTTCTCGTTATCGGCGATAAGGAAGCAGAACAGGGCATCGTATCTGTAAGACACCGCTCTGAAGGTGATATCGGAACAATGACCGTTAAAGATTTCATTGCAAAAGCACTTCTTGAAGTTGCAACAAAAGAAATCAAATAATTAAGTTAAATCTTTGATTTAAGGTGTCGGTTTTCCCGGCACCTTTATTTTCTGAGTTAAACTTGGTATAATCATAATATGAAACTCAAAGAAATCGAACTTGGCACTTTTCTTTCACTTATTGAGAAAGAATTTGAGAAAACAGAGGGAATATATTCCGAAATGGAAAAGTATGTTCTTTTAAATGCCGGGAAAAGGCTCAGACCATCCCTTATGTTTCTTGTGTGCAAAGGAATTAATCCTGAAACAGAACTTTCTCTTTTAATGCCGGCAGCGCTTTCGATTGAGAGTATCCATAATTATTCTCTTATTCATGATGATCTTCCGTGTATGGATGATGATGACATAAGACGCGGTAAACCATCCGCCCATATAAAATTCGGGGAAGCAAACGCCGTTCTTTTAGGGGACAGACTTTTAAGCAGCGCGCTTAAATATTCGGCATCCGTTAAGTATGAATCTGTAAGAAAAGTTCTTGCTGATGCTGCTCTTAAAATGCTTGACGGGCAGTATGTGGATGTGAACAAAAACAGTCTTATAAGCGAGAATGATTATCTTTCCATGTATGATAATAAGACCGGGGCCTTAATCTATGCATCTGTGGTTTCAGGTTATTTAATAGCCAGCGAAGACTTCCGGGGCGAAGCATTCCCTGAAATTGAGTCTCTTGCAACTTCTTTTGGCAGGGCATTCCAGCTATATGATGATCTTTCGGATCATGATGAGGCATCCATGTATAAGTTCGGTGAAGAAACTGTAAAAAAATATTTTGATAATTACAGTAAAAAGGCGCTTGATATCTCTGAAAAACTTGGTCTTTATGAAGTAAATACTTATATAAATAAGATATTTAACTCAAAAATGTAAAATGCAGTTTAATTCTGTTGACTAAAAAACAGTGATTTGTTAGTATTTATAGGCAAGCAAAGGAATCCCTTTCACCATAAGCAGTCGCGAAATGGTCTCACAAATAACAAATTATCTGCATGGCAGTTAAAATTTTTGTGTGTCGGGAACTTTGCCCGACATTTTATTTTATTAGGAGATAGCGTTTGAGAGAATTACTGATTAACGAACAGATCAGAGACCGCGAAGTCAGACTCATTGGTGATGATGGTACACAGTACGGAATTATTTCCATACAGGAAGCTAGACAGATAGCCGATGAAAAGGGCATGGATCTCTGCAAAGTTAATGAAGCAAGAGATAACAATCCTGCAACCTGCAAACTCATGGATTATGGCAAATACCGCTATGATCAGATGAAGAAAGAAAAGGAAGCCAAGAAAAATCAGAAAGTCGTTGAAATCAAAGAAATCAGACTTTCGGCAGTTATCGATATCGGCGATATGACAAGACTTGCATCTCAGACTCAGAAATTCATCGCAGAAGGAAATAAGGTCAAAGCTTCAATAAGACTTAAGGGAAGACAGCAGGCCCATCCGGAAATTGCAGTGGACATTGTAAAACAGTATATCGAACTTGTGGGAGCATGCGCAGTTGTTGAAAAACAGCCAATGCAGGAAGGAAGAAATATCTTCGCAGTACTTGCTCCGGCACCGGTTAAAAAATAAGAAAAATACAGCAGCCTTCGGGCAGGCATGAAATAGGAGGCAACTATGCCAAAGGTAAAAACACACAGTGGCGCTAAAAAGCGTTTCCACGTAACAGCAAACGGTCTTTATAAGAGAGGCCATTCAGCACACAGCCACCTTCTTACAAAGAAGACAACAAAGAGAAAGAGAGAGCTTCGTTCAATCGAGTATGTCGATGAAACAAGAGCAGGCGAACTCAAGAAAATCTTACCATACAAATAAGGAGGCCCTGAGTTATGAGAATTAAAAGAGCAGTTACAGCAGTTAAAAAGCGTAGAAAAATAATGAAAATGGCTAAGGGTTACTATGCAGGAAAGCATGCCCTTTACCGTGTAGCAAAACAGCAGCTCTTAAAGAGCGGTGTATATGCATATGTCGGAAGAAAACAGAAAAAGCGTGATTTCAGAAAACTCTGGATTGCACGTATCAATGCAGCAGCAAGAATGAACGACATGTCATATTCAACATTAATGCATGGTTTAAAAGTTGCAGGTATTGACCTCAACAGAAAAGTTTTAAGCGAAATCGCAATCTCTGATCCGAAAGCATTCACAGCACTCTGCGATCAGGCAAAGAAAGCATTAGCATAATAAAATTTTCCGGTTTTCATTCTCCTGATGTCCGTATTAGACGGGGAGAGTGGGAGCCGTTTTTACTTTTATGACAGATATTATATCTTCTACCAAAAACCAGTTCGTGAAACTGGCAAAGTCCTTGCAGGAAAAAAAGTTCCGTAATGAAACGGGACTGTTTTTGGCGGAAGGTATAAACCTTCTGAAAGATATGCCGGATTCAGTCGCAGTGGAGTATATCTTCGCGACTAAACAGAGAATGGATGATTTATCATCCATATTCTCATCAGAAAAGAGTTCCGGCTTATTTAATACGCGCGCACAGGTGTACTGCGTAACAGATGATGTGATGCAGTATATGTCGGACACAAAAACCCCTTACGGAGTTCTTGCCGTCTGCAGGATTCCTGATAAAAAATTCAGTATGCCTGAGAAAAACGCCATTCTTCTTGACTGTGTGACAGACCCGGGCAATATCGGAACAATTATCAGATGTGCTGCAGCGTGTGATTTTAAGGATGTGTATCTTCTTGATACCGCAGATATCTATTCACCGAAAGTCGTAAGAGCAACACTCGGTGGCCTTTTCAGGGTCAATACGTATGTTATTGACATAGACGAGGCAAGAGAACTTATCAGTTCAACCGAAAGCATTGTTCTTGATATGGGCGGGGAAAACATTCTTGAAAAGAAGGTTGAAGGACCGGTATTACTTATTGCCGGGAGCGAAGCACACGGGGTAAGGGATGAATTTCTTGGCCTTGCTAAGAAAACATATTCTCTCCCGATGCATAACGGAATCGAATCATTAAATGTTGCAATAGCATCAGCTGTTGCAATGTATCAAATTAAATAGGAGAAAGAAAATGAGCGGACATAGCAAATGGCACAATATCCAACAGAAAAAAGGAAAAACAGATGCAGCAAGAGCTAACGTTTTCACAAAAATCGGCCGTGAACTGGCTGTTGCAGTAAAAGAGGGCGGACCGGATCCTAACTCAAACAGCAAACTTGCACAGGTTATTGCAAAGGCAAAAGATAACAATATGCCGAATGATAACATTGCAAGAAGCATCAAAAAGGCAAGCGGTGAACTCGGTTCAATCAACTATGAAGAAATGTCCTATGAAGGATATGGCGTAGGCGGAACAGCTATTATTGTTCAGGCTCTTACTGATAACAAGAACAGAACAGCAGGCGATGTAAGACATATTTTCGATAAGTTCGGCGGTTCGATGGGAACAACAGGATGTGTATCATTCATGTTCAACAGAAAAGGTGTTATTACCGTACTTAAAGAATCAACAGATGAGGAAACACTCATGATGGCAGCTCTTGATGCCGGCGCAGATGACCTTAATTCAGATGATGAGGAAGTCTTTGAAGTATACACAGATGCCGCAGCAGTTCTTGATGTGAGAAAAGCACTCGAGGATGCAGGTATCAAAGTTGAATCAGCAGAATCATCACTTGTTCCTGATAACTATGTGGAACTTGACGACGGACAGCAGGCTACAATCATCAAGATGATTGACGCACTTGAGGATAATGATGATGTTCAGAACATTTATCATAATGCAATTCTCGATGAAGAGGAAGACGAAGACTAATGATTGACGTTATTTCGGTCTGCAGTAAGGCCAAAGAGGCTTCATACAGTCTCTGCGGATATACATCAGAAGAGAAGAACAGCATTCTTTTAAAGATTGCTGATATGTTATCTATTGATAAAGTTAAGGCTGATCTGCTCACCGAGAACAGAAAAGATATTGAGTTTTCACTTTCTCAGGGTAAAGATCAGACTTTCATTGACAGACTTACACTGAATGATGCAAGAATCAAAACGATGACTGAAGGATTGAGACAGATAGCTGCTCTTCCTGATCCGGTCGGTGAAGTTGTTGATGAATGGTCAAGAGAGAGCGGTATTTACCTCAAAAAAGTGCGTGCACCTTTGGGTGTAATCGGCATTATATATGAAGCAAGACCGAATGTTACGGTTGATGCCGCGGTTCTCTGCCTTAAGTCCGGTAACGGTGTTGTTCTCCGTGGCGGTAAAGAAGCAATTAATTCTAACAGGGCACTTTATCTTGTAATGAAAAATGCCATTGATGAACTCGGTTTTGACAGCAATGTTATCGGCTTTATTGATGATATTTCAAGAGAGGCTTCAAAGGAAATGCTTCTTCAGGATAAATACATTGATGTAATTATTCCAAGAGGCGGTGAGGGACTCAAGCACTTTGTGCTTGAAAATGCAAAAATGCCGGTTATTGCTTCCGCAGGCGGAAACTGCCATACATATGTTGAAAAAACGGCAGACCTTGAAAAAGCAGTCAAAATCATCGTTAATGCAAAATGTCAGAGACCTTCGACATGCAATGCTCTTGAGCACGTCCTTATTGATGAGGAGATAGCGGAAAAGTTTATTCCTGTTATTTTCAGAGCTTTAAAAGATGCAAAAGATGTTGAAATTGTCGGAGATTTAAAGTCTGTTAATATCGAAAAAGGAATTATTCCGGCATCCGAAGAAGACTTTGCAACTGAATTTTTAGGATACAAGATATCTTTTATGGTTGTTAACGGTGTAAGGGAAGCTGTTTCGGTTATTAATAAATATTCCACAAAGCACAGTGAAGCAATTCTTACAAATGATAAGTTCTCTGAAGAATATTTTGTAAAATATGTTGATGCTGCTGCATGTTATGTCAATACATCAACAAGATTTACTGACGGATTTGAGTTCGGGCTCGGAGCTGAAATGGGCATAAGCACTCAGAAACTCCATGCAAGAGGTCCGATTGCCTTAAAGGAACTGACATCAGTCAAGTATGTAATCACTTCTGACGGAAGCTGCAGAAAATAATGGAAAGAATATATCTCGATCACGCAGCCACAACCCCGCTTTCAAAGACAGCATTAAGTGCAATGCTTCCTTATTTTACCGAACTTTTCGGTAATGCTTCATCACAGCACAATTTCGGAAGGGAAGCAGAAAAAGCGGTAAACGCATCAAGGCAAACAATTGCTGAATGCATAGGGGCAAAAGAAAGCGAGATATATTTTACTTCATGCGGGTCAGAGTCGGATAACTGGGCTGTAAAAGGTACTGCACTTGAACTTAAAGAAAAAGGCAGACATATTATTACTTCATCAGTTGAGCACCCGGCAGTATATGAATCCTGCAAAGAACTTGAAAAACTCGGATTTGAGATAACATATCTTCCGGTTGACAAAGAAGGATTTGTCTCGCCAGAGGACCTTGAAAACGCAATAAGAGAAGATACAATACTTATTTCGGTAATGTTTGCAAACAACGAAATAGGCACCATTGAACCCGTTAAAGAGCTTTGTGATATAGCACACAGCCACGGAATTCTCTTTCACACGGATGCAGTTCAGGCAACAGGGGCAGTACTTTATAATGTTAAAGAGCTCGGGGTGGATATGCTTTCTATGTCAGCCCATAAGTTCTATGGTCCGAAAGGAGTCGGTGTATTCTATAAAAGAGACGGCCTTAAAATCGGCAGATTTCTAAACGGAGGAGAACAGGAAAGAGCTCAGAGAGCAGGAACAACCAATACTCCTGGAATCGTAGGGACGGCTGCTGCACTTAAGGAAGCAATTGATAATATTGAAAAAGACAGTGCATATATCAGTTCTTTAAGAGATTACTTTGTTAATAAAGTTATGTCCGGACTCAGTGACGTCATATATAACGGACCTGAAAACGGAAATGACAGACTGCCGAACAACGCATCGTTCTCGTTTAAAGGTATTGAAGGGGAATCTCTGCTGTTTTCGCTTGATCTTGCAGGAATTGCTGCATCTTCAGGCTCAGCATGTTCATCCGGCTCTGTGGATCCGTCAAGAACCTTAATGGCCATAGGACTTAACGCAGGAACGGCAAACGGCTCAGTAAGATTTACCTTTGGTAAAAACAATACAAAAGAGGAAGCGGATACTGCAGCTGACGAACTGATAAAAACAGTTAACAGATTAAGGTCAATGTAAGTAAGTGATATTGACTTTGAAGCATTATTTTATATAATAAAACTATGAGAAAAAGAAAAGCACTGATTTTAATAACGGCACTTATACTTGTTACTTCCGTACTGGCAGTAACGCTTACAGGCTGTCTTAAAATCGGTCTGAAAGAAAAGAATGTTAAAGACAGAATTGATGAACTCGGCGGAACTTATAAGTATGAGAGATCTTCTCCTATAACCGGTTCTTTAAACAACGGTCATAATGTAACAAGCATAATTCTTGCCACATTAACCGTAGATGATGTTGAGCGCCAGGTATATATTTTCTACTGCGGTGACGATGAGACATCAAACTGGGTTAAGGAACAGGCTGATGGTTATCTTTCAAGAATGAGAGAAGAAGAGGCGCAGCTCCTTTCTGATATTGCAAACGGAATTAAGTTTGAAGAGTTTGAAACGATTTACGATTACGAACACTGGATTTCATATCAGTATGACAGAATGGTAATGTGCGGATATGTCAAAGCCGTTGCTGCAATTAGAAAATATTAAGAATTGTTTCAGTTACGTTTAAAGACCAGTCGCTGGTCTTTTTCTTTTACTATTTAGACATAGGATGTAACATTTGTTACAACATAGAGTGTAACATTTGTTACATTCATACTTGACAATTTTTGATGCTATTGATAGAATCAGAAAAGAGGTGTTATATGGGATTTAGGTATAATGATGATTTAAAGTATTATAAGCTGATTACTCATAAAAGCGATAACGACATTGCTTGTTCACTTGGAATTTCAAGGATGACACTTTCAAGATGGAATAAGTCATCAGAATTATCTTTTCAGAATTTAGAAAATATATATGAACTTATATATAAAGAAGGAATTTATATTAATAAGCTTAAAGAAGAATTATATAAATCTGATGAGAATAAAAACGAAATTATACTCTTTCATGGAGCGAAGAATGAAATTATTGGTAATCCGTCTGTAGAGTATAGTGGCGCTAAAAAGGATTTCGGGAAAGGGTTCTATCTCGGAACTTCTATTGAACAGGCCGCTGCTTTTATATCAACTTATAAAGAATCATCAGTTTATATTTATAAACTCAAAGATTTGAATAATATAAAAATAAGAGAATACAGTGTAAATGAAGACTGGATGCTGTTAATTGCATATTTCAGAGGCAATCTCGAAGAATATAAAAATTCAAAAAGAATTAAAGCATTGCTGGAGCAATTAGAAGGTGTGGATATTGTTATTGCTCCGATTGCAGATAATACTATGTATTCAATTATGAATGATTTTATCAATGGTGAAATAACAAATTCTCAGTGTGTATATGCTCTTAGTGCTAATAGATTAGGAAAACAGTATGTAATATTAAATGATGCGATAATTGAAAATAACCTTGAATTTTTGGAGAGGTGTTATGTCTGTACATCTGAGAAAGAAAAATATGCATCCGAGAGAGAAGTTAATTCTAAGTTGGGAAGGGATAAAGTAGTTCTCGCAAAAAGACAATTTGCAGGTAAAGGAAAATATATTGAGGAACTGTTAAATGATTAATAATAATGTAATATCCATAGCTAAAATATACGGATCTCTGTTTGAATACTCCTGTAAAAAGAATGATTGTGCATCTTCACATTTTGTAAAACAGTTTTTGTTTTCAGAAGTTGCGTTACAAATGAGCAGTATAAACTTTATTTATTCAGCTGATGATGTTCCATATCTGTATGAAAAATTAGCAAAAGAGAAAAAATTAACTGTTGGTAAGACAATTTATCCTGAAGCTGTTATGTACTGGATGGGGTATCTTATTGCGGTAATGGTTATCAATCACAACCTTTTACCAAAACAGGTATACAGAATGATATCCCCGAAAGAACTCTATACGGCATATGAAGCATATCACAGCCTAGATATTGAAGATGCTGCTGACAGAATAATAGACTCCTCTGCATATACAAATAAAAACGATATTGAATTGTTTATTAATACAAGAAACAAAAGGCCTCGATAAATCATATCAAGGCCTTCAACGTATAAATGACTGAATAGTACTGATTAAATTACAGTGTAATTAATTGATATTCCTTTCTGAGTCTGTACCCACTGAATGAAACTGTTCAGAGTTTTTGCATCAAGTGCAAATCCCATGTTTTCAATGTCTGTTGAAACAAGTTTTGACTCAACGACTCCGACTACATAACCGGATTTATTAATCATAGGACCGCCTGAGTTTCCTCCGTTAACAGCAGCATCTGTCATAACGAATGAACCAGCACCCCATGAGGAAATGGTAATTCCGACCTGGGAAATTGCTCCGACTGCAATGCTGTTAGTTTCTCCGATGCCCTGTGGATTGCCGATAATAGCGACATCAGTGCCTCTTACAGGTGAATTTGTTTCTGATACAATTTTTAAAGAAGGGTGTTCAGTATTTGAAGGCTGAGTACCTGTAATTTTTAATATAGCAAGGTCGGCCTGATTGTTTTCAACAGCTGGATAGGAGATACCATAGAATGTTGCTTCATCTTTATATGTGGTGTCTTCATATGAACCGTATGCAACAACTTCAGCCGAGTATGCAGTTTCATCGTTTTCAAAGAAACATGTGATTTTTTCAAATCCGCTCCATGCATAGGAAATATCAGAGAAAATCTGCCATCCGACCTGGTGTGTTGTTTCTGTCTTTTTTATATATCTTGCACAGTGTGCATTTGTCACAAGGTATCTTTCAGGGCTTTCTGAAGTTGCATCAGTAATAAGAAATGCTGTGGCAAGTCCGCTGGATTTTGTTGCTGAAGCACTTGTGTACATGTAAATTCTTGCAACAGACATAGCGCACTGTGAATTTGCAACCTGTCCTACTTCTGTTGTGAGGGCTGCTGCTGCTTTTTCTGCTGCCACATCCTTTACATCTGAAACAATATCACTGTCATCAAGCACATCGTTAATTGCATTGTAATATTCTGCTCTTGCTGCACTTGAAAGTGATGCAGCATATTTGTCTGCAATCTGAGATTTAAGGGAAGCGAGCACTATGACATTGATTATCACGACAAGACACATTACAACAGATAATACTATTGCAATGGTTGTACCGGTCGAATTATTGTTTTTCGGCGGTTCCGGTGTGTGATAGATAGGAGTCTTTTCATGCTGCTCGTTATCTCTCTGATCATCAAAAAAGTTATTAAAATCGTCCATAATTGCCTCGATTTTATATTTTATACTCTAAAGTTTAGATATATTTTATTAAATAAAGATTAAATTAAAAGAAATTTTGCATAAAATAAGGAGCAAAATTTGCTCCTTAAATTATTGATTTCTTTTTATTATTTGAGTCTTCCGAGACCGAATGAATATGCTTTTGATTTTCCGATTTCTTTCTTTGTCTTTGTGTCAAGAATGTTTACGCAGTTAATGAAAGTCTGAATCTGTTCATACATAAGATCAAGATTGAATTTGTCCATATGCATATTTCCGGTTGGGTCAACAGCACAGAGATAATCTGGTGCAGTAACAAGTGCAATTTCCGGTATATGTTTCTTTGAAAGTGGCTGACCTTCGCCGAAGTGCATTGTGTTGTGACCTTTGACTGTAATTGTTCTTACCATTGTTCTGTCTTTAAGAGCTTCATAGTAAATCTTGTCGACGTTCTTGTTTCCTGTGTAAACAAGTTCAATATCGATAGGATTTGTCTGAGTGTATTTACCGTCAACGTCTTTCCATTCTGTGCAGCCTAAGTGCTCAACTGAACATCCTGCAACTGCTTTGAATTTTTCTCCGTTCCAGAGAGCTTTATTGTCGTTGAGCCATCTTCCTGTTGCCTGGTTTGATGCCATCTTTCCTATACGGAAGTTAGGAAGACGGAAGTGTCCTGTTACGAATGCAAATATGATTGTTCTCTTTGCCGGATGTTTTTTGAAGTAATCCATAAGCGCAAGAATACCGATAGGACCGTTTTCCTCACAGAAGTTACATCCGTCTGTATGTGTGTTAACGATAATTGCTTCGTTTGTGCTTGTGTCTGTTCCTTTTAAGATGCAGCAGAATGACTCTGTATCAGCTTCATCAATAGAACCTGTAAGTTTTAATGTTGCTTTCTTGTGTGCCTTTGCTGCCTCAAGAACCTTTTTGCCTGTTGATTCATTTACCCAGACCATTGGAACTTTGAGGTAACTTAAGATAAAGTTGAGAACCTGTCCTTCAACCATTTCATCGGACATTCCTTCCCAGATACAGATCATACCTTTGAGTCCGCAGAGCTTTGGTGCCCAGAAAGTAAGAAGAGTTTTTACAAAAGATGTGGAAACCGGTCCTTTATAACTCTTTTCAATTGCTAAACCTTCCGGCATGGAGTTTTTCTTGTTGAATGCAAGTTTACTGCTCATGATTGAGATGTTTTTAAGTCTTACAACTGCAATTTTTCCTGCTGCTTTTAAGAATCCGAGCGGGTGGTTGTGTACCTTTGTAAGTTTTGCTGTTACGCCTTCTTCAGGAGTGAGTCCACTATATGGGAATGGAGAAGAGATGTGATAGTCTTCGCCATCAATATTTAACGAGTAGTCTTTGAATTCACATTTGTCGAATTTGTAAGGATTGGATAATACTTCGTATCCCATGCCTTTTGCTTGTTCTTTAAGCCATGCACAGAAGTCATTCTGACCTTTTGAACCGGTAAGTCTTAATCCAAAGCTGTTCATTTTTTCCATGTTGGCAAGAACTGTTTCTTTTGATTGTAAATCGTTTAAATAAATGCTCATATCTACCTCATTTGGTTTTATTATCATAGATAATTTTATTAAAAATAAATTTATTAGTCAATCGCTGTCAATATGAAATATTGAACAATTGTAAAATTTGATATATCATAATTCCGGAGGCTTAAATGAAAACACTGAAAAATAAGAAAATGTGCAGAACAACAGTAAACGGATACAATGTTCTGCTTAATGAATCATTAGAAGCAAAAGCTGAAGAGTTGCGAATAAATAAATTCAACAAAACCTTCGGAATGATAATAGTTCTTATCCTTGCTGTTGCCTTTGTTTTAAATATTATCATTATGCCTTTAACAGGCGGCATAGACAGGAAAGTCAGTAAAGTGGCTGATTCTGACAATCAGTATATTATTGATGATGGTCTTTATCTTTCTGCACACAGGGCTGGCGGAGGATTAAAACCAGAGGAAACAAAAGCAGCGTTCAGACTGTGTCTTGAAGCTACTGACTATAAAGTTGATGTGCTGGAATTTGACCTTCACCTGACTAAAGACGGGCAGTTGGTGCTTCTCCATGACCATGAACTCGGCAGAACTTCAAATGGTGAGCAATTGTTCTTTAAGGGAGTTAAAGTATGTGATTTGACACTTGAACAACTCGAAACGGTAAATTTCGGTTATAACTTCGTTGATCCGGAGACAAATGAAATGCCATATCACTATGATATGACGCCTGCACAGATTAAAGAGAAAGAGATAGGTATTTTTACTTTATATGACTTGCTTGAATATGTTGAGAGCGAAAGACCTGATAAGTCGATGCACTACATAATTGAAATCAAGGATAATAATGAAAACGGGAAGATTTCAATGGATAAACTATATGCTGCCATGAATGAATTCGGAATTCTTGACAGAACTATTGTTGGTACATTCCACGATAAGATTACAAAATATATTGACAGCGATTACGTTGAAAAAGGTGTAGTGCGTTCGGCAAGTATAGTCGAAGTTCTGAATGTTTATTACTCATTCCTTTACGGCGTTGAAAAAGAATATAAATTCGGAGTACTTCAGATTCCGCCACTTTTAAAAGGATTCTTTGATCTCGGTTCAGCTGCATTTATTAATTATGCGCACAATTTAGGAATAGCTGTTCAGTACTGGACAATTAACGATCCTGAAACGGTTATTAGACTGAGAGATAATGGTGCCGACTGCATTATGACGGATGACCCGAAGATGGCATTTGCAGCACTCGGGTGGACTCTGTAATCTGATAAATTGATTAAATAAAAAGCGCTCACTGAGCGCTTTTATTTTTGACTTTAATCGTTTAGATATACTATTTCTTTGAGAAGAAGCCCTTGATAAATCTTCTTCCTCCGCCTTTCTTCCCGTTGACCATATCAACTAATGCAAGGAGGGATTTCTCAGGTACGATTCCGCCTGTCATAGCTGTCATAGCTCTTAGAGGAAGATCAATTACCGAGTTAATTATCATTGCCGGGTTTTCAGCAGATGCTGCCACTAATTTTGCTCCGAACATTGCAAGTTTGTTTAATCCTCTTCCTGCTTTTGATATGTTGCACTGACCGATGCTGTTTGTAACGCTGATTTCTCCAATCTTGAACGGGTCATTGTTTGGCATTTCTTTTCCGTATACTGCTTCAAACTGTTCTTTTGGAATCTCGGTTGCTTTATCGATTGCATAATATACCGGAGCGGTTTTTGTATAATCCGGTATAGGTGCGTCCGGATTTAATGATTCGACAAATACTTTTGCTGAAAGTTTAATGTCTCTTGATGATGTTCCGACCTGAATTTCAAAATCTCCTGATTCAACATGCCAGTCACTGATTTCAGTATTGTAGTATGAAAATGCTCTAGAATTTAATTCGATTGTAATTTCTTTTTCTTCACCTGATTTAAGGAATACTTTTTTAAATCCTTTTAATTCCTTTTCAGGTCTGTAAAGGGTTGATTCACAGTCTTTTACATATAACTGAGCAACTTCAGCGCCGTCTCTGCTGCCTGTATTTTTGAGTTTGAACGTTACTTTAAGCGGTTCGTTTTCTTTAATATTTTCTGATGAAAGTTTTATGTCTGAATATTCAAAAGTAGTGTAGGAGAGTCCATAACCAAACGGATAAAGAACATCTTTTTTGGCTGTGTCATAATATCTGTATCCTACATAAATTCCTTCTCTGTATTCAACTGTTCTAGGTCCCATTCTGTAATACTTGTCTCCGATGTAATCTTCCTTTGAAAGCGGGAAGGATTCAGGTAATTTTCCTGATGGATTTACATCTCCGAAAATGAGGTCATATGCTGCCTGACCTCCAGCCTGTCCACCTAAATACAGGTTAAGAACTGACTTAACTTTTGATTCCCATTTGCCGAATTTTACCGGTGAACCTACTGATAAAATTACTATGATGTTAGGGTTAACTTTAAGTAATTCATCTATAAGAATATTATGTGACTCAGGTAAATCAATATGTGGCCTGTCATAGCCTTCAGATTCATAAGCATCAGTTAATCCTACAAAAACGATAACTTTATCGCTGGATTTTGCAAGTTTGCAGGCTTTGTCGATAAGTGACTTCTTGTAGCCGTCTCCTTTAAGTTCATATCCTTCAGCGTAGTCAAAAGGCTGCCCTGCCTGCTTTAGTGCATCTATAAATGAAGTTATTTTTGTAGGGAGTATGTGACTGGATCCGCCACCTTGGTATCTGAGTTGTTCGGCAAGTTTTCCGATGACTGCAATTTTCTCTCCTTTCTTTAATGGAAGGGTACCGTCATTCTTTAAAAGTACTGCTCCAGCAGCTGCTTGTTTCCTTGCGACTTCGTTATGTTTTTCAATATCAAATTTGAAATTTTGAACTTCTTTAGCCTGAGATTCGAATGCAAATTTTATCATTCTTAGAACAACTTTATCGAGTTCTTCCTCGCTGAGTTTTCCTTCTTTTACAGCGGCAACAATTTTTCTGTCGTTAATGCCTTTGTTTCCTGGCATTTCAAGATCCATGCCTGCTCTGATGCCTTGCACTCTGTCGTTCGTTGCTCCCCAGTCGCTGACTACAATTCCTTTGAATCCCCATTCGTCTCTAAGAACATCGGTTAACATCCTCTTATTGTCGGCCATATATAAACCATTAAGTCTGTTGTAAGCACACATGATGGTTGTAGGCTGTTCTTTTTTAACGGTATATTCAAAGGCTGGCATGTAAATTTCTCTTAAAGTTCTTTCATCTACAATTGAGTCAATTGTCATTCTGATGTATTCCTGATTATTTGCAAGGAAATGTTTAAGGGAAGTACCGACATTCTTTTCTTGAACGCCTCCGACCCAAGCGGATGCCATTCTTGCTGCTAATACAGGGTCCTCTGAGAAATATTCAAAGTTTCTTCCGCATAAAGGACTTCTTTTAATATTAGTGCCAGGGCCAAGCACAGTGGATACGCCTAGTTGCTGAGCTTCCTCAGCAATTGAATTACCCACTTCTTTTTCTATTTCTTCATCCCAGGAAGCAGCTGCTGTTACTGCTCCAGGGAAACATGTTGCAGGTTCTGGCGTCTGCATAATATTGACTCCGCCGGTGGATTTTTCTCTTCTTAAGCCGTTAGGACCATCAGAGACTCTTACAGATGGTATTCCGGCTTCATCAATCTCTTTTGTTAGCCAGTTTGTTTTACCTGAGCAAAGCATTGCTTTTTGTTCTAGGGTTAATTTTTTGAGTATTTCAGTATAATTGAGGTCCGACATAGTTAGCCTCCGTTATTTAATAATATATATTATTATACATTATTTTAATTAATTGTTAAAGGGTGATATTAAAGGTCGTTTTATGATTGATTTGTTGTAAAAATACGATACGTGTACAACAATATTAGTACACGATACGTGTAATATATGGGTATAAACAAGGCAGATTGTTTAAAAATCTGCCTTGTTTAATTAATAAATTAATTAATATACTAATCTTGCTTTAATGATATTTTCTGATTTGTAAATTGTAATATCACTGTTTTCAGTATCGATTATTGTATATCTGATTCCGTTTTTCGCTGCTGATTTTCCGCCGAATTCTTCTGAACCGTTATCCTTTGAGATAATGGTTATGCGGTGTGCAGATGTCTTTTCAACAGAAATATTTGGCATATTGACTGAGTTTTTAATATTTCCGTTTTCAATATAATCTTTAAGTTCTTTTGCTGCCATTTCAGCGCAGTTGTCTTCAGCTTCTTCTGTTGATGCTCCGATATGTGGTGCGACAATAATACCTTCAGATTTAACTGTATTTGTATCAGGGAAATCACAAACGAGTTTTCTTACTTTCTTTGATGCAAGAGCTTCTTTAATGTCTTCAATATTTACGAGTTCTCCTCTTGCAGCATTAATGATAATAACACCGTCTTTCATTGCCTTTATGGATTCTTTATTAACCATTTTATCTGTTTCTGGTGTTAATGGCATATGAAGTGTGATGAAATCTGCTTCTTTGTATGCGTCTTCTTTATTATTGTAGACTTTGACAAAAGGAATTTCTTCTTTTGCAGCTGGTGAAAGATATGGATCATATCCTACAACATTCATGTCAAGACCATATGCTGCTTTTGCAACTTTTCTTCCGATTGCACCAAGTCCCATAATGCAGAGAGTTTTACCGGTGATTTCTGAACCTGCGAACTGTGCTTTGCCTTTTTCAACTTGTTTAGCAATGTCATCTCCGGTGAGATTCTGTGACCATGTCATAGCTTCATATAAGTTTCTTGCACCTGTAAGCATATATGCTATAACAAGTTCCTTAACTGCGTTTGCATTTGCACCAGGTGTGTTAAATACGCAGATTCCTTTTTTTGCATATTCATCATGCGGTATATTATTAACACCGGCTCCAGCTCTTGCAACTGCTAAAAGAGATGCTGGAACTTCGTATTCAGCCATTTTAAAACTTCTAACCAAAATCCCTATGGGATTTTCTGAAGCATCAGTTAAATTGTATCCTTCAAGAATTCCGTTTGCTACTTTAGAGATAGCGTTTAATTTTAAAATATCCATAATTACTTGTTTTCTTCCTCAAATTTTTTCATGAAACTGATGAGTTTCTCAATACCTTCAATAGGCATTGCGTTGTAAATAGAAGCTCTCATTCCGCCTACAAGTTTATGTCCTTTAAGACTTACGAGTCCTTCTGCTTCTGCTTCTTTGACAAATTTTGCATCAAGTTCTGCTGAAGGTGATACAAACGGGATGTTCATTATTGATCTTGCATCTTTTTCAACATAGTTATTGTAGAATGATGAATTGTCAATAAAATCATAAAGCATAGCAGCTTTCTTTCTGTTGATAGCTTCAATTGCCTTGACACCGCCCATTTTCTTTAAGTAGCGGAGGTTAAGCATCATCATATAAATTGACCAGCATGGTGGTGTGTTATATAGACTGTTTGCGTCAATCTGTGTCTGCCAGTTAAGCATTGTAGGGCAGAGTGGGTTTGCTTTGCCGAGAAGGTCTTTTCTGATAATTACAATTGTAACTCCGGCAGGGGCAAGATTCTTTTGTGCTCCAGCATAAATGACGCCGTATTTTGAAACATCTATTTCCTGACTCATGATGCATGATGAGAGGTCAGCAACAATCGGGATATCTCCTGTATCCGGAAGTTCCCAGTATTTTCCGCCGAAAATAGTATTATTTTCGCAGATATAAACATACTTAGCATCTTTTCTGAAATCATCCTTTGTTGTTTTCGGAATGTAGGTATATGTTTTGTCTTCTGATGATGCGACAAGTCTGATGTCTCCGAACTTCTTTGCTGCTTTGTAAGCTTTATTTGCAAAGTTTCCTGTTACAATGTAGTCTGCTTTTTCATCAAAACTTGATAATAAGTTAAGAGGAATTGCATCAAACTGCTGAGATGCTCCGCCTTGTACAAAAATAATCTCATAATTTTCCGGAACATTCATAAGTTCACGGACCAGTGCAAGACATTCTGTATTGATTGCATCGTACCATTTTGAACGATGGCTCATTTCCATGACACTCATGCCAGATCCTGCATAGTCTTCGATGTTTTTGGCAGCTTCCTTGACTACTTCTTCAGGAAGCATGGATGGACCTGCTGAAAAGTTATAAACTCTCATAATTGTCTCCTTGTAATTTTAATATTTTGTATATTTTATACCTATTGCGCGATAGTGTAAACGATATGAAAGCAAGTTGTTGATTTTAATATTGATTTTCTCAATGAAATTTTTACGGATGTGCACAAAACGGCAATCTAAACGTGTGGAATTTATTTGTTAATTCTTTGAACCCCTAAAGTTCTTGCCTGTGTTGTCATTTAATGATAAAATAGTTATTTGTTAAAATATCGCACGCGAGGTAACATGAGCAAACAACCTAAAAATGTCTACGTTTCATTTCTTGGTGGCGTAGGTGAAATTGGAAAGAATATGACAGCCGTTGAATACGGAGACGAGATCATCATTGTAGACTGTGGTGTTTCTTTTCCTGATTCTAATTATCCTGGTCTTGATGCAATTATTCCGGATATCACTTTTATCCGCCAGAATATAAATAAGGTCAAAGGTATTGTGCTTACACACGGTCATGAGGACCATATCGGTGCGCTTCAGTATTTTCTTGATGATTTCAGAAATATTCCTGTCTACGGAACGTCGCTTACAATAGGCATTGTTCAGAGGAAAATAGGGCAGAGAAACAGCAGAATGTATCATGTTGTATCAGCCGGTGATACTGTCAGTATAGGAAGTTTTTCTGTTGAATTTATTAAAGTCACACATTCCATGGCAGGGGCATGTGCTCTTTCCATCAAAACTCCGTTAGGAGTTGTATTTGTTACAGGTGACTATAAATTTGATAAGTCTCCTATCGATAACAAGCGTACAGACGTCAAGCGTATCTCACAAATAGGCAATGAGGGCGTTTTATTGATGCTTGGTGAATCCACAAATATTGAGAGAAAGGGCTCTTCAAAATCTGAAAAACTTGTATATCAGGGCCTTGAAAATCGCTTTATCGAAAATTCTTCAAAAAGACTTATAGTAGCGTGTTTTGCCTCATCGAATTACAGGATTCAGCAGGTGCTCTGGCTTGCTAAAAAATACAAGAGGAAAGTGGTTCTTGCCGGATCATCGATGAAGGGGATAGTAGAAGTTGCCAGCAACTGCGGTGAACTTGATATTCCGAAAGGAGTTCTTGTGGATTCGGCCGCTAATCTCAAACCGAATCAGACAGTTATTCTTGCCACCGGTTCACAGGGCGAACCGCTTTCAGCTTTAAAGAAAATGTCAAAAGGTGAATTCCCTAAATTCACTTTGTCTTCTGATGATGTGGTAATTCTTTCATCGTCTCCTATTCCTGGAAATGAAAAGGATGTTTATGATGTCATTAATGACATTTTCAGATTCGGTGCCAACGTGATTTATGATGTCATGGATGATATACATGTTTCAGGTCATGCATACGAAGATGAGCTAAAGTATATGCTCTCAATAGTTAAACCGGAGCATTTTCTTCCGGTGCACGGAGAATATCGCCATCAGGCAATCCATGCGGATTTGGCTAGGAACTCAGGCGTAAAATACAACAATGTTCAGATTCCTGAAATAGGCGATACTTTTGCTGTCAGCAAAAAAGGAATGGTTCTTGCAAGAAAAATTCCTTGCGGTGAAGTATATGTGGACGGAGATACATTACTTGACGGGGACAGCGTGATTCTTGACAGAAGGAATCTTGCCCAGTTCGGAATGTTTATGATTCTTTGTGCTGTCGACACAAAAAAAGCACGCGTTGATGGACCGATTGAAATTGTCGAAAGGGGAATACAGTTAGACCCGGACAGAAAGGACAGAATCGAGGAAATAGTAAAGGAAACAGTAAAAAACACCGACTATTTTGAAAATGATGTAAGCGATACGGCTCTTGCCGTGAAAAAATCTGTCAGGAAACTGTTTTATAAAGACAGAAAATTCCCGGTGATTGTACCGGTGATAATAGAGGCATAGGATGTTCAGAAAACCGATAATTCTTATTCTCACATCAAGGGATGAGACTGGAAACGAATCCCGGAGACTTAAGGAAGCCATTCAGAAGATCGGCACTCATAATGCTGTCATTATTTCTGATGAAAGATTCGGTAAGGCAACAAAATCATCCACGCTTGACAGACTCATGGATTCCGGACAGGAGTATCAGTATCTTCTCGAAACAAAAGACAAATCAGTTGTAAAAGACCTCTTCAAAATCAGTAAATTCTCAAAGAGAATAACGAGAATAGTCAATCTCTTGAAGAGATTCAGACCGGAATATGTGCTCTGTCTTACTCCTTATTCCCATCATGCAATGATTGAGGCAAAGAAGAGGGCAAAACTTCACATTCCGGTCATATACCTTATGAACACGTTCACAGCTCCTAAAATGTCTCTTGATGATTCAACCAATGTGATTATTGTTGAGAATCCGGACATAAAACAGGAACTTGTAAGAACGGGTCTGAGATCTAAAGACATCATGACAATGGGTCTTCCGTATGAGATGACTAAACTTTCAGAAGAAGAGAAAACTAACGAAAAAAAAGAACTGGGTCTACCGGATTCCAAAACTGTATTTATAAACTTTAAGGACAAAAAAATCCTTGAGGAAATATTCAGTCTTATGCTTGATCAGGGTGGTATAGTCAATCTTGCAGTTTACTGTGATGATGCAAAACTCAGAATGCAGCTTGCTGCAAGGGCAAACAAGGTCGAGGGAATGACAGCACTCTTCATTCAGAGCCAGGATATCGTTGATCAGTATCTGAGAGTATGTGATCTGGCAATAACCAGATATGATCAGTCGGTAATATACAAAAACTTCCATCTGGGAATTCCTTCGATCGTCCTTGATGGCGGTGAACAGTCCAAAAAAGACATACAGTACCTTATGAATCAGGGACTTCTTTTAAGGGCAAAAGAACCTATCGATACTGTGGCATTACTTTATAAAGTAATTCATACAGAAGAAGGTTCGCAGATAGCAAAAGCAGGAGAAAAATGGGTTGAAATGAGTTCAACTGACAATATTGCTCAGTTCCTCGCTTCCTATATAGTGGTTTGATGAAAATAACTAATTTATCCAAAACAGCAAAAAAGCAGGGTCTGAAGGCCGGTGATGAAATCCTTGAAATGGGCGGATATAAGTTCATTGATGAACTTGATGCTCTTTATTTTGAGAATGAAAAGAAATTCGATGTCAAAATCATCAGGGACGGTAAGGAAAAAATCATTCACGTATCAAAAAAAGAAACCGAACAGTTAAACCTTGAATTTGATTATGAGATGAAACCGCATATCTGTAAAAACCACTGCATTTTCTGCTTTGTTGACCAGCTCCCGAAAGGACTCAGGGATACTCTCTATATAAAAGATGATGATTATAGGTACTCATTTATGTGCGGCAGTTACATTACATTCACGAATGTTTCTGACGAGGAAGTGGACAGGATTATCAGACTTAAACTCAGCCCTATGTATATCTCGGTTCATGCATATGATAATGAAGTGAGAAAGTTCATGCTTAAAAACCCTCATACCGAAAAGCTCATAGATATAATGAGAAAGCTCGGGGATAACGGAATTAAAATGCACACACAGATAGTGACATGTCCGGGAATAAATGACGGGGAAGTATTAAAGGAAAGCATAGAGAAACTTTCTGAAATCAAAGGTGTTGAAACATGCGCCGTTGTTCCGGTAGGACTTACAATGCACAGATCTGAGCTCAGCCAGATAAAACCTGTAGATGAGCAGAATGCTAAGGAAACAATTAAACTAGTTGAAAGTCTCCATGAAAAACTCGGCGGCTTCTGCTGGTGCAGTGATGAATATTATGTAAAAGCAGGATTGGATGTTCCTGATTCATCGTATTATGGTGCTTTTGACCAGATAGAGAACGGAGTAGGACTTATAGCGGACTTCAAGGATAACTATGAGTATTCGTTAAAAGAAGCTCCTCAGATGAATCTTAATAAGAGTATCGGATTTATTACAGGTACATCATTTGCTCCTGTTTTCAGAACAATGACAGAAAAACTCGAAAAGAAGCTGAACATAAAATGTTCAGTATATGCAGTTGAAAACGATTTCTTCGGAAGAACCGTAACAGTTGCCGGACTCGTTACTGCAACAGACATGATCAAACAGATAAAAGAAAAACACGATGCATTCGTGATTCCGGACAATATGCTCAGGGAATTTTCAGATGCATTTTTAGACAGTAAAACAGTAAAAGAACTTTCTGATGCACTCGGTGCACCGGTAATTGTAACACCGCATAACGGTTCTGAGATTCCTCAGTCAATTATCAGAGAGTTTGAAGAGTAGGTAAATATGAAACCATTAATTGCAATTGTAGGAAGACCAAATGTAGGTAAATCAACTCTCTTTAACAAGATAGCAGGGTCCAGAATATCCATTGTTGAGGATACACCTGGCGTTACAAGGGACAGAATTTATGCTGACTGTGAATGGTGTGGAAGAGCTTTTACGCTCATTGATACCGGCGGCCTTGAACTTAAAAGTGATGACGAGATGTGGAATCACATCAAAACACAGGTTGAGATAGCAATTGATATGGCCAATGCCATTTTATATGTTGTTGACGGCAAAACAGGTCTCACAACTGATGACGGACTCGTATGCTCATTTTTAAGAAAGAGCAAACTTCCTGTAATAGTTGCCGTTAATAAGCTCGACAATAATGAAGTTGAACAGACATATGATTTTTATTCACTCGGATTCGGTGAACCTCATGCAGTGTCAGCCGAACAGGGCAAGGGAATAGGAGATATTCTTGATGAACTTATGGCAGTTGTCCCTGTTGTGGTCCCGGATGATGAACCTGAAAGAATAAAAATAGCTATTGTCGGTAAACCAAATGCCGGAAAGTCATCAATCACAAACAAACTTCTTGGTTATGACCGCTGTATTGTATCTGATATAGCAGGAACAACAAGAGATGCAATCGATACAGAACTCAATATCGGTGATGACAAATATCTGATAATAGATACAGCCGGTATGAGGAAGAAGAAAGCTGTTACAGAAGACCTCGAAAGATATTCGGTAATACGTAGTATTCTTGCAATAAGAAGAGCAGATGTTGTTCTTATTGTTGTCGATGCCAATGAAGGAATAACCGAACAGGATGTCAAAATCGCCGGAATCGTTCACGATGAAGGAAAACCATCGGTTGTTGTCATGAATAAATGGGATCTTGTTAATAAAGATACCCACACAATAAACGAGTACGAGAAAAAACTCAGGGAAGACCTTAAGTATATGGACTATTTTGAATCCGTATATATCTCAGCACTTTCAGGGAAAAGAGTCGATAATCTTCTTCCTATGTGCAGAAAGGTTGTCGAAAACTCCAGAAGAAGGGTTCAGACCGGTCTTCTTAATGAAGTTATCGGTGACGCAATAAGAATTCAGGAACCACCGTCACATCTCGGAAAGAAACTCAAGATTTTCTTTGTTACCGAAGTGGCTGTTCAGCCTCCTACATTCGTAATGAAGGTAAATGATCCTGAAATCATGCATTTCAGTTACAAGAGATATCTTGAAAACGCATTAAGAAAAAGTTTTGACTTCTCGGGAACGCCTATCAGAATTCATGTTAGGCCGAATAAAGAAGAGTAGTCATGAAGAAGGTAAATATATGAAAAACAAATCAATGTCAGTATCAGAACTTGAATCTCAGCTTGAGGCTGAAAACAAATCCCTTCTTAAACTTAAGAAAGAAGGTATATCAGTTGATATGTCAAGAGGCAGACCTGCAAAGAATCAGCTTGATTTGGCTATGCCAATGCTTGAGAATGCAGGTAAGTACAATTACATTCTTGAATCAGGTGATGCAAGAAACTATGGCCCTCTCGGCGGAATTCCGCAGATGAAGAAAATTTTTGCTGAAATGCTTGATGTGAATGAGAAAAATGTAATGGTAGGGGACGGAAGCAGTCTTTCCATCATGTACACTCTTTTCCATTTCGCAGAGCAGTTCGGTATTCTCGGTATGACACCATGGAATAAACTTGAAAAAGTAAAATTCATATGTCCGGCACCGGGATATGACCGTCACTTTGCAATATGCGAGCAGTTCGGTATAGAGATGATAACAGTGCCGATGCTTTCTGACGGACCTGATATGAATATCGTCGAAGAACTTGTAAAAGACGAGGCAGTCAAGGGTATATGGTGTGTTCCTAAATACTCAAACCCGACAGGCGTTATTTTCTCAGATAAGGTTGTTGAGAGAATGGCAGCTTTAAAACCTGCTGCAAAAGATTTCAGGGTGTTCTGGGATAATGCATACTGTGTTCATTCTCTTTATGACACGAATGACAAACTTAAAAACATTTTTGATTTGCTTAAAAAACACGGCAATGAAAATATGGTTTATGAATTTGCTTCAACTTCAAAGATTACTTTCGGCGGAAGCGGTGTGTCATGTCTTGCAACTTCTGAGGAAAACCTCCAGGACATTTTAAAGAAAATGTTCTTTATGGAAATCTGTCCTAATAAGGTTAACCAGGTAATGCACGCAGAATATATGAAGGACCTTTCTAACGTCAGAAAGATTATGGCAAAACAGGCCGAAATTCTCCGTCCAAAATTTGAACTTTTCGAAAGAAAACTCTCAGAAGCTTTCACTGGTGACGAAGATGTTAAATGGACAACACCGAAGGGCGGATATTTCATTACAGTTGAAGTGAAGGGCTGCGCAAAGAGAATCGTTGAAATCGCTAAGGAAACCGGCGTAAAGTTCACCCCAGCAGGTGCTCCGTATCCTTATAAACATGATGATCAGGATGCAGTCTTAAGAATTGCACCGTCCGTACCGACACTTGAGGAAATCGATTTTGCTTCGGATGTACTTGTTGAAGCAATCAAAATAGCAAAAATAGAAAAACAATTATCAAAATAAATATACTGGAGACTCGAATGACAGAATTTTTTGAATACTTAAATCCTAATGACTATCCTGAGGAACAGCGCTCATTAGTTGAAGAATTTAACAAAAAGGCTGAAGAAGGAAATAAAAAGGCTACTGATGCTTTAATCCTTGTTAATGCACAGATTGCTGAGAACAAACTCACAAAAGAAAAGGAATACATTATTGATGCAGTCAGCAGCGATTACCTGGATATTTTCATTGCATCTCCTGAAAGTGACAGTGCACTTATTTTCAAACTCGAGGGATTTGTTCCAACCGGAATCAATAAGGAAATGAGCAAGATTCCTTATTATATGGGACTCAAAGGTTATGCAAATGACAGAGTTGTTTCTGAGGATATTGATTATTTCCTCGAATGTATGAGTGTTGAAAATGTAAAGAAAGAACTTGAAGATAAAAATACTTATGAGTTCACTTACAGGGTGCATGACGGAAATGAAACAAAATTCTATGCTGCTCATATCGTCAAGATTTCAGATGGCAGAGATGAACTCAGAACTGTAGTAGGATTTAAGAACGTAGACCAGATTGTAGCTGACAAAGAAGAAGCAAAAAAAGCTCTGGCTGATGCACTTGAAACAGCACAGCATTCAAACAGAGCAAAGACACTTTTCCTTAATAATATGTCTCATGACATACGTACTCCGATGAACGCAATTATCGGATTTACCGCACTTGCCGGCGTTCATATTGATAACAAGGAACAGGTTCTTGAATATCTTAAGAAAATCTCAAAATCGGCAGATCATCTTCTTTCTTTGATTAATGATGTCCTTGATATGTCAAGAATTGAGTCAGGGAAGGTCAAACTTGACGAGAAGAAAACGCATCTTCCGGATGTCCTCCATGATTTGAGAACCATCCTTCAGTCAAGCATAACAGCAAAGAGTCAGGAACTCTATATAGACACATCAAATGTTGTCGACGAGGATATCATAATTGATAAACTCAGACTGAATCAGGTGCTTCTGAATGTTGTAAGTAATGCAATCAAATATACACCAAACGGCGGAATCATTGCCATTCGAGTTATTCAGAAAGCCTGTGACAGATCAGGTTATGCCCATTACGAATTCAGAATTAAAGATAACGGAATCGGAATGAGTGAAGAATTCAAGAATCATATTTTCGAATCCTTTACAAGGGAAAGAACATCAACTGTTTCAGGTATTGAGGGTACCGGACTCGGTATGGCTATAACCAAAAATATAGTTGATTTGATGGGCGGAACAATTGAAGTTAACAGCTCAAAAGGCAAAGGTTCAGAATTTATTGTAAATATCGAATGCAGATTAAGCGGTGAAAAGGTTGTAGTAGGGCCTGTCCCTGAGCTCGTAGGAAACAGGGCACTTGTTGTTGATGATGACGTTGACACATGTATAAATGTCAGCAAGATGCTCAGAGATGTAGGAATGCGTTCTGACTGGACAACTTCAGGTAAGGAGTCCGTATTAAGAGCAAAGGATGCATATGAAAGCAAAGATGAGTTCAAGGTCTATATAATTGACTGGCAGCTGCCGGATCTTAACGGAATAGAAACAGTAAGAAGAATAAGAAAAGTCATAGGCAATTCAGTACCGATAATTATTATGACGGCATATGACTGGTCTGATATAGAAGATGAGGCCAGGGAGGCAGGTGTTACTGCATTTGTATCCAAACCGATTTTCTTGTCAGAACTTAGGGATGTTCTTGTCAACCCATATAGAGCTGAGGAGATGCCGGAAAAACTCACAGGAGATGAGGACTTTACTGGAAGGAAAATTCTTCTTGTTGAGGATAACGAACTCAATCAGGAAATAGCAAAGGAAATCCTTACTGAGGCTGGATTTGAAGTGGATGTTGCAAGTGACGGTGATATTTCAATTGAGAAGGTTAGATATATGACAGAGGGACAGTATGACATTGTTCTTATGGATATTCAGATGCCAAGAATGGATGGATATACGGCGACAAGACAGATAAGAACACTGGATAATCCTGTAGCTTCGACAATTCCAATTATTGCAATGACGGCAAACGCTTTCGAAGAAGATAAGCGAAAAGCATTTGAAAGCGGAATGAACGGGTTTGTGACTAAACCTATTGATGTTTCGAAATTGATTTCAGTAATTAAGGAATTCCTTGAATAAAAAGAAAAAACGCATTTGCCACTGGCAAGTGCGTTTTTATTTGGTGCGGATTAAGGGACTTGAACCCATACGCTCTCGCACAAGAACCTAAATC
>JAKSOR010000050.1 GCA_024405515.1 Clostridia bacterium
TTCTGTTCCGTACAAAGACTACAGCCCCTGTAATTTATCGCAGAATCTCTTCTATTGTTGATACTGTGCTAAAGGTGCCCTTGTTGTCTGAAATTATTTCTCTCATTTTATTAAGTTCAAAATAGTTGATGTAACAGATCAGTGTTGTATTGTCCCCTGATATTGCCCCTTTTGAAGGAATTATTGTACATGTTTTATTCAGCTTGCTTTTTATATCTTTTATCAGCAAATCAGGTTTGGATGTAATAATAGTAACCTGCTTTATTGCTTCAAAACGATCTGTAAACCGTTCTATTATTACCGTAGCAATAAAATAAACCAGTAAACTCAGCAATGCGGCATCTCTGTTAATTAACACAAATATTAATATGTAAACAACCGCATTAAATGTAATTAAAACAGGTGACATGCTGTAATTTCTTCCGGTTTTATCAGATATCTTTGAAACGATAATATTTGCCAGAATTTCTGAACCGTCTATACATCCGCCTGCTTTGATAACAAGAGTCAGGCCCACCCCCAGTATTGCGCCACCGAAAACAACGGCCAGAAAATGCTCTGTATTTAATTCAAACGGTATTTTTTCAAAAAATTCCAGACCGGCAGTATAAACTACTACTCCGGCAAGGCTCCTGTAAACAAAATCTTTCCCTACCATAAAATACGCCGAAATAATAAACGGCATAAAAATTAAAATTACACAAAGAGAAAGATTTGCTCCGGACAGCATACTTACAATAATTGCAATACCTGCAGTACCGTAATCAATCGCGTCATTCGGCAGCAATATACATGCTACCGAAAAACTCGCCAGAAGGGCTCCGATAACAATATTTATATACGAGATAACTTTATTTTTGTTCATACTTTTCTCCTGTCCTGTATCTGATTTTGTTATTGACCTATTATACCATTAATACGATTACTTTACAAGAAAAAGCCGGCTCTTTATCTGAACCGGCTTCCTGCTTCAATATATTCTGTATAAGATGAAATCCTGCGTTTAAATAACCATTTCACGAGAGTTAAATTTCTTAACGGATACTGGCATAAAAATGCTTAGCACTTGCAAAAATATATAAAAAGTATTATAATTATAGCGAAGGTCATAATAAATCTGACCTTTACTATATTTTTTTGTTTATATTGCCTTTGCCTGAAAATAAAGAGACCGGAAAAGTATTGTATCCGAGTATATCTTTTTTTATCAAAGAATATGGAGAGAAATACCATATTGCAAATAACAAAATAATTTCTGCATACACTATATAAAAAACTGAACGGAGTTGTATTTTATGCCTATAACAGATCTGCTTGAGCAGAACGCCAGAGAATATGGAAATGAAGTTTGTCTTGTTGAGGTTAATCCACAGATTCAGGAAACAAGACGCATGCTTTGGAAGGATTATGATCTTATACAGCCGACATCCCCACTGTGGTATCGCCGCGAAATAACATGGAACGTTTTCAATGAAAAAGCAAACAGGTTTGCACAGCTGCTTATAAGCAGAGGAATAAAAAAAGGGGATAAGGTTGCCATTCTTCTTATGAACTGCATTGAATGGCTTCCGATTTATTTTGGTATTCTCAAGACAGGGGCACTTGCGGTACCTATGAATTTCCGATACAGTGCCGATGAAATAAAATATTGTCTGGATTTATCAGAAACAGATGTACTCGTATTCGGCAATGAATTTATCGGCAGAGTCGAATCTGTAGCT
The DNA here is from genome assembly GCA_024405515.1 of Clostridia bacterium. Taxonomy (GTDB): domain Bacteria; phylum Bacillota; class Clostridia; order Christensenellales; family CAG-917; genus CAG-475. The sequence goes on from JAKSOR010000050.1 coordinate 1,722, forward strand.
GAGGAGATAAGCAGAAACAGAATACTTTTTTATGTAGGCGGAGACTGTCCGTCATTTGCTGAGGACTATGACAAACTGACTTCAAACTGTGCAAGTATTGCGCCGGGTGTTGAAATTACAGAGGATGATGATGCTGCAATTTATTTTTCATCTGGTACTACCGGATTCCCAAAAGCAATCCTCCATTCACACAGAGCTTTGTCACATTCCTGCAGGGTTGAACAGAATCATCACGGACAGACACACGATGACGTATTTCTCTGTATTCCTCCTCTTTATCATACAGGTGCAAAAATGCACTGGTTCGGAAGCCTTCTTACCGGAGGAAAAGCAGTACTCCTTAAAGGTGTAAATCCTGAAACAATTTTGCAGACGGTATCTCATGAAAAATGCTCAATAGTCTGGCTCCTCGTCCCATGGGCTCTTGATATACTCGAAGCTCTTGACAGCGGTGCTGTAAACCTCAGGGATTATGATCTTTCACAGTGGAGATTGATGCACATTGGTGCTCAGCCTGTTCCTCAGAGTCTTATTATGAGATGGCAGAAATATTTCCCTGAACATCAGTATGATACAAACTACGGACTTTCAGAATCAATTGGACCTGGCTGTGTTCATCTTGGTGTTGAAAATATACATAAGATAGGCGCAATCGGTATCCCTGGCTATGGATGGGAAGTTAAAATCATTGACGAAAAAGGTGATACAGTAAAGCAGGGAGAAATCGGCGAACTTGCAGTAAAAGGTCCGGGCGTGATGAAATGCTATTACAATAACCCGGCAGCAACCAGTGATATTCTTCATGACGGATGGCTCAGCACAGGGGATATGGCCAGACAGGATGATGATGGTTTTATTTTTCTTGTTGACCGTAAAAAAGATGTTGTAATAAGCGGTGGTGAAAATCTGTATCCTGTAGAAATTGAAAACTTCATGATTAAATTCGAAAAAATAAAAGACGTTGCCGTTATCGGATTACCTGATAAGAGACTCGGCGAAATTGCAGCAGCAATTGTTGAAATAAAATCCGGTGTTGAGTGTACAGAGGAAGAAATCAATGAATTCTGTCTTGGCATGCCGCGATATAAGCGTCCGAGAAAAATCATTTTTGCACCTGTACCAAGAAATGCGACAGGAAAAATCGAAAAACCTAAACTCAGACATATTTACAGTGGTGACAATATTGTCGAACTCGAAAACCGCAGTTAATACATCGAATTCATGTATAATATACATATCTCATCTTCTGTAATGTTGAATAATTTCTGAATTAAAATTGATGCATATAGATTGTTTTAAAACAGTATTTGTGATATACTTGACCATGGTAAAAAAATAATACAGTGAATGGTGAAATTATTACTGTTCACTGTAATTCAAGCGGGAGAGTATATATTATGAAAAAGAAGTTAATATTTCTTACAGTTTTACTTGCAGCAGTAGCTGTAGTATCAGCCGGCTGCGGAGCTGCCAGCGAAAACATGAATGTTAATACCGAAGTATCAGAAACAGAAAAGGCTGAAGTTACCGAAGAACTTTTAGCTGAAGAAACACCTGAGCCGGAAGTTACTGTTGTTCAGACAAAGGAAGATGAAATCTCAGGTCAGGATCAGATTGAAAAGCCTGCATATGCACCAATCGAACCGGGCGTATGGGTCGATCAGGACAGAGGCATACAGTTTATTTTTGATATAAACGATAATACCGGAAGAACTTTTGATGATCAGACAGGTACTGGTTCACCTTTTGCATATAAATGTACAGTTGACGGTTATACTTTCAGTTTTGGCGGTGAAGGCGATGAAACACCTGCAGTTCCGGAATTTAACAGCGACGGAACATTAACTCTTACATTTAATTATTCTGACGAAAAAACAGTTTCATATACACTCACACATATTTCTTCCGAAACGGAAGGCATGGTTGATGAAGGCGGCAGTTTCCTTGGTAACTGGGGCTGCGGACGTGCCACAATGAAAGTAACTGACGGTGAAACCGGCGGAAGATATGTTGTTGAAATATCATGGGCGGAAAGTGCTTCTAAAACAAATAAATGGACATACAAGTGTAAGTATTCTGAAGAGGAAGGCGGTCTTGTAAGTGATTGGGGTGAACTTCGCTGTGAAGTCTTTGAATCAGAAGATTCTGAACCTGAAGTTACTGTAACTGACGGACAGGAAGCTGTATTTACAATCGGTGATGACGGCATAAAATGGAATGATAAAATAAACAACAGCGGAGCTGATATGTGTTTTACAAAGTAAAAATGCACTAATACAAATTATTTGCTTTTCTATTAGCAGAAATGTCCGGAGATGACGTAGTCAACGGATGTGCAATGCAATAAAAAAACAGTGAACGTAAAAAACTATTTTGCGTTCACTGTTTTTTTAATATGTTTCTTTTGTATTTTTTATATCTGAAGAAGTAAAATTCAAGGCCATATCCTTCTTATCGTACTGTCTGTAGAAAGCGTTCAGTATTCTGTTTGTGACATATTCAACATTTTTACTGCCTGTCTGAATAAGTCATTTTCAGGGTTAAGATAAATACCCATCACTGCACCACCGTTCTGCAAAGTTAATTTAAATAAATTACAACACAAATACTATAGAATTTCTATTTCATCCTTTATGAACCGTATCTAAAATATCATCTTTTTTTATTCTCTCTGCTCATACGTTTCATCTCCCGGATTAATCTTTATAATTATTATATCATTTATATGTAATTATATCTACTTAATGAAGCAAATAGTATGCTTGAGAGAATCAGAAAGATCCGGTTCTCATCTGCAATACGTTAAA
>JAKSOR010000051.1 GCA_024405515.1 Clostridia bacterium
ATAAGCTTCCTAAAGATATTCAAAAGCTCTATGACAAAGCTCATATATAAAATTGCTGCAGGCAATCGCACACTTTATCTCTGAATAATCAATCATCTGTTTTCTCTATACGAAAAACGTTGATTACATCTGCATCAGGGCAGCAGAAACGATAATCCCCTGCTCTGGATACCGACAGTGAACCCCCATATCTCAAGATATCAATCATAGGAAAGAGTGTATGCATCGCCATAGGACACACTAGTCCCCGCTCAGTATCATAATCCCAGCAGTCCCCAATCTTATGTCCTCTATGACATCCCAATGTTCCCTTTTGATCGACAAGAGTGATCTTGATCTTTGTTTTTTTCATATACCAGTTACCTATACACAATACAACATTTGATTTACCTCTTCCGGGCCAGCCATTGCTACTATTTAAGCAATGCCGCAAGGTCTTCTTCCGGAGTAGTGATCGGTGCAATACCATAATTCTCTACCAGGAAATTTAAAATATTAGGTGACACAAATGCAGGAAGAGATGGGCCGAGGCGAATGTTCTTGATTCCAAGATGAAGTAGTGTCAGCAGGATGCACACAGCCTTCTGCTCATACCAGGAAAGTACATAGGAAAGTGGAAGATCATTCACGCCACATCCAAATGCATCCGCAAGAGCTACTGCTACCTGAATCGCACCATAGGCGTCATTGCACTGTCCCATATCCATAAGCCTTGGTAAGCCGCCAATTGTTCCAAGATCAAGATCATTAAAACGATACTTTCCACATGCCAGTGTAAGCACAATGCTGTCATTCGGTGTCTGTTTTACAAACTCTGTATAATAATTTCTGCCCGGTTTTGCTCCATCGCATCCGGCAACCAGAAAGAAATGTTTAATCGCACCATTTTTTACTGCTTCTACTACAGTTCCTGCATTTTCAAGGATGAATCCATGACCGAAACCTGTAGATACTTCTTTTCCGCCATTGATTCCTGTAAATTCTCTATCCTCAGCAAAGCCACCAAGCTCTAATGCTTTTTCAATAACAGGGGTAAAATCTTTTTCTTCACCAATATGCACTGCACCTGGGAATGCAACTACTTCTGTTGTAAACACTCTGTCTGCATAACTTGCTTTTGGAGGCATCAGGCAATTGGTCGTAAAAAGGATCGGTGCGGGAAGGTCAGCAAACTCTTTCTGCTGGTTCTGCCATGCTGTTCCAAAATTGCCTTTTAAATGAGGATACTTCTTTAATTCAGGATAAGCATGCGCCGGTAGCATCTCACCATGGGTGTAAATGTTGATGCCTTTCCCTTGTGTCTGCTCTAACAGAAGCTGAAGATCTTTCAGATCATGTCCTGTCACGACGATAAATGGGCCTTTTTCCACGGTAAGCGAAACAGTTACCGGTGCCGGTATTCCGTAAGTTTCTGTATTGGCTTTATCAAGCAGAGCCATACATTTCAGATTGATCTCACCAACTTTTAATACTACAGGAAGAAGTCTTTCTGTCTCTTCTTCGTATCCGATTACAAATAATGCCTCACAGAAAAACTTATTTACTTCTTCATCTGTATATCCCAGAACTGCTGCATGATACGCATAAGCAGCCATTCCTCTGATTCCAAATAGGATCAGAGACTTCAGGGAACGAATATCTTCATCCGCATCCCACAGCTGTTCCATATCATAATCATCATTTCTTCCGCATGGAGATCCGCAGGTACTGCAATCCGGAACGAGTTTCTGTTTTTCTGCCCGGACTTTTTTAATCATTTCACTGATAGAATCATCATCAAAGCTGACATTTGTGATGGTAGTAAATAGCCCTTCGATGATTGCCTGATAAGTACTAGCTGTCGGAACTGTTGACCCTTCTGTTGCTCTTGCAAGTCCGATCAAAGCTCCTGTAAGCTCATCCTGTAATTTTGCAGTATCGGCTTTCTTTCCGCATACGCCTGCGTTTCCTGTACAGGCACTGCATCCTGCAGTCTGTTCACACTGATAACAAAACATTTTATTTTCCATAATATATACTCTCCTTTTACCATTTTAAATGGAAATTCCCCTGGATTCCCCTTACATCTATTTTCTCAAATTCTTCTATTCTATCTTTCCAATATTCATATGCCATATTTTGTTTCCCTATTCCTTAATGGTTCCATCAATCCCAACTGTCACTACCTGCCATGGAATGAATTTCCCGCTCGCCTGTAATGCTTTCTTTGCTGCCATTTCCAGACCGCCGCAACAAGGAACTTCCATTCTGACGATCGTCACCGACTGGATATCATTCTTTGCAATGATTTGTGTCAGCTTTTCACTGTAATCCACTGCATCCAGCTTTGGACATCCGATCAGTGTAACCTTTCCCTTCATAAAATCATCATGCATGGATGCATAAGCATAGGCAGTGCAGTCTGCAGCAATCAAAAGCTTCGCGCCCTCAAAGTACGGAGCCTGGATAGGTGCCAGCTTGATCTGAACCGGCCAGTTCGAAAGTCTGGAAAATGGCTTTTCTGTTAATTGCTGTTTTTCTTCCTGCACCTCTTCCCTCTGAATCTGCATTACTCTGGAACCCGGGCAGCCACTATGCTTATATAACTCTTTAGGCGTATGCTCTTTTTTCATCTGTGCTTTTTTCACTGCGGCTTCGTCATATTCAGGAGCTTCGCGCTCTTCAAATGTAATGGCTCCGGTTGGACATCCCGGAAGACAGTCCCCAAATCCATCGCAAAAATTCTCTCTTACTAACTTTGCCTTTCCATCAATAATATCGATGGCACCTTCGTGGCATGCATTTGCACAGATTCCGCATCCGTTACATTTTTCCTCATCTATGTTGATAATCTTTCTGATCATTTTATGAACCTCCTTGTGATTCGTTTTTATCTTTGTTTTGCTTTTCTGATGTCATCATAGTATAATAAACAAAACTTGTATGTTTGATTTCAAACAAATGGAGAAAATTTATGAAAAAATATATTTCAGTTTTACGGACAAGTCCTTTTTTTTCAGGACTTACAGACGAGGAGATTCTTTCCGTGCTTCATTGCGTAAGTGCCACCTCTATTGTCAAAACAGAGGGAACCTATATTTTCCGTGCCGGTGATTCTACAGAAGAGATGGGACTTGTTTTATCCGGTTCTGCTCTTATTATTCAGGAAGACCTGTGGGGACACCGAAACATCTTATCACGTTGTAAAACCGGCGATTTCTTTGGAGAGCCTTACGCGGCTAAGCCTGGTTCTGTATTAAATATCAGTGTCGTTGCCGAAAAAGATTGTGAGATTCTCATGCTTAACGTCAAGCGTCTGCTTGTCACCTGCCCTACAGCCTGTGATCATCATCAGAAATTAGTCCGAAATCTGGTAAGTGTTCTGGCCAATAAAATTCTGATCTTCAATGACAAAATCACTCACATAAGTAAACGCACTACAAGAGAGAAACTGCTTTCCTACTTATCGTCAGAGTCCATTAAGCACTCATCTCTGTCTTTTGATATTCCTTTTGATCGCCAGCAATTGGCAGACTTCCTCTGTGTAGAACGCGCTGCAATGTCTGTTGAATTATCAAAACTGCAAAAAGAAGGATTATTAAAAACAAACAGGAACCATTTTGAACTCCTGACTTGATAATATATAATTCGATTCGGAATATCAGTATGCCGGAAGATACCAATTTATCAGAACATAGTGAAGTATTTTTCCCATCGCAAGCAAGAAAAAAGATGAAATACCACCTTGGCATCTCATCTTTTTCTTTTACCTTTTTATATTATCGTTCACTAAATTCAAATTTATTCCACTATCCCATTCCAATTGTTTACAATAATATCTGCGTTACTTTCAAGGTCCGCAACACCATCCAATTCAATTTTTATACACGACATATTTTTCATCCATTCTTTCTGTTCTCTCATATTTGGTGAACCATCTTCTTCATAACTTCGATTGTCTTCCAAAAATCTCATATGGCTTTCATACATATCTCCACCTTCAAGTACTCTTTCGCCAAATCGCTCTATTGCCCTTTCATGAACACGTTGTACACGAATATTAGGTTCAACATACAGAAACACCATCATTTCAAACTTATCATCAAATGCATAATGAAAAGAACTCATTGAGCCAGCCATCACAAAATGTCTATATGGTGCAATATCGTTACTCAGCCTACTAATTTTTTCCTCTTTCGTATACATTTGTGTATATGGATTATCTGTATTCTTTTTCCAAATATAATCGTCTACATCAAAATATGGATAACCTAGTTTCTGTGCAACTATCTTTCCAAGTGTTGTTTTTCCGCTTCCAGATGGACCAATTATCATAATTCCAGTTGACATATATATACCCATTAAATAGCAATAAATTAAAATTTGTTATTGTTCACTAAATAAGATTTTTTATTCTTCAATACCTGCTAAATCAATTAACGCTTTAATATGAATTGCAA
>JAKSOR010000052.1 GCA_024405515.1 Clostridia bacterium
TCTAAATGAACGTATAAACCTGTAATTTATAAGATATGACTTGTGCGGTGATAAAAACCCATGATTTTTTAACTGCTCCTGAACTTTTTCAAGAGCACCGTAAAAACTATCTTCTTCATTCAAAGTCTTTATAATCACTTTTCTATCAATGCTTTTAAAATATATTATATCTTCAAGCTTTATCCAAAATGTGTCGTGCCCAATCTTGTAATGAAAAATATTATTTGTATTTCCGTAAATACGTAAATATTTATCAATGACATTAGCAATTCTACCGTAATCAAATGGTTTATCTATAAAATGGAAAGGACGATACGAAAATAGTTGACGATCATATCCTGCTTTTCCAGACACATACACTATCTGGACAGTTTCGTTATTGAGACAATTTCTTATATGTTCACTAACGTCTATTCCATTACAATTTTTTAATTCAATATCGAGAAATATAATATGATAATGATTATCATTGTTCAAAAAGTTAATAAAAGATTCGCCAGTGTTGAAAATATCGACTTCAACTTTTATTATTTTACTTTCACAACATTTATATATGTATTCCTCTAATTTATTACATATATATTCTTCATCATCGCATACTGCAAATCTGAGCATTTTCTTCACCTCTGCAGTCAATGATACCATATAATCAAGGCTTATTCAAGGATTGTATTGCGTATATATCCATATATAAGTATATACGCAAACTGGGTAATTGTCAATAAAACGTATATACTTCATAATGGATATATACTCTTGAATTATAGGGGGATTAAAATGGTAAAATCCAATTTACAGGCACTTCTTGATGAAAAAGGAATAACAAGATACAAACTTGCCAAAGATACTGATATAAAGTTTCAAACAATAGATAACTACTACAAAGACAAGGTAGTGCGTTACGACAGCTATATACTTTCTCAAATATGTAAAGTATTGGAGTGCCAGGTAGGGGATATATTAGTCTATCAAAAAGATGAAGAATAAATTGGATTATTGTCTGTTTTATGATTTGAGATTTAAAATCTATAAAAAGCAAAAACCTGAGAAAGCCATTCAAAGACTTCTCAGGTTTTATAATTTGTAACTGATATCCACATTCCGTTTTCAATAAAAATTCTCCGTGTGATTTTTCGTGTGATTATTTTAGATTTTCATGTGATTTTACTGCATTTACAACTGCAATATTGCTGTTACAGCTGTAAACGTAAATACGAAAAAACCGCTGAACTACGTCATTTAAACGTAATTCAGCGGTTTGTGATTTGGTTGCGGGAGCTGGATTTGAACCAACGACCTTCGGGTTATGAGCCCGACGAGCTACCTAGCTGCTCCATCCCGCGTTCTTTAACGCTTATTAATTATATCACTTTCAGGTGCTTTTGTCAATACTTTTTTAAGAAAAAATATATGATTAACATAAATTGTTGTTTTTTCCGATGAGTTTGACATAAAGGCAAATTAGAGCTATAATGATAATGTTGTATTGTTTTTTTAGGAAGAACTTAAAAGATTTGTATGAGTAAACGGGGAATTAAACTATGACACCACAGCAGATAGAATATGTTCTGGCAGTTGCGGAGGAACGAAGCTTTTCAAAAGCAGCAAAGAGACTGTTTGTAACACAGCCGTCTCTAAGTAAATTTATTATAAATCTTGAAACTTCACTTGGAGTAACGCTTTTTGACAGAAGCTCTTCTCCTATAACGGTTACGGAGGCAGGAAATATTTTTATTGAAACAGCTAACCGTATGAAAGAGCTGGAGGAAGAAATGAGTCTCAGACTCAATGAACTGTCAGGACTTAAAAACGGTAATTTAAGAATAGGCACATCACCGTTTTATGCGGCAAATATGCTTATGAAGACAGTTCTGTATTTCCATAATAAATATCCTGATATCCAGATTACTATTCAGGAGGATACGTACCGTAATCTTGAGGACAGTATACTTCGCGGAGATATAGATATAATGATCGGCACATCAAACGCTGACGAGGAACTGTTCAATATAGAAGAACTCTGCACGGAAAAGCTTTATCTTGCAGTACCAAATACAAGATCAGTCAATAAAAAATGTGCTGAATATATTCTTACTGCAGAAGACATACGCACCAATTCAGAAAAGCTTTTTATGGGAGAAACCGTAAAGCTTGATATGTTTAAAAAGGAACGGTTTGTACTTAGAAGCAACAGTGACATAACTCAGATACAGCAGAAAAAAATATGCAGGGCAGCCGGATTTGTGCCTGAAACAGTACTTGAGTCCAACAATCTTGATACTATATTTTCTTTTGTATGCGCAGGTCTGGGTGTTGCTTTTGTACCTGATACATTTATCAAGTTTTCGGATACTGAAAATCATCCCGCATACTATGCGCTTAATAATCCGGAAGCTGAAAAGCACATAAAACTGATTTACAAAAAGAATAAGTACCTGTCACGTTCCGCAATTGAATTCTGCAATTCGCTCAGGGAACTGATAGGTATGGGAACGTGGAAATAAAATCAACGCTTCATAAAAAAATGCTCTCAGGAATTTCCGGAGAGCATTTTTTATGAAAGTTTTATAACATGAAATAAGAACCGTTACTGATTACTGAACCTGATTGTAAACTGTACCAGCCTTCATCTGCTTGTTCTGTGCAGCGAACATTTCAGATACTGTTACACACTGCCAGCCCTGTGACTTGAGGTATGGGAGGAATTCTTCCATAGCACCTGCTGTAGAGTCATAGTTTTCGTGACAGAGAACAACCTTGTTTCTGAGTGAACCGTCTGCAAGAGCCTGCTTGAGCTTGCCTACAATCTGATCCTTTGATGCGCCGTTCCAGTCCTGAGTATCAAGACCGCAGTTTGGCATTGGTACGCCTACTGCTGAGCAAACGCCGGCATCTGTTGCAAGGTACGGAGGTCTTAAGAGGTAATCATTGTCGCCGCCGATGATAGCGTCGAGAGCCTGCTTACACTTCTGAACTTCGCTCTTACCCTTGTCACCCTGCTGTGTGAGGTATGGGTGTGTCCAGCTGTGGTTTGCTACTTCGAATCCGGCGTTGAATGCATTTTTGATTTCCTGTTCATTTCCTCTGATTCTTTCGCCCCAGTAGAAGAATGTAGCATGGAAGCCGTTCTTGGTAAGAGCATTGTGAATTCTTGCCGGGTTGTTTGAGCCTGCTATCGGACCGTCATCGAATGAGATAGCAACCATTGGCTTTGAAGGATCAATCCATGAAATATCAGCATCTGAAGTCCATGTACCGTTTACAACCTTACCCTTTGAACCTGTTGTCTTTGCTGCAGGAGCCTGAGTCGGAGCCTGTGTAGGTGCGATTGTCGGAGCCTGTGTAGGAGCCTGAGTAGGTGTCTGTGTCGGAACTGGTGTCGGAGCCTGTGTAGGTGCTGGTGTAGGCTTTACATAACCTTCACCGAGCTTTGTGATAACCTTTGTAATAAACTGCTTTAATTTTGCAAGGTCACCAAGATCAACAACTCCGTCGTATTCAACGTCAGCAGCAAGAGCAGCCTTGCCTGTGAATGATTTCTTTTCAACAAGAGCAACAGCGAGTGTTGAAAGGTCTGTAATATCTACCTTGCCGTCGTCTGTAATATCACCGAATGTAAAGTCTTCTGCCTGAGGAACATTCGGTTCCGGAGCAGAAGTTGTCTGCTGAGCAGGAGCCTGTGTAGGCTGAGAAGGTGCAACCTTTGATGTATCTATTGCCATAACTGCTGTGTAGTCATCCTTTGGCTTGTATCCTGATGTGAAGAGGAGAGGAGTTTCATTCTTTCTCCAGCTGATATCATCATGTGTTCCCCATACTGTCAGAGCAGGAATCTGGTCAGCATGATCAACTGCCATCTGGA
>JAKSOR010000053.1 GCA_024405515.1 Clostridia bacterium
TTTAACACGAAAAAGAGCCATTCTTAACCTTTTAGGTTTTCGAACAGCCCCTTTTCTTTATGTGGCTTTTTCTTATTAATATGATCTTGCAAAGTAAATAAGTCTTGTTGCCGGTTTTCCGCAGTATACACATTTGTCATCGATAGGTGTCTGATCAAACGGCATTACTCTTGTGCTTGCTGCTGTTTCTGCCTTTACAGCGTCCTCACATTCTCTGCATCCGCACCACATAGCTTTGATAAAGTGCTGGTTATCAAGTGCTTCTTTGAATTCAACCATATTATGGCATTCTGTAATATGTGAATATAAGAAATCATGAGACTGCTTAAACATATTTGCATGGATTTCATCAAGGAGTGCAGGAATGAGTTTCTCAAGATCTTCGATTTTATTAAATGTCTTTTCAAGAGTATCTCTTCTTACTGCAACAAACTGACCGTTTTCAATATCTCTTGGTCCGATTTCAATACGTACAGGAACACCCTTCATTTCCCATTCGTTGAATTTCCAGCCCGGCGACTGATCTCTTATATCAAGTTCTACTCTGATGCCGAGTGCTTTAAGTCTGTCTGCGAGTTCTGTTGCTTTCTCAATGACACCTTCTTTATGTGCTGCAACAGGAACAACAACGACCTGAATCGGGGCAACTCTCGGAGGGAGTTTTAATCCTCTCTGATCACCATGTGCCATAATAAGAGCACCAATCAGTCTTGTTGATACACCCCAGCTTGTCTGGAACGGATTCTTTAACTTTCCGTCTTTATCAAGGAATTTAACTTCAAATGCAGAAGCGAAGTTGTTTCCGATATAATGAGATGTTCCGGCCTGAAGTGATTTTCCGTCAAGCATCATTGCTTCCATTGAATACGTATTTACTGCACCTGCAAATTTTTCTTTCTCAGATTTGTTACCTGTAAGAACATCAATTGCAAGAACATTTTCCATAAACTCACGGTAAACTTCAAGCATTTTTAATGTTTCCTCTCTTGCCTCTTCTTCGGTTGCATGGAGAGTATGTCCTTCCTGCCATAAGAATTCACTTGTTCTTAAGAAAGGTCTTGTTGTCTTTTCCCATCTAACAACATTGGCCCACTGGTTAATAAGTACCGGGAGGTCTCTGTAGCTTTGTACCCACTTTGAATACATTGAACTGATAATTGTCTCACTTGTAGGACGTACAACAAGTTTTTCCTCAAGAGGTGTATCTCCTATATGTGTTACGAGGGCAACTTCAGGAGCAAATCCTTCTACATGTTCTGCTTCTTTAACTAAGAAACTGTAAGGAATGAACATCGGGAAATATGCATTCTTGTGTCCGGTAGCCTTAAAACGTTTGTTTAATTCTTCCTGGATATGTTCCCATATTTCATATCCGTATGGTCTGATAACCATTGTTCCTTTTACCGGGCCGTAGTCAACGAGTTCGGTTTTTAAAATAACATCTGTGTACCACTGTGGGAAATCCACTGTCATATCTGTTATTTCTTTTACAAATTGATTGTCTTTCTGCTCTTTAGCCATTATTAGACTCCCTTTCGTTTTTATACATTATATGTGTATTTTAACATAACGGACAGAAAAAAAGCAACGTTTACGTTGCTTCTTTATATCTGTTATAACTTATTTATCATAATCTTCATCTTCGTCTTCAACAGCTTCGTCATTGTCACCCATGACCACTGTATCCGTACTGTAATCGAAGTCGTCATCATCATCTTTGATGGATTCTTCCTCTTCATCTGCCTCCTCATCAAGATCATCAAGTGAGTCAGCATCATCAAGAAGTTCTCCTGAGAACTGTTTATCAAGTTCCTCGTCTTCCTTTGTGGTTTCATCGAAATCGTCTTCGACATCTCCCTTCCAGGAATCATCATCCTCATCATCTCTGTCCGCTTTCTTTGCCTGTGCATCCTTATAGCATTCAGAACACATTTTTTCAGAAGCACTGATATAATTTACCTTACATACCGGACAAAGTTTTACATCATCATCTTCATCATCTTCGAGTAAATCTATACCGCCACGGCCTAATTCTGCTTTACAGACATCACACATTTCTTCTTCCTGTAAAATCCAGTTTAGTTCACAACGTGAGCATAATTTATATTTTCCCATTCATGACCTCTCTTTGAGTATTGCGTATAGTATATTGACAATAATCATTTTTGTAAACAATTTTTTCTAAAAATTATAAATAATTTTATTCTGCCCATATTTATCTCTATTGATAAGACATCCCATTTGTGATAGATTAAATATATTATCAAATAAAGAAGGTGGAGAAATGTTAATTTCAAAAGAAAAAAGACAGGATGCTGTTGATTATTCCATGAAGTCCATCCGCTATATCTGCGAAAATATTGGACCTAGAGAATCAGGCATGCCAAAAGAAAGAGAAGCTCAGGAATGGCTTCAGAAAGAAATCAAAGACAACGGCTGGGCAGACAGCGTTGAAACAGATGAATTTGTAATCTCAAGACATGCTCTTGTCGGATTTACAAAAATTGTCGGCGTAATGCTCATCCTCGGTGCACTCTTCCAGCTCTTATGGTTTGCACCAAGTAATGCTGCCCATATCGCAGCACAGGCCATCGGTTTCTCAATGGCATTCCTTTCACTGCTCATCACAGTTCTTGAATTCTTATTCTACTTAGAGCCTCTTGACAAACTTTTACCAAGATCAGTGTCCACAAACACATACGCCAAATATGCTCCTAGCGGTGAAGTAAAACGCCGTATCGTTTTCAACGGACATGTAGACTCAGCATATGAATGGACACTTATGAAGATACACCAGAATGTAATGGTTGCAGTTCTTGTAATTGATATTCTTTTCCTGGTCGCATCCATCGCAATCTTCCTTTACGGGCTTATCTGCGGCATGAAACTCTGGATCATGATTTTCGCTCTTATCTCAATTATTCCGTTTATCGGAGTATTCTTTGTCTGTAACTTCAAAGTTCTCTCTCCTGGCGCAAACGACAATTTATCAGGCACTTTTGCAGCATTAAGTGTCCTTAAGTGTTTCAAAGAGAGCGGAATCAGATTTGAAAACACAGAAATCTGCGCCCTCCTTACAGGTTCTGAAGAAGCAGGTTTAAGAGGAGCAAAAGCATGGGGAATCAAACACAAAGCAGAAATCGATGCAGTACCTACATACGTTATCAGCTTTGATACATTAACAGACTATGACTGGATGACAATCTATGAAAAGGATATGACAAGCCTTGTTAAAAACTCAAAGAAAGTCTGTGACCTTATCGATAAAGCATGTGCTGATGAGGAAATTCAGGACAGACTTCCGAAGAGCAAGATTGATTCTAAAGTTACAGGCAAAAAGACTCTCGTACACGGCGGAGTTCCGTTCGGCGCTTCAGATGCAGCAGCATTATCCAAATTACATATTGATGCAGCATGTATCGCAGCTCAGGATCCAAGAGGAACAGATTATTATCATAATACAAGAGATAACCCGGACAGACTCGTTCCGGAATCATTTGCGCTCGGTCTTGACATTGCTCTTGCCTGCGCAGAAGTATTTGATAAAGAAGGAAAATAATTCATTCATTGCTTATAACAAATCCGGGACATAAATCCCGGATTTTTGTTAAAAAATTTGGAACTAAATTTGGAACTAAACCGAATTCCGTCCGAAAAATTTGTTCTATATTAACAGAAAAACCCACTGTTTAGTAGGTTTTTTACTGGTAGGAGCAAGTGGACTCGAACCACCGACCCCCACCTTATCAG
>JAKSOR010000054.1 GCA_024405515.1 Clostridia bacterium
ACCGATGATGATTTCATCATATTCTATCCAAAAAATCTTTTATGCAAATGTTTTGAGGATCCTTGATATCAGCCAGTCTCAGGGCGATCCTGTCAAAGAAGTCGAAGAAGGTTTCAGCAAACTTCATATTATACCAGCTTACATCAAATTCTATACTGTAGTAGTATTTATCAGCTGCGTCATTATCGATGACTTTCATTTCGATAAGCGATTCCGGGACATTTTCTCCACTATTAACAGGTATGAGTTCTTCTGCTAAATCAAAGCTATCTTTACTAAACACATTTTTCTGGAACAGGAAAAACAGGCAGTAATCCACCTTTGCTCCTGCAACTGAATTCAGCTTAATTGAATTATTGGCAACAGTGAAACGAACCTGTTCCTTTACATCGTTGAAAAGATGATCGATGGTTTCTTTATCGCTCCACAATGATGCAATAGGAAGACTCTTGAACAATAATCCTGTCATTTGATTTTTTTCCACGCTATCCCTTCCGTTGTAGGTCCACTGGAAATAAGAAGATTGTTTATTGTTATATTTTGCAATAGAAAGCAAACATGTTACAAGGAAGAATTCATTTTCGGATAATCCACACACTGCTTCTTTCAATCGGTTTTTGCTGATCGATAAGGTGTTTGTATATATTTCTGATCTGGACAGTGTTCCTCCGGATTTTTCAGGCTTTACCATTATGTCTGTATCGTTATCAACAAAGTACGTTTTCCAAAAATCTCTGTAGTAGTTTACGATCTTACTACTCTCATCTTCTCTTTTTTTCTTTTCCTCTTCTCTAACCATCAGATAATAATAATCCGCAGGAATCTCAAAAGAAGGATCCTTGTAGCATTCTGAAATCTGATGGAATAGTATATTCAAAGATGTTCCATCTGATATTAAATGATAATGATCCATAAACAAATAGGCTGCATCAGAAGTGCGATAGATAAAGCTGCGATAATACGGGGCATGTTCCGGAGAAAACGGTTTGACCAGAGTTTTCTTTAATTCAGCAAAATCCCTGTCACTTATATCTGTTATTACCGTTTTGTTCAATATCTCCGGGTTATATCTTTGCTTCAATGACGAATAATCATCATACACGATTTCTGTACTGTACACAGGATGATGTTCAATCACCATATCTATAGCTTTGGCAAGTTTTTCCGGGTCTACTCCCTTTTTCAGTTTGAGCAGTATCGGAAGATTCCACATAGTTGAATCCGGTATAATTTCCTGCACTCCCAGTACTGTTTCCATTTCCGGAAGAAGCATCTGATTATGCTTCATAGCTTTTTCATTTTTCTCCTTAAGAGGCATGCTGTCGCTCTTCAGATTATCATAATAGAATTCCTTTAGCCTATGCGGCGTACGTAAATTAAATATTTCCGAAACTGTCATTCCTTCTATATTGCATTGGCTGATTAATTCTATTGAGGATAGAGAATCTCCTCCAAGAGAATAAAAATCATCATTTCTGCCAACCCTTTCCACATTAAGTACTTTTTCATAAAGACTGCAGAAATATTCCTCTATCTTATCTTCAGGCATTTCATACTCATCGTTTATCCTTCCCATCTCCGGTGCTGCAAGCTCGCCTCGTACAACCTTGCCGTTTTGGTTCTTTGGGAACTCCTCTAATACAATATAATGTAAAGGAATCATATAGTACGGGAGCTTATCGGACAATCTTGCGGCCGCTTCTGCCGGTGTAAAAGTCAGTTTGCCGTCCCCGTCAATCAATCCGAGAGTCTCGACTTCCTTTCTTAAAAAGTATACGCAGATGAATGATCTGTTATCCTGATTAAAACCCTTGGCCAGAACATTATTCACTCCGAATACCTGACGGATTCCGAATTCGATTTCAGCGGGTTCAACACGGTTACCGTTTATTTTAATCATATCGTCTTTTCTTCCAAGAACAACCAGCAGTCCGTCTTCATTAATAAATCCTATATCCCCGGTATGATATATTTTATTTCTGAAAACCTCTGCGGTTTTTTCAGGGAGATTGATATATCCTCTGGTGAATTCATTGAATATGCATACTTCTCCTGTTTCTCCATTCGGGACTTTATTTCCGTCTTCATCTATAATGAAGGGATTTATGCCTAATTTATTCGTCCCGGCAGGTGTTATATCATATGGCTTATCAATATCAAATGTGGCAATCTCCAGTCCGAACTCGCTGGATGCGTATGCATTTAATATTTTGATGTTCTCATTGTAAATCCCGTTGCATGGTTCAGATCCTACCAATATCTTTTTCAGATACGGAGAAATTTTGTTATATACTCTCAACAATGAAGGAGGAAAGAAGGAAAAAGCAACTCTATTATCAATCAGATACGATGACAGTTTACTAATATCTTTAACTGTATCATATTGCACAATATAAAGGCAAAATCCTCCCATTAATGCTTCTGCGGCAAACAGAATTGCCCCGACAAAATTAAACGGAGCAATCCATGCAGCTTTAGACTGCGCCGGCAAATCAGCAACTACATATTTTGAGGCATGTTCTGCTATCTGAGACAGCTTGCCAAACTCATGCAAAACTCCTTTCGGATTACCCGTACTTCCGGAAGTATAAACTGCAAAGGCTGCATCATGCGGATCTGTTTTTTCATATCCGCCATAGGAGTCTGAAAGCATCATTTGCTCATATAATTCGGCATTAATTACAAGCTTACACTTACAGTCATTTTTAATATATTCAACACGCTCTTTCGGGTATCCGTATTCAACGATGGTAAATGCAGCACCGGACCTGATTACTCCGACCATTGTTGTAATGATACGAATCCCTCTGGGCAGATTGATCAGCACCATATCTTCTTTTCCGATATGTGCCTGCTTTAACCAGGCATAAACCTTTCCACTGAATTCCCAAAGTTGTGAATATGATATACCTTTTTTTCTCGCCTGTGATATTATTGCTGTTTCCTTACTATACTTTATACAGTTTTCTTCCAGATATTCTATAAAACTCTTCATATTCAATATACTCCTGTTACTTGCTGATAATCGATAAAGCCCTAACAGCGGAAAAATCTGTTATATTTGCCAGTTTTTCTGCAATTTCGTCAAAATAATCATAGAATCTGTTTATCGACTCATCGTTATAGATTGCGGTATCATATTCGATTCTACATTCGTAAAACTCACTGTCGCTATCAATAACCATCATTTCAATTGTTGATTCGGCAGATTTTTCAGTAATCTCAAGTGGAAGTATTTCCTCTGCCAGTGAAAAACTGTGTTTGTCAAATATTCCTTTTTGGAATGTAAAGAATATACTGTCATCTAATCTGAGATCTGCGACTGCCTGTACTCTCAAAGAATCATGCGCTGTCGTATAACGAATCTGATCTGAGATTTCATCCAAAGCATCCCTGACAGAACCACAATCATTTATTATAATGGCTGCCGGAAGTGATTTGTACAATAATCCGGCCATATCTGGTTTATCCTTAGTATCTCTTCCATTAAAGGTCCACTGAAGGAATGTCTTCCTGCTGCCATTATATCTGGCAATCGAAAGCAGACATGTCATGATAAAGAATTCATTCTCAGTAA
>JAKSOR010000055.1 GCA_024405515.1 Clostridia bacterium
AAGTTGCCGATAACGCATTTGCTGATGCACTCCTTCTTGAAAAAGTTACACTTTCCGAGAAGGTTGAAGTAATCGGTGCCAATGCATTTGCTAATCTTGAAGTATTAAATCAGGTAAATGCAGGTGATAACCTCTATAAAGTAAGTGCAACAGCATTCACAGGAACAAAACTTATCAAAGAAACCACACCTTCTGCAGATAACAACACTGTATATCTTAAAGATTATTCAGGAAATGATGTAGTTGCAGTAAAAGTAGGTAATGTGCTTGTAAAGGTTCTTGATGAGGATATCACAAGCTTAAAGATAGCAGGTGCTGATAATATCACGGCATTTGCAGATGAGGCACTTTCACTCTGCAGCAATATTGATGAACTCAATATCGATGAATACGGCAAAGTTAAGTATATCGGAGCAAATGCATTCTCAGCTGTTGTAGGATATCTCCAGAAACAGACAAAAGGATTCTTTATTGTTAACGGTATTCTTTCAGATTACTTCAATAAAGATTACAACTTCTATGATGCAGTTGTTCCGACAGGTGTAAAAACGATTTCCAGCTATGCATTCAACAGCTATGCAAGATACCTCAAGACAATTGAAATCAGCGATACAGTACAATCAATTGATGAATATGCATTCGCAGGTGCTTCCAACTTAAGAAGTCTTCTCTTCTCAAAGGTAACTGCAGACGGAACAGGCTTTAAGAACCTTCCTGCAATTGGTCCATATTCATTCTCATCCTCAAACGGGGAAATTATTAAAGGACTTAACTTCTATTTCTACCAGTCAGCTATGGACCGTTTCGAAGCACTTGCTTCAGGAACAGCACCGCTTAACGAAACTGAAGAAGCATGGCTTAATCTTTATAAACAGAACAAATCCAGTTTCCATGTGGAAAAGATTGAAAAAGTTTATGTCAATGAAAAAGTCGTAGATAGTATTTACGTTCTTTCAGGAGAATTTACATGGCCTACAAAAACAGACGGAATTATCCTTGAATCCAATGCAGGCGTTATTAAGTATGAGACATTAAAGCCGGAAATGCTGGATGTATTTGTTTATGGTTCTGAAGGAATGCAGACCGCAAACATTAAGGAGAATTCAGACTGGGGTACAGTTGCAAACGGCACAGTATACAAACCATTTACATACAGAACAGTGTTCCAGGTATTAGGAAATCCTGATTTCTACACACTGAAGAACAAGAGCGTTATCGATGGAAATTCACTCTTACCGACCGGTAATTACTACATTAAAGGCTTTAATGGAGATGTTAAGGACGCTTTAGTTCCTACATTCTATACAACAAGAACAGCACTTGATCTTGAAGAAATCCAGTTCTGTTATAAGACAGCTCAGACAGGATCCACTTACCATTACATATCAGCAATTGAATATTCTGATTTCGCTCCGAATGCAAACAATATATCAACAATTCACTTCACATTTGATTTCTTCGGTGCTGGTGTCTATAAAGTAGCAATTCAGTACAGAGGTGCTGAACCTAAAGTAAATGCTATTGAGCAGGCAGGACCTATCTCAGTTCCTCTTAATGCAGACGTAAGGGCAGCATTAAGTTCATCTGAATTCTTCTTCTCCAGTGAAGACGGAATCAAAGCAGCAACAACAGTTGATATGAATGAATTTGAAATTCTCTCTGTTAACGGAGATACAGAGAATCTTTCACTTATTTCAAATGCTCTCGGACTTAACACAGTAGTTCTTAAGTACAGAGGAAACAGAAAAGCTGTATCAGACCTTAAAGATGTAACAGTTATATACTCAGTCGTTCTTGAAGGAGATCCGACACAGTTTACGTTTGAAATCAAGAAGGGCAAAGCAGCAATCACATCACATTCTAACAAGAACATTGAAACTCTTGTTATCCCGAGCTCTTACATTAAGGACGGAGTTGAATACCCTGTAACAGAAATTGGAAGAGAAGTATTTGCAGGTTATAAGAGCCTTGTTACAGTATATCTTCCGGCCACACTCGAAAAGATTATGGACAATGCATTCGGCGGATGTCCGTTACTTGAAAAGGTATATTCTTCACAGAGTACAGAAAACGTAAAGACTGAAATCGGTGATGCAGACTTTGATATCCTTACAAGCAACGTGATCAAGAATGGTTATGTAAATGTAACAGGATACGATGCAACATCCGGAACGATGGTAATTCCGTCTATGATTACATATGATGAGGATCCGTTAGACAAAGGCACCTATACGGAATATGCAACAGTTAATGCAGTCCCGATGCTTACAGAAGCAGTATTTGATACATTTGTCGGAACAGTATATCTTGATTACACAGCTGATAATTATGACTTCGTAAAGAGAGAACTCCTTGACAAGCATACAAACACAATTAACGGTATCGCAGTTGTATTTATGTTTGACAGCGCTGAACAGGTTAACGCAGTTGATATGGGTGATTCCGGAGTTTCATTCCTTGTATACAATGATTCAAGTATTGAACGCGTTGAGAGAGAAATCGGTCTTGCATCAGCAGACGGCATGGAAGAAAATTACCTCTTCTACTACGTAGTAAGTGCAAGCCAGCCAAGAAAGATTTCAACAGCACAGAGACACTTCACATTCGATCAGGATTCATTTGATGAAATTGAAAGATATGTTGAAAGAACAAGAAAACTCAAAGGTTTCACAACTGTAGCTCCTGGAAAGAGCGCAATCATCGTCGGAGATGAATACAAGCCAAAGCCAGAAGTAGTTGACGGAGTTGCAGTCACAACAGTATCAACAACAACAGCAACAGAAGCAGTACTTACATATAATGCAGAATCATTCATGGTATATCTCCCGGATACAATCTTCAATGCATGTTTGATTATGAATTCCAACACACAGCCTGTTAATACAATTGTATACAAGCACGGTGAGGAACTCTTATATTCAACAAATGAATTCGTTCCTGAATCTGTAACATATATCGGAAACAGTGTATTCAACGGATGCGTATCACTTAAGGCAATTGATTTCAGCAGATCAACAGAACTTGAATATATCGGAGCAAATGCATTTGCAGGTTCAGGTATTGTTGAACTTGATCTTTCTGAGACAAAGATTACAGAAATCAACGTCGGCACATTCCAGGGATGTAAGGCTCTTACGAACGTAATCATTCCGTCAACAGTAACATTCATCGGCGGATATGCATTCGATTCATGTATAAGTCTCAGTCTTGTTCCTGAGTTCTTTGCAAATGTAGAAACCATTTCATCATTTGCATTCACAGTCTGCACAAGCTTTACAGATATCGATCTTACACTTACAAATGCTTCAGTAATCGGTTCACAGGCATTCTCAATCGAGGGAGCAACAATCAAAGTTGCATTCTCAAACGGTGCAAAACCTGCAGGATGGGCAGCAGGCTGGTATGGAATCTGTGACGTGGAATACGATGCATAATATCAAATAACCAATATTAAAACAGGTCCGCAAATGATATGATACCTCCAAAGTGGACACTTAAAAAAGTAAAAACTTTGGAGGTT
>JAKSOR010000056.1 GCA_024405515.1 Clostridia bacterium
GGTGAGATAAGTAATGACATAACAGAACTGAAAGAAGATTTTTCTGATGAAATTACAGAGTATCAGAGGTTCGAATATCCGTATGCTGTTTCGACAAAACTCGGTATGAAATTCGGAGTATCATCTTTAATATCAGATACAGATGGTACGCAGTATATATATGAATCCAAGGCAAATATCGGAACATCTTATCACAAAGTAATGCAGTATATTGATTATGCTGTTTCAACAGTTGAGGGTGTAGAAGATGCATTCAGGGAATTTGTTAAAGAAGGTACAATGACTGAAGAGGAAGTAGCACAGGTTGATCCATCCCTTATTATAATGTGCCTTAAACAGGATTTTATAAGAAAAGCATATGAAGCCGAACTTAAACTCAGAAGACACAGAGAAGAAAAATTCATCATGTATGTTCCGGCAAACAGCGTGTCAGAAAAGGAAGAATTCAGCACCGAAGATAAGATACTTGTCCAGGGTATAGTAGACCTGTTTATTGAAGGTGATGATGAAAAGATTCTGGTGGATTTCAAATATTCAGATCTTACTGACAGCCTTCTTGTCGAGCGCTATACACGTCAGCTCAAGCTCTATAAAATGGCACTTGAAGGTAAACTCGGGCAGAAAGTTGATAAGATTATGCTGTATTCGTTTAAAACCGGAAATACAATGATAATAGAATAAAAGGCAGTTTAAATGTTAAAATTAAAGCAATAAACTTTATTTTTGGCGAAATAGTGCAAATTTTAAGTAGATTCCTGCTTCTAGGCGGGAATCTTTAATTAATTAAAGATATTGCAAAAACCACAGTCTTTCTGTATAATAATACAGATGTACTATGAGGAGGTGTTTTATGGAATTTTTTAGCAAAGCTTTTTCCTGGTTTGCTGATATTTCATCCAAACTTCCCGTAATAGATTTCAAATCGTATTTCATTGTAGTGCTGCTTACTATCCTTGTAGCCGGAATAATTGTAGCACTGACTTATCTCGGCAGTGGTGCATACAAATTAAGAAGTGCCTGTGTCAGAATCAATAAGTACTTAAGCAAAATTCAGGTTCTCAGGGACGATAACATTCAGGAGTTTATTAATCAGTGTTTTACGAGCAAACTTCCGGCTTCTCTGAAAGATTCTTGGATTGCATATGTTCAGGTCAGATTCGGTTTCCCTAGTGAAATAGTTTCTGTGAAAAATGTCTATGAAAAAGAGGTCAGTGCAAAACGAGGAATAAGACCGTTTATCTTCCTTGCATGCGGACTGATTATTCTCGCGGTGTTTGCATTCTGGGGATTCGGCACACTTGATAAAATTGACATGAGTGTTATTCACTTTTTCGGACTCTTGTTCGTAGGTGTGATATTCCTCTTTTTGATGCTTCTTGAAAAGAAAATCACAAAGTCCTGTTATGAGACTTTCTACAAAATGCAGGAAGAACTCGATGTGAAGGTTGATATTCAGGTTGAAAGAAACTATGCAACTGACTCATCTCCGCTTTCTGATCTTGCCGTGATGATAGATGCCATTATTGCAAGGAACACCGCTAAGATAGTTGACCTAACGGATGAGATGAACGCAGCGGATGAGTCTGCAGTTGAGGAGAGCGTTAACGAGATACCATCTGTGGTCGGAAAGACTCCTATCGAGACTCTGATTGATATTGAAACTGCAATGTCGGATTCAGAGGATGTTCCTCAGGAGAAAACCGTTTCTGAAAATGTACCTGAGAAAGTTAAACCGGTAAATGAACCAAAAGAAGAAATTCCTTCTTCAAAGGAAGAGAATACGATATCAGAAGAACCGAAGCCACAACCTGAGCCTGTTCAGGAACAGCCTGTATATGAGGAACCTGTTCAGACCAATTACAGGATAGCTGAGTACTATGAGCAGCAGTTCAATAGTTATCTTGCAGAAGAATCAGCTGTAACCGAAACTCCTGTCGACCCTTCGGCAATTTATCAGGACATGATACCTATCATTGGCTCAGTTAAACAGGATGCCCCTAAAAAACGCGCAGGCATGAGACTAGGTAAGAAGAAGGTTGAACTCGGTTCACTTAATGTCGAGGATGTCCTCATGGGTTCTGATTTCAGTGAAGTTGAGGAAGATGAAGATTCTCAGACAGAGGAACAGCCGAAACCTAAAAAACGCGGCAGACCGCCAAAAAATGCAAACAAATAGCACTGCATTCTTATTTTATAAGAAAACTCTTGAACATTCGCGTGCTATAGTATATAATCAATACGTTGTGAGGATTTATTATGTTTGGTAAGAAGAAAAAAGAAGAAGCAAAAAGATTAGCAGAACAGCAGCCATTAGCACCAGTCGAAGATGAAATGCTCGAGGCTGAAATTATTTCAGATGGTGAACTTGAAGAAGTTGACATGATTTCTTTCGGCGGAGTATCTGATACAGTAGCACCTGCAGTAGAAAGTGCATCACTTGCAACTCCGGCAGATGACATTGCGGATCTCGGTCTTGAAGAGGCAGATGAAGCTCCGGCAGAGGAGCTCGTTCCTAAAATTGAGGAAGCAACAGAAGCTCCTGTAGAGGAAGCTGTTGAAGCACCAGAAGAAATCGCAGAAGAAGCAGAGGAAGCACCTGCTGAAGAGCCGGCTGAGGCTCCGGAAGAAGCTCCAGAGGAAACAGCAGAAGAAGCCGAAGAAGAACCGGCTGAGGAAGATTCTGAAGAATCAGAAGAGGCACCTGCAGATGAAGCTCCGGCTGAAGAACAGCGGGAAGAGGTTGTTTATGTTGTAGACGGTCCGGAAGAAGATGATGAAATCGTTAAACCGGCACAGTTTGTTAAACTCCCGCACCTTGTAGATTATCTTCTCAGTTCAGATCCTAAACCATCTAAGAAATATCTGCTCAAATATGCAATGAAACTTACAGATCTCTATTCTAAGGCACAGACAGAAGATGATAAGAAAATCATTAAGAGTTGTATCCTTAAAATAGCTAATGCAATGAGAAAATAATTACCAGATATCTTTATAAAAACCTGTCCTTTGGGGCAGGTTTTATTTTGCATTTTTACACGTTTAGAATGCCGGAAAGCAAAGAAAAAGCGCTCCTTTCGGAACGCCGCATATAAGTTAGATAATTCGCTTTTTAAGAAGGATACACATCAGTATCACGAGAAGCACCACATTGATTCCGAGTACTGCAAAAAATCCCCAAAGCTGACCTTCAAACGGAACCCCTGTATTCATTCCCCAGAGAGAACCGATCATCGCAGGAATATCGATGAAAAGGGTGATGATTGTGAGAGTTTTCATAACTCTGTTCAGATTGTTAGAAATGATTGATGCGTATGTATCCATTGTGCCGTTAAGAATGTCTCTGTAGATATTAGACATCTCAATAGCCTGTTTGTTTTCAATGATTACATCTTCCCATAAATCCTCATCTTCCTCGAAGAAGTGTATTACTCTAGGCATCTTGTCAAGAACAGCGTTATTTGATCTTAAGGATGTTGAGAAGTAAACAAG
>JAKSOR010000057.1 GCA_024405515.1 Clostridia bacterium
TTTACATCACTAACCGTCTTATTCGCTACATCTAATCCAAATCGCAGCGCAACATACCTCTAATCTCTGTTCTGTTCTGCAAATCAAGCTTACCGAGTATAGAAGATGTTACTTTCTTGATATATGCATAAGAGTAATTGGTTCTCTCCGCAATCTCCTGATTTGATAATCCGTCCGCAATATATTTTGCAACCATCAGTTCTGTATCCGAGAGTTCTTTAGTCATCATTGCAAGTGCATCATCCTTGTATTTTTTAACAATCGATTCTTCCGCACTCTTCTTTCTCAGCTGACTGTTAATTCTCGCTATAAGAATATCCTTAATAAACGGCTTAACAATATAATCGGAGGCTCCGAGTTCGAGGCCCTTTATTTCAAAATCGGGTGCATCCATACCTGTCACAAAAATAACGGGAATATCTCGGCAGTTCTCTATCCGCTGAACCTCTTTTATCGTCTCAAAGCCATCCATATCCGGCATATCAACATCAAGCAAAATCAAATCACACTTCACACCTTTTTGAAGCAATTTGAGTGCCTGCGTGCCTGATTTGGCAAGACTGACATCAAATCCGGCCGATATCAATATATCTTCCGAACTGTTAAGCATATTTATATCGTCATCCACACACAATATTCTACGTCTCTCCATACCGCTTTCTTAACCTCTCTGTCAGACTTTCGGCCTCATCAAAATCCATATCGCCTACAGCATCCATTATTTTTTCAACAGTCCTTATGTCTTCCTCATCCGTAATTTTTCCAAGTATAAGCTTGGATGTTTTTTTTGCCGGATTGGTCTGGCATAAAGAAATGTGTTCTGCCAAAATACCAATCAAATCACTTACGGCCTCCTCAGAAGTTTCCTTATCGTCCGCCTCCGGGCTACCGCTATCACCAATAAGACTCAGGAGCTTTTTAATACCCGTTTCCGCCCTCTCCCATTCAAGATAGAATACATCGACTGCATTATTAATATAAACGATATCCTTGGCACGACTTTTCTTTTCCAATTTACGGGCCAGCTCATATAATTCTACCGCCCCGATGTTTCTGGCATTACCCTTCAGCGAATGGAAATTCAAAACAAGGCTTTCAATATCATTCTCTTCCAGCGCTTTTTCTATTATTTTTCTTGCTCGCTCATAATTATTGTCGAAGAATTTAACAATACTTACATACTGTTCCAGACTTCCGCTTGCATATCTCAGACCTTCCTGCAAATCAATATCGTATTCTTTCAAAAGATAGGTATAACCATCGATAACTTCCCTTGGTGTTTCCTCCCTTTTCCCGCTTCCGATAACGGTAACCTTTTCACTCGGAAGAAACTTAAACACCATCTCCTTAAGTACACGTGAATCTATCGGCTTTGAAACATACGCATCAAAGCCCTTCGAAAGCAAAACATCGTCCGCATGCTCTACTACATCCGCTGTAAGCACAAGTACCGGAGTCCTGCTTCCTATCTCACTCTCATACTCACGAATCTGTCCAAGTGCTTCAACTCCGTCCATTCCCGGCATCATATAATCCATAAGAATCATATCGTACTTATTTTCAGCGACCAGTTCAAGGCACTTAAGACCATCCTCAGCGGTATCAAATTTAATCATCGTCTGCTTAAGGAACTCCTTCACAAGCAGAATATTTATCGGATTGTCATCAACCACCAGAATACGCGCTTCCGGCGCCAGATAAGCATTCTGTTCCGAAGCTTTTGGTTCAACGAAAAATTCAGTATCGCTTACCTGCTGATTCAGTTCAAAGCTGAAGGTACTGCCCTGTCCATATACACTCTTAACCCGGATATCACCACCCATAATTTCAACAAGTTTCTTGGATATGGCCAGTCCCAAACCGGTTCCCTGAATATTTTTGTTCTTGAGCAAGTCAACTCTTTCGTAGCTTCTGAACAGCTTTTCTATATCGGCCTCTTCTATACCGATTCCCGTATCGGTTATCTCGAAACGAAGCTTTTGCGATACTGTCTTTCCGTCGGAATTCTTATCACTTTCAACGACAAAAATCTTGACGGTAACAGAACCTTCCTCCGTATACTTAATCGCATTTGAGATAAGGTTATTGAGCACTCTTTTAAGCTTCTCGCAATCACCATGATAGGTTATTGCAACCAACTCATCAATTTCTACGTACAACTTCAGATTTTTCTTTTCTGCCAGCACTCTGAAACCCGATATTATCTCCTGTACCTCCTCGGACAGATGATATTCCGAAGCCTGCAATGTCTCTCTTCCCGCATCCAGTCTGGTAAAATCCAAAACATCATTTATTACATTCAGTAACAGACGTCCGGAATGGTCTACATTTGTTGCATATTCTCGAATCTTTTCATTGTCCGTTTCAGCCAAAATCAGCTCATTGAAGCCTATTACAGAATTGATTGGAGTTCTGATTTCATGGCTCATATTCGCGAGGAAGGTGCTCTTGGCCGCGCCTGCCTCGTCAGCTATTTTCTTCTGTTTTCTGTACTCATTGATATAAAAAAGAATTACACATCCAAGCGTGAGCGATGATACAAACAGGCCGAATATTTTTTCCGTAATATAATCCGTAGGGTTGGTAAGCTGTACAACATACTGCGGACACTTTACGCTGAAAACAATAAGAGCAATATAGAAGCCTGACATCAGCGTTTCCATTATTATCAGAAGTTTTCCGCTAAACATCAGGAAAGTAAACACCAGAGAAAAGACAAAAAAATACGGCAATGCTCCCTCTATACCGCCTCCGCGCAAATAAAGCACCGCAAAGACCACCATAAATACAGCCACTTCAGTGATAATGTATCCGACTACATATTTGCCTGTTTTTTCAACATAAAGCAATAACAGGAAGGCCAATACGGCCGCAAGAAAATTGACGGCAACCATAATGATTCCGCCTTCAAATATACTGTAGATTCCGGCAATAATGCTTACACTTATTCCGCCTATTCCCAGTATCTTAAACAATACAATATTCAGTTCATGCACGCGGGTAATATAATCCGCCAGTTTCTTAAAAAGTTTCATATCTCCAATATAACAACAAAAGTGCCAAAAATCTATATTTTTCAAGTTTTAGAAACTCACTTAAGATATGACTTTTGACACTTTTGAAAATTTAATCAATTGCATTAAGCAAAATTGCCGTAGCAAGCAGTATGAACAATGCCACTGTCGAGACAATGATACACAGCGCCATCCATACCGGCTTCTTTTTTATTCCAAGAATAATACTTCCGGCAACTCCCGATATAAACATTATTATTGCAGCCGCAACCATAGTAACCTCCTAACCGAAGCCGACAAT
>JAKSOR010000058.1 GCA_024405515.1 Clostridia bacterium
ATGAACCGACTGCATAATTCATTACTGTTTCTTTCTCAGGATCAGTTAATGCATCATATGCTGTCTTTGTCACATATTTCTTAACTGTCGGCATATGGTAATAGTATGCTGTTACGTTAATATAGTTATCTACATAGTAGTAACCTGGTCCGAATACACTTGCATTAAGTGTTGCTTCTTCTGTAAGAACAACTGCTCCGTCAACAATATTTCCTGAATAGTACTTGATAGCAGGATCAAACTCATCAGTTGCTGTTGTGAGTTTTAATGCTCCTGTTCCGTAGTAAATTGTTCCGTCTTCCACTTCGTATGCATAGAAGCTTTCGCCGATTACAGGAGTATCTGTCTTCACAGAGAGTTCATAGTTAATGTATTTTTCCTTTGAGTTGAAGAGGATCGGGTTATAAGCTGTACCGAGTTTTTCAACTGCAATGAATTCTTTGATATAAAGACCTTCAGCAAGTTTTACTGCAAAGTTCTCTGAAGTTACTTCTGCTTTTGTATACTCACCTGCAGATTCCTGATAATAATCTATTGCGCTGTTGAATGCTGCTCCTTCTTCAATCTGGGAGTATTCTGTGTATTCAACATCCTTTGTAAGATAGTATGCACCCTTATCTGTGCTGATGCTGTAGTTCTTTGCATCATCTCCGAGCATTGAACCGAGGTCATACTTAATAAGGTTCTTTGCGATTGTCTCATGTCCGTCATAGATTCTGTCTTTGAATGACACTGAGAAGTCAACCGGTCTTGCAAGGATATTTCTCTGTACAGGGAGTTTGAATGTAGAGACATCATAGTTATTGATGAGATCTCCGTTTGTTTCCTTGTACTGTGCCTTTACATCGATTGATGTGATAACTACAGAAACATTAATATTGTTACCGACCTGTTTTCTTGCATATGTTGCTGTTGCTTTTACTTCGAGATATTCCTTATCTTCTTCAATAGCATCAGAACTTGTAAGAGTTGCCGATACTGTAGCTTCTTTTGTTCCGTCATATACTTTATCCGGAACTTCTACGTCGTTTGCTTTAACCTGGAGTTTACGTTTTGTAATTCCGGCAACATTGAACATTTCGTATGCTTCAACTGCAACGCCGCTTGTAATTGCGCCGATTTCCTCATACTCTTCTGTTGTGCTGTTGTATCTTCCGCCGTAGATTGTATAGTTCTTTAAGTAATTATTTGCACCGTCTTCTGTAATTGTGAGACCGCTTACCATTACATTATGGAGAACAACGTTTCCGTCTTCATCTGCCTGAACATTTCCGCTGAGCACGCCCTTAAGTGCATATGCAAATGTCACATTGTCAAATACATATGAGAATGACTTGAGCTGAGTGAGAAGTTTTTCAGCATAATTAAGTGTTGTGAGCAGTGAAGTGTCTGCTGTTGCTCTGTTGAATACTCTCTGGTTTTCACCGCTCTTTGCGATTGATGTATTTGTAGAACCATCATATACCTTTGAGATAAATTCTACTCTCGGCATTAATTTTGCAGGGTTAATAGTAACTTCAAGCTGTCTTGCACCTGTGTAGTAGTTATTTAATGAAATAATGTCTACTTCATAACGTTTTGCAAAGTCTTCGCTGTCAATTGAATAACCCGTGAATACTGTTTCATATGTGCCGACATCTGTTTCATCATTTTTTGTCTTACCTTTGATGATAATTGAATTAGACTCTTCAAATGCCTCATCTCCTGCAGCCGCAGCGCCACTTGCAAGTGTGTATTCAAATGTTAAATCGCTGTCAGCATTGTAATCTCTGTCTATTGCTTTGATTTCGCTGAAGCTCTCATATCTGAGAACTCTCTTTGAGATTTCAGCAGCAAGTCCCTGAATATAAACTCTTACGCCGAGTACTCCGCCGACTGTTCTTAATGAAACATCGATTGATGCATCTGCCTGTTCGATTGCGATTGTGCTTTCACTTGCATCCGGTCCGAGCGGGAAGAAGAGTTCAATATCAACTATGTAGTTCTTTGATACTTCTTTATCAGGATATACACCGTAAAGAACCTGCATGTTGTCTTTTACACCGTAAAGGATTGATGTTCCTTTGCTGTTTGCATCTGCTCTGTTGATAATGGATACTGAATTCTTATCAAGAGTTACAAGATTGTCATATGGTTTTGATACTGTGAAGTCAGAACGGATAAGGCTGATTGTTCCGGCGAGAATATTGATATCACTGCCATTGAGTTTCTTAATGATTGTGAATGTTGTATCTGAATCAACAAGGATATTTTCAAGGTAGAGGTCATAGTTACATGCCTGTGCACCTGTAAGGCCGAGTGATGAGAACACAATGTTCTTTCTGCCGGCTGCTGAGTCATCGCCTGCACCGTTTGGTGTCTGATATACAGCAACGAATGAAACTTCGACGTCATCTGTTGCAACTGCAAGTTTTCCGTTAAGGTCACATGCTTTTGTTGTAATGTATCTTACATCAGTGTTACCGTCATAGACTTTATCAACACCATCAAAATCATTTGAGGTGACATTAATACGTGCTTTTGAAATTGCAAGTCTGCTGTCTGTGTTGATATTTGCCTGAACAACGAAGTTTCCGTTTGCTTCAACTGAAACAAACTGATTGAGTATTGCATAGGAATAGAAATTGTCTGAACCTGCAATTACTCCGTTAATATCTGATACTGTGTCATTCTTTGAACCGAATGCGATGAAGTTGCCGTCTTTGTCATAAATTGCTCTTGCATATGAACCACGGACATATTCGCTGTTAATGTAACTGAGTGTTGAACCCGCATATCCAGTAGCATCATTGACTTCGATTCCGCCGATTGAAACAATCTGGTATCCGATTCCGTATGATGTGTCAAGTTCTGCATAAACTTTTGTTTCAACGCTGGCAATCGGTTCAACTACGATAACAGCCGGAACTACATAGAGATTGAGCGGTTCCACAACAACAACTACTTCGTGTCCGTCTATCTGTGTTACCTCTGATGCGCCTTTCATCAGCTTGATATTGGTAAGTTCAATTTCATATGCTCCGACATTCGGATAACTTCCGCCGCCGATTGCGACTGATGGATACCATGAGATATCATCGAAATCTGTACCTAAAACTGCACCGGATACATCAAACCATTCTGAATCAAAAATTATATTTGTTGGATCAAAATGCTGACCGTAAGGTGTTTCATATCTCTTTCCTTCCTTAAGCGAAAGAATTACTGCATTGTCCGGTGTGATATAAATCTTATATGTATCAGTTTCAAGAACGAAGATAAGGTTATCTGTTTCTGCGATTGTTCCGAGTGTAATCTGGTATGTTGCATATGCC
>JAKSOR010000059.1 GCA_024405515.1 Clostridia bacterium
GGGTTTTCATGGGATTAGATATTAATACAAAAAAAGCGAAGAAAAATGCGTTCCGTATTTCCAAGGAAAGAGGAATTGGTGCCTCTCGTATCCGTGTGCCAGGTGGTTACCTCAATGCAGAGGTCCTTGGCATGGTTCAGGAGATTGCGCAAGAATATGGTAATGGTTATGTACATCTGACAACAAGACAGGGCTTTGAGATTGAAGGAATCCGTTTGGAGGATATGGATGCAATCAATGAGAAGCTTCAGCCGATCATCGAGCTGGTTGAGACTAATCAGGATCCTGCAATGAAAGGTTATCCAGCTTCCGGTACCAGAAATATCTCGGCCTGCATCGGTAACAATGTTTGTCCGTTTGCTAACTACAATACAGCAAAACTTGCCAGAAGAATTGACAAAGAGATCTTCCCGAATGATCTGCACTTTAAAGTAGCATGTACTGGTTGTTCCAATGACTGCGCCAAGGCAAGAATGCATGACTTTGGTATCATTGGCCAGACCATGCCACAGTATGATCCAAGTCGCTGCGTAAGCTGTCAGGCTTGTATTAAGGGCTGTAAGAGTCTGTCTGTTAATGCGCTGAAGATGGAAAATTATAAGATTGTCCGTGATGCGGATAAATGTGTTGGCTGCGGTGTCTGTGTAACAAAGTGTCCGACAAGAGCCTGGACAAGAAGTGAGAAGAAGTACTACAAGCTTAGCATCATGGGTCGTACAGGTAAGAAGAATCCAAGACTTGGTGAAGATTTCCTGGTATGGGCAGATGAAGACAATATCGTAAAGATTATCAAGAATACTTATGATTTTGTTGAGAAATATATCTCTCCAGATGCACCTGGAAGAAAAGAACATATCGGTTATATCATTGACCGTGTAGGCTTTGAACTTTTCAAGGAGTATGCGCTTAAGGATGTAACTCTGATGCCGGAAACAAAAGTACATAACAATGTTTACTGGAGCGGTATCCACTTTGATCATAACAATATGAATTAAATTATAGAAATAAAAAAAGGGGCTGTCGCTAAATAGCTGATTAGCACCTGTAATGATCATTAACTAAGAAACCCTGTGAAATCAATGCTAAAACAGCATGTGGTTTCATAGGGTTTTCTGTTTTTGTGGATAACTGTTCTTTTATCTTGCTGATTTTGGGCGCAGTTTCCCCTTGTGTTTCTGCTCATTTTTTTACATGAAATTATGCAGCTGTTTCTTCGCTTTTCCCCTCAAATTTTGTGAGTGTATGATGTAAAAAGCGGTGGTATTTATTCAGATTTCTTCCCATTACAAACAGCATGAATTCTTTGTATACTTTTTGGTGTGAGCGGTAATTGAATCTTCTAAAGTCCTCATTCTCTTTGATATCCCCGAAATGACCTTCTGTCTGGATAGACCGGATCTGCCGTTTCAGGATCCCTGCTTCGCTCTGGATATTTGCATGTGAGGCTGCCTTTAGTTCCTCCCACTGTTCGTTGATCTTCATGACCTTGTTTTTATCCGCATCTTTTGCTTCATCATACCGATACAGACAACGTGCCTTGTGCTCACATCCGCTACAGTCTTCGCAGGCATACACTTCATATGTCTGGGTATATCCGTCCTGTTCCTTCTTTTCTGTCCGGACATGCCTCAGTTCCCTGCCATCGTGACAGACGTAGTACTGCTCATCTTCAAATATCTTTGTTGTCATGTTGTAATACTTTCCGATATCTTCTTTCCATGCACGTGTTTTTCGTTTTTCATGATCCTGAAGTTTGATATAACTTTCGATCCCGTTCTCTTTCAGATAAAGCAGATTTTTTTCACTGCAGTAACCACTGTCGGCTGTTACTGCGTCAAGTGCTATCTCCAGGGCTTCCTTATGTTTTTCTAATACCGGGATCAGAGTATCATAATCCGTCCTGTCATTGCTGACATAGGTATCAACAATAAAGTAATTCTCTACTGCGATCTGGACGTTATATGCCGGCTTTAACTGTCCATTTCCCATATGATCTTCTTTCATTCTCATGAAAGTTGCTTCCAGATCTGTCTTGGAATAACTGTTTCTGTCCTTTCCCATGATCTGAAAGCACTCTTTGTATTCCATCAGGCGGCTTCCACAGTTCTCCAGCTCTTCATACAGAAGCTGGATCTCAGTTTTCTTTTTCCCTTTTCTGTGCTCCATGGAGATATCTTCACCAAGCATGATCTTTTCAAGGTTTTTCTGAAGCTTCAGTATCTCAAGAGGAGAGCAGTTATCGATCTCAATGACCGTATTGTTGGATATCTTTTTATGTTTGGTCAGTTTTCGTTTGCGGTTCTTTTCTATCACATCACGCACTTTATCCATACCTTCGATCACAAACATCTGTGCATGCCCAAGATCATATCTTGCCCCATAGCCATTTGTATCCAGAAGCTCATTGTACCGTTTGTATAATGAATCAATGGTATCAAGGAGTCCTGCAAGGTGATAATTCAAAGTCCCTCTCCATACAAACGTATACCTGTTGGCATTGGCTTCGATCTTGGTACCGTCGATATACAGTTCTTTCAGCGTGATCAGTCCTTCACGCTGAAGGATACGGATGAACTGATAATGGAGATCATCTTCAATCTCCTCTGTCAGTTTATTGTTCTTGAAATCATAGAACACATCTCTTTTCGGCTGCTGGCCTTTTGTAAGCCAGATAAATGCAAGATCCCTTCTGCAGAGATCTACGATACGGTCAACGGAACGTATCCCTCTCATGTTGGCATAAGTCACAACTGCATACAGCATGATCGTATTAAACCCGCTTCGCCCTTTGTTCGAAGACTGTGCGAGCAGCTTCGAGAAATCCAATTCCTCCATTACTTTTTTCAGGGTGTAGACAGGATCGTCATCAGGTAAAGTAAGATCATAGAAGTTAAAGTTGATTTTCTGTTGCCCTAACTCAAAAAATTCGTTATAATGTTTATTGCTTATCATAGTTACATTATACAATGTAACGGAGGAAAGATGGTTGTCGTTAGCCATCTTTTTTCTTTTTATAAAAGAAGTAGGGGCATCAACTCATTTGTGAGTCGATACCCCTACTTCTTTATTTAGGCTCGGTTATTTCCCGACAGCCCCTTTTT
>JAKSOR010000006.1 GCA_024405515.1 Clostridia bacterium
CATCAAACAGAATCACCCCTTTTGCCCTGAGTTCGGCCTCAGTTTCCCTGCTTATGCCATGCGCACGGATGAGAGCGACATCCCCTTCTTTTAGAGTGTCAAAATCCTCGTCTTTTACACAAAACACACGTTTAGATTTAAGAAATTCCGTCACATTTTCATTATGGACAAGCTCCCCGAGCGTATAAACACGGTCGTATTTCTCACTCAGTTCAATAGCCATATCAAATGCTCGCTGAACCCCTTTGCAGAAACCTGCATTCTGTGCAATTCTAATCATTTATTTGTCCTTTTTCCTGTTTTTCTTTGAGTCAACGTATTCGTTAACTGCCTTACGGCACTCTGCGAATTCTTCAACGATTATCTTTGTTGCCTCATGGAATTCCTCAGGTTTCTTTGCAGAATAGTATTCTTCAAGAGTGAACGGTTCACCTATATACAAATAGTTCTTTCTGAAAGGCTTTGGTGGCTGATAATAAAGCATAGGAACAATCGGCGTTTTTGTCTTTATTGCAAACCTGGCAGTTCCCGTCTTTATCTCTCCCATTACCTGTGTGCCTTCCTTGTTTCTTGTGCCTTCCGGGAAAATAAGGAGTTTTTTGCCGTCTTTAAGGACTCTCAGACAATTCTTTGCAGCCTCTATATCAGCATCCCCTCTTCTTACAGGAATACCTCCCATTTTTGTCAGAAGCCAACCCATAAGCGAATTCTGGAAAAGTTCGTATTTTGCAATTACATGAACTTCTTTTTTGAAAATAGAACAGTACGGAACTACGGAATCAAGACTTGTGTAATGATTGAGAATATACTGCCCGCCTGTAACCTTGTATGCATTTTCTTTATTGATGATTTTTGTAGGAAGAAGTATCGCTGCAACCGGTTTCAATAAGACTCTCAGAAATCTGTAAAGTCTAAAAGACTTTTCCTGCTTAAATCTTTTTGTTCTGTCTTTAACCGGTTCTTTCTCAATAAGACCGGTCTCCTGATCCACATGAAGTTCTTTTCCGTTCACAACTGCAGTCTCTTCAGAAGGTTTTTTTTTGGAATCAACGATTTCTTTGACCTTATTTATTACTTCATCAATTGTCATTGATGTCGTATCAAGGAAATATGCATCCTCGGCCTGTTTAAGAGGCGCGACTTCCCTGTGAGAATCGTTATAGTCTCTTTGTATGATATCCTGAAGAAGCTGGTTATAATCGACTTCCTGACCTTTTTCCTTAAGCTCAATGAATCTTCTGTTTGCCCTCTCCTCAGCCGAAGCTGTCATATAGAATTTGCAGTTTGCATCAGGAAGAACAAAAGTTCCTGTATCTCTTCCGTCTATAACAACATCATGAGTCTTTGCGAACTCTCTCTCAAGGTCAACAATTTTGTATCTTACAACAGGCAATGCTGAAATATCAGATGCTGCCTTAGACATTCTGTGTTCCCTTAAATACGGAGTTGTATTTATGCCATTTACATAAATCTGCTGAACGTCATTGTCAAAGACAATGTCAAGTTTGAAATCCTTAAGCATTTCACCTACAGCATCTGCATCTGTCACATCAATTCCTTTCTCAAGAGCCGTATATGCTGTCGCTCTGTACATGGCACCTGTGTCAAGATAAATAATCCCGAGATCTTTTGCTACTGCCTTTGCTATTGTGCTTTTCCCTGCACCTGCAGGACCGTCAATTGCTATATTTATCATGTTATCACCTCGGCTTTTTCGCCTGTTGTTTTTTCAGTATGTTATTTGCAGCTGCAACTGCTGTTGAAAATGCCAACTGCAGGTTAAATCCACCTGTAAGGGCATCAATATCTATAGTTTCGCCTATAAAATACAGATTTTCTGTATTTCTCGATTCACAGGATGGTTTGAGATCCTTGAGATTCACCCCGCCAGAAGTAATTATTGCCTCCGAGAACGGTGCAAGCGATGTTACATCAAAATTCAGATTTTTAACAGTTCTGACAAGAGCTGCTCGCTCTTCCTTAGTTACAGAGTTCACTTTTTTGCTTTCCTGAAGCTTTGCTTCCTTAAGGACATACAGGTTAAGTTTTTCCGGGAGAAGTGCTCTTGTTACATTTTTTAAATCCTGATTCTTTCTTTCATCGAAATCCCTGAGTATTCTTGCATCCAGAGTCTTTTCGTCGAGTGCCGGTTTAAGATCCAGCGATAACTTTACCCTGCCGAGTCTGTTAATCATACTCGAAACAGAAAGTGCTATCGGCCCGGAAAGTCCCCTGTTTGTGAAAAGCATTTCACCAAACTCAGAGCAAATGACTTTGTCATTTGTATCAAGTGCAGAAAGCTGAACATTCTTCAGTGATATTCCCTGAAGTGATGAAACATTCTGAGCAACGTTCATCGCAACAAGTCCCTGAACCGGGGTAACAGTATCCATACCGAAGTTAGATGCAAATCCGTATCCGTCTCCCGTGGAACCAGTTGAAGGATATGAAATACCGCCTGTTGCTATAACAACGATATCAGCTTCATATACATAATTTGATGTTTTAATAGTATAAATACTATTATTTTTCTCAATTGAAACGACTTCCTTATTGAGATAAACCTGAACCCCACTGCGTTTTAACTCATTTTCAAGCGTCTTGATTACATCACTTGATTTATCAGACATCGGGAAAACACGGTTGCCTCTTTCAACTTTCAGGGAAAGTCCGGCTTTCTCGAAAAAGTCCATTGTATCCTGCGGAGTGAATGAGTACACTGCCGATTTGAGGAATTTTTCCCCGTGGATTATATTTTTGAAAAACTCATCCATCTCACAGTCATTGGTAAGGTTACATCTTCCCTTGCCCGTGATATACATCTTTTTTCCGAGTTTTTCATTTTTTTCAAGCAGAATAACATTCTGTCCACCTTTTGCAAGATGGATCGCACACATCATTCCGCTTGCTCCTCCGCCAATTATACAGATATTCATACAGAAAAACTTGCCTCCTGCATTTTAGAGAGATGCTCCCTATCAACTGAAACAAGCTGAACAGGAGTAACCGAAATATATCCGTGCTCAATACAGAATGCATCTGTATCCGAATTTTCATCTGTCTGAGGAATAGGTTTGCCGTGGACTTTATATGTTTTGCTTTTCCCGTCCTTACTTAGTTCCTCTACGATTTTCTCATTGTACGGACGACATGCCATTCTGGCTGATTTCACACCTTTTATGTCTTTGACATAAGGAGAAGGAATATTCACGTTAAGTGTGATATTATCTGTTGCATATTTAATAAGTTCGGAAAGATTTTTAACAGTAAATTCTACCGCATAATCGTAATCTCCTGTGTGCTTTTCATCGAGTGAAACAGCAATAGAAGGATAACCCTGGAAAGTGCCCTCCTGAGCAGCTCCGAAAGTTCCTGAATAAATGGCATCGGAACCGACATTAAGAACCGTATTAATCCCGGATATCACCACATCAAATTTAATTTCTCTGAAAATCTGTCTGATTCCGTAAAGGACACAATCTGACGGCGTACCATGCAAAGACCAAACCGGAGCACCATTTTCTTCCCCTATAAACTCAAATGAAACCGGAGTTGTGAAATGGGCTGAATGTGAACTACAAGACATCTCAGAATCCGGAGCCACAATGTAAACATTGTGTTCTTTAGATAACCCCCTAGCGAGAGCCTTCAGTCCTTCACAAAAATATCCGTCATCATTTGTCAGTAAAATATTCATTTAACCTTGCTGCACAGTTTTTCAAGATATGCAATCTCCATTTCATTCAGTTCTCTGTATCCGCCTCTTGAAAGCCCTCCGAGTCTCAGATCCCCGATAGCCACTCTCTTAAGATAAACAACTTTTTTCTCTACGCCTTCAAACATTTTCCTGATTTCTCTGTTTTTGCCCTCAAAAATAATCACTTCAAGTCTTGTGAGACCCTTTTCCTCAGGAGAATTATCATCATCACTTGTAACTTTCACTTTACAGTGACCGTATTTCACGCCATCAACTGTAACACCTTTTCTGAGAATGGCAAGATCACTCTCCTCTATTGTTCCTTCTATCTTTACAACATAGGTCTTAGGAACTTCAAAAGACGGATGTGTTAACCTAAAGGTTAAATCTCCGTCATTCGTAAGAAGAATTAAACCCTCAGAATCATAATCCAGACGGCCAACAGGATATAAACGTTTAGCCTTGATATCATCCCCGAAAAAGTCAGAGATGATCTTTCTTGGTGCTTTCTTTGAGTTTTCCTCAATTCTTTGCTTGATAATTTCCTTATCTTCAGGCTCTGAAGTTAGATTCCTTCCGGATTTATTATCTTTTGAATCATCAAGTGTCGTAACAACACCCTTCGGCTTGTTAAACATATAGTAATCATAATGCGTCACTCTGAGAACTTTTTTTCCATCAACAAAAACAACATTGTTTTTTTCATCGATGTCGTATCCGAGTTCTTTGATTATCTTTTTATTTACGGAAACTTTTCCCTGAAGAACAAGCTCATCAGCTTTTCTTCTTGAGCACACACCACATTCAGCTAAATACTTATTAATCCTCATAAAATATCTCCAACGCTTTTTATTATAATAAAAACTTGCTTTTTAGGCAACACAAAAGACTATTCGGTATTATTAGTAAAAAAACTAGGAAAAAATGTAATACTTTTACATAAAATTGCAATTTTTAGAATACTTTTATAAAGAAATAAGAAAAAACCAATAAAAAACAGCAGATTTTCACCTGCTGTCCGAAATTAATATTTAGCACAGATTAGTCAATAACCTGGAAATCTTCACCCTCAAGGAAGTCCGGAATTTCCTCTTCTTCAGGGATTTCTTCTTTTGAATGATCGATTCCGGCCTCAGCTATCTCCTGTTGTTCAAGAATAATATCCCCGTCAAAAATAGCTGCAGATTTAAAGAGTGTATCCTGAATTGCAGGAGCATTAATAAGTCTCAACTGCTCCAGCACATCATCATAATCAGGAAGATAACTTAAATTTTCTATCTGGAACTTTTTAAGGAACTCATCCGTTGTTCCGTATAAAATCGGATGGCCGATTGAATCTTTTCTGCCAACAGCCTCAATAAGTCCTGCTTTTAAAAGTGCTGTAATTGCATATTCAGAACTTGTTCCGCCTCTCATATCATCAATCTCTACCCTTGTAATAGGCTGTTTATATGCGATTGTGGAAAGAACTTCGAGCAGAATCTTGCTTAATTCTTTCTCTTTTAATGGTGTAAGTATTTCCGCAACCGTATCTCCGTATTCAGGATTTGACATAAACTGAACCTTTCCGTTGAATTCTTTAAGAAGAACTCCGCTGTTCTCAGAGTACTTTTTCTGAAGATCTTTTATTGCCTGATTTAATTTTGATGTGGAAATATCCGGAAATTTCTCCAAAATTGCCGATTTTGCTATTGGCGAACCACTTGCGAATATAATTGCTTCAATAACCTGATTAATATTTTCCATCGTCTTCCTCATTAAATGAAATCTGAGTATCTTCAGCGCCCTCTACGGCCGAGATTGTTATTTTTCCGAAGGTTTCTTCCTGTTCTGCAGTAATTACACCATATTTTAACAGTTCAAGCACAGCTAAGAATGTTGTAACAATTGCAAATCTTGTATAATTATTCTCGAATAATTCGGAAAATTCCATCGTTCTTCTTACTTTTATTTCAGTCTGAATATCAAGCATCTTGTCATGAACTGAAAATTCTTCTCTTTCTACAGATTTAGGGATTTCCGCTTTTTCATTTACTTCAGCTTTTACCAAAACATTGGCAAATGCCTGAACAAGTTTATCAAGAGAGAAATTAACAAGAGCAATTCTGTAATCTTTTTCAGTATAAGTCGGCTCTCTGTAGAATCTGTTGATAGTCTCCATTTCTTTTAATTTTTCGCTTTCTTCCTTTAAAAGAGCATATTCTTTGATTTTATTGATAAGAAGCTGTCTTTCATCGTACTCAGAATCTTCATCAACTCCGTCATATACTCTCGGAAGTGACTTATCAGACTTAAGATATATAAGTTCAGCTGCCATTGTAATAAATTCAGCTGCATAATCATAATCAAGTTCTTCTTTTGATGTATTTCTGATTATTTCAACGTACTGTCCTGTAACTTCTGAAATAAAAATATCTTCGATATTTATCTTTGCATCCTTGATTAACTGATAAAGAAGTTCTATCGGACCTTCAAAATCAGCAATATGATAAACAATCTCAGGATTTTCAATGAGAAATTCAGGAACATCGCTGTCCTGTTTTTCTTCAATATCCATTGAGAGTTGCTCAACAGTCTGATTCTGAATAATTTCTTCTTTTTCTTCCATTATTTCTTATTCTTTTCAGCCTCAAGAATATTTTTTGCCATATATACGCCCATAACAGACGCCATCATAAGACCTCTTGTCCAGCCAGAGCTGTCTCCGAGACAATGAAGTCCTTCAATTGATGTGTTAAGTTTTTCATCCATCTTAATTTTATTGCTGTAGAATTTAAGTTCCGGAGAATACAGAAGTGTTTCATATCCTGCAAAACCAGGAACAACTTTATCTACAGCCTGAATGAAGTTAATGATATTAAGCATTGCTCTGTATGGCATTCCTGCAGTAATATCACCGGCTACAGCATCTTTGAGAGTCGGTTTTACATTTGACATTGAAAGTTCTTTAGCCCACGTACGCTTTCCGGCAAGGATATCACCATATCTCTGAACCATAATTTTGCCTGCACCAAGCATATTTGTGAGTTCGCCGACTTTCTGGGCATATGCTATAGGCTGTTTAAACGGTTCGGTAAAGTTATGTGAACAAAGAATAGCCATATTTGTATTATCACTCTTCTTTTCCTTATAACTGTGACCATTTACAACTGCAAGATCATTATCATAATTCTCCTGTGAAACAAATCCTCCCGGATTCTGACAGAAAATTCTGCATTTATTCATAAATGGCTGAGGATAACCAATGAGTTTACTTTCATAAAGCACTTCATTGATTTCTTCCATAATTTCATTCCTGACTTCAACTCTGACACCGATATCAACAACACCAGGAGCATGAGCTATATCATGTTCGGCACATATCTTTTCAAGCCATTCTGCGCCTCTTCTGCCAGTTGCAATGATGGTTTTGTCAGAATAATACTCTTCGACCTCTCCGGTTTTTGAGTTTTCAACATAAATTCCTTTGCAGACATTGTCTTCAAGAATAATATTTGAACACTGATGACCAAACACAAGATCAACATCGTTATCAATAAGATATTTCTCTATGGAAAGATAAATTCCCTGAGCCTTTTCAGTGCCCAGATGTCTAATCGGACAGTCAACAAGTTTAAGACCGGCTGTAATTGCTTTTTTTCTTATCTGTTTGACTCTTTCATCATTGC
The DNA here is from genome assembly GCA_024405515.1 of Clostridia bacterium. Classification (GTDB taxonomy): domain Bacteria; phylum Bacillota; class Clostridia; order Christensenellales; family CAG-917; genus CAG-475. The sequence continues at coordinate 7,366 of JAKSOR010000006.1, forward strand.
CAAGACCTTCGATATGCTCGTCAGCACCGAATTCAAGATAAATTTTATCCGTATAATTAATTAATGACTGAGCGAGATCCTCTCCAATAAGCTGAGGAAGTTCACCACCGACTTCATATGACAGAGAAAGTTTTCCATCAGAAAACGCACCGGCTCCTGAAAAACCGGTTGTTATATGGCAGTACGGTTTACAGTTTCTGCACGGACCACCAAGTGTCTTAGGACACATTCTCTTCTCAACAGGCTGACCTTTTTCAACAATTACAATTTTTTTACCAGCATTGTTTCTGATAAGTTCAATTGCGGTAAATATTCCGGCCGGACCTGCTCCGACTATACAAATATCATAATTTTTCATAGTTACTCCTTATTTAACAGCCGTGCGAATGATAACCCATAACATTCATGTTGTCAATAATTATTTTTTTTAGAAAAATAAAAAGTCACCAAACAGAGTACTATTTGGCAACTTATAATCACCGATAGAAATTATTATTTAAGGTTATCTTTAAGTTTGACTAGCGACTCTATTTCCCCAAGAAGTGTATTGATATCTTTGAACTGACGGTGAACTGAAGCATATCTAACATAAGCAACTTCATCAATTTCCTTAAGACCTTCCATTACCATTTCACCAACTGCTGATGAAGGGATTTCCTGGTCAAGAGAATTAAGAACCTTTCTCTGAATATCATTAACAATCTTATCAATTGAAGACATGGAAATCGGTCGTTTCTCACAAGCCTTCATAATACCGATTTTAACTTTTGAAATATCAAATGCCTGTCTTGATCCATCTTTCTTAATGACCATGATAGGAGTTACTTCGATCGTCTCATAAGTTGTGAAACGTTTTCCACAGCTCATACACTCTCTTCTTCTTCTGATAGAAGTTCCGTCCTCGTTTTGACGGGAGTCAACAACCTTACTGTCAATACATCCACAATAAATGCATTTCATATCAATACCTCTAGTGATTTATATTGTAATTATACAATATGTTGTGTTTAGTGTAAAGGTAAATCGAAAAATAAATACACAAAAAGTGTTTTGTTATTAAAAAAACGGCTCGCGCCGTCTTTGAAAAGTGGATCGCACACGGATAATTGTATCAACTACCCATGTGCGATATGAGTGGGTTTTTATTCTTTTCTGAATCTTCTCATGAATGCCGGAACATCCCTTTTTGAAACATCGATTCTTGATGATTTGATTTCTTCCTGCTGCGGTGCTTCCTGTACCGTCTGAACTTCCTGTTTCGGCTGCTCAGGTGCCGGTTGATTTCTTGAGAATGTAGGTCTGTTTGCAAAGATGTCTTCCTTTGTTGCTGTAACTGGCTGATATGCCGGCTGTTCGGAAGCTTCTGCCTGATTTCCTTCTTCAGCATTCTCCATTTCTGAAATAGTTGATTCAATTGTTCTTGTCTGAGGCTGTGCATATGTTCCTGCTACCTTTGCCGGAAGCTGATGCTTATCATTGAATCCTGTTGCAATAATAGTAACTTCGATTCCCTGTTTTTCTTTCTGCATTGCCGTGCCGACAATAATATTTGCCTGAGGATCAATAACCTGTCTGATAAGGTTACATGCATCGTCAACTTCGCTCATGAGCATATCTTCACCACCGGAAATATTAACGATGATACCTGTTGCACCTTCAATATCTGTTTCAAGAATCGGGCTGAACACAGCACCCTTAACTGCATCAAGAATTCTCTTTTCTCCCTTTCCGTGTCCGACACCCATATGTGCAAGACCTTTATTTGAAAGAATTGTTCTGACATCAGCAAAGTCAAGGTTGATAAGTTCCGGATGAACAATAACTTCAGATACGCCCTGAACGCCCTGTCTTAATACATCATCTGCAACCTCAAATGCTTTTTTAAGAGGTGTGGATTTATCAAGACTTTCTATTAATTTCTGATTTGGGATAACAAGAAGAGTATCAACAAAGTTCTTTAAATTGTTAATTCCCTCTTCGGCATTCTTCATACGTTTTGCGCCTTCAAAATTGAATGGTTTTGTCACAACACCTACGGTGAGGATTCCCATTTCCCTGGCAATTTCAGCAACAACCGGTGCAGCACCTGTTCCGGTTCCGCCACCCATACCTGCTGTTATGAATAAAAGGTCTACGCCCTGAATAGCAGCCTTGATTTTCTCTTTTGTTTCAAGTGCTGCAGTTCTTCCGATTTCCGGATTAGATCCAGCACCAAGACCATCAGTAGTCTTCATACCGAGCTGAATTTTGTGATCCGGTTTGCAGAGTGACATATTAAGTGCCTGCATATCTGTGTTCATTGCAATGAAGTCACAGCTGTTTACACCTGCTCTGATCATATTGTTGACAGCATTATTACCGCCACCGCCTACTCCGACGACAACAATATTTGCCTGACCCGGTTTTTTCTCAGTAAGTGGCTTATACTCCGGTTCCTTTTCTTCAACTGTATTATTGTCAAATAAGGATGTCTGTTCTACAGTTTCCTTTACTTCCTCTTTGACTTCTTCCTTAATCTCTTCTTTTACTTCTTCAGCTGCAGGTTCACTGACTGCTTCAGCAGTTTTTTCTTCACTTTCTTCAGCATTTAAATTGAATTTTTCGAAATCAATCATTATCTTTTACCTCCAAATAATCTCTTTAATCCATCTAATAATCCTTTCTTTGTCATTGTGTCAGCCATAATAAGAAGTGATATTTTCGAACTGTCTTCGGCTTTAACAAATCCCGGAAGTTTAGGAGTTATTATCTCAATATTTTTTCCAAGCTGTTCGCTCAGGTATTTCTTTGCTCCTCTCATTGCGGCGATTCCCTCACCGGTGAGATATATTTTCATGTTTGACGGAAGAATGTCATCGTAATCAGAAAGAACATTCCCGATAATATCCGCAAACACATCAAGTTTTTCTTTAGCAATCTCTTCAGCATCAGATGCTTTGATTATCCCGTTTGAGTTGTTAACAAGAATTGCATCCTCAGAATAATTAAGATTGAGATCCACGAGCTGTTTTGCAAGGAGTGCTGCTTCAAAACCCACATCAAGTGCCTCACAGATATCAGCTGCAATATGTGCACCGCCTAAAGAGAATGACTTCATATCAATAATTCCTTCACCCTTACCAATGGTAATTGATGAAGAAATATATCCGATGTCAATAAGAGTATAAATTTGATTTCTCTGCTCTTTTTCTAAAAGAGCAATATTTTCGGCAAGCGGTGTTCCGACAAAGATTATGTCTGAGAATGCCAATGAACTGGCAATATTATCAAACATAATCACATAAGATTTTTCAGCAAGAACATACGATACACATGCTTCAATCTTTTGTCCGACACTTCCGACAATATCATCAACCATGTCTTCCCCGTCATCAAGAACGAAGTAAACAGGTTTTGTATTTATCAAAACAAACTTATCACTTGAAAAATCAACACCTTTCTTATAAACGAATTTAACGTCTTCTTCAGTTATTACACGTTTGCGGTCAAGGGTTACAGTAACTTCTTTTGTAACAACAGAAAGGAATTCAGCAGGAACACTGATATAAATTCTTTTAGTTCTGGAACCTGCAGATTTGAGACATTCAATAAGAACTGTTTTTGCAACCTGAGTGGTGTCATAATTATCAAACCACTCCCCATCTTCAAAGCCCTGGTGATTTTTTTCAACGACAGATTTAATACCAAAAATACTATCGGACTTTTTAACTCCGATAATAGCACTGATCGTCTTAGAATTTACATCCAGAACTGCAATATCTTTACAAAATATTCCACTCATTTCCACTACCCACTTACACGCGTGCGCGTGTTTTATATTATAATTATATTATATATTTAAATAATGTCAACAGCAATTTTGAAAATTTTTGCCCATTTTTTAATTTTTTTATATATTTGTGGGCAAAATTTCCCGTAAAGAAAAGTCCACCATCGCTGGTGAACTTTTCCGTTGGATTTTTGGATTATATTGAAGAAAAAAATTATCTGTCGATTACCTGTACTATTGCAGAATCGGAAACGGACGAACTTGGTGTCGTTGCCTTTCCGAGATTGAGTTTTCCTGAATTTACAATAATAAGCACTGCCACTGTTGCAACTACTGCAACATATGCTGCTATTATAAGTTTTCCTTTAAGACTGAGCGGAGCTTTCTTCTTTACACTGTCCTGAACTTCTTCAGCTTCTGCTTCTGCCCTTCTTGTGAAAACGTTATGTCTCTGTTCTACAGCCTGCACGGATTCCTGTCTGTCAAAAACCGGACGTGAACTGCTGTTTGTATAATTTAATTTTGAGAAATATTCCTGATCAGAAAGTCTGTCATGATCACGCTGTGTGAATTCATAAAGATTTATTGACTGAGCAGAATTTTCTTTATAGTCATAACGAGAAAATACCGGGGTTGATTCCTGATCTACAGATGGCTGACTAATAACCGGCTCAGAATAATTATTCTGAGTATTTTTGTTCCTTAAAGACTGGAATTCTTCATATGTCGGAAAATGAGTCCTGTTTTCAGTCTCCTGTTCCGGCCTTCTGTTTCTCCCTAATAAATCATCCAATGTAATAGCCATAATCTGCTCCCTATAACCCGTTATATCTTAATTTATCTTTTCTATTATTCTTAATTTCGCACTTTGTGACCTTGAGTTTACTGCAAGTTCTTCTTCGCTTGCCTCAATAGGTTTTTTGTTTACCAGTTCAACTTCCTTCACCTTTCCGCACACACATACCGGGAAATCCGGCGGACATGTACATTCAAGATTCAGTTCCTTAAATGCGGACTTTATAATTCTGTCCTCGAGCGAATGGAATGTTATAACAGCCATTCTTCCGCCCATATTAAGTATCCTTGTCATATCCGTAACAGCTTCTCCGAGTCTTGTAAGTTCATCGTTAACCTGGATTCTAATTGCCTGGAAAGTTCTCTTTGCCGGATGGCCGAATTTCCATCTTGTCTTAGCCGGATATGTATCTTCAACTATCTTTGATAGTTCGAGTGTCGTTTCGACAGGTTTTTTTGCTCTTTCCCTAACTATGTTTTCAGCTATCCTTCTTGCAAGCTTTTCTTCACCGTAGTCAAAAAGGATTTTAGTCAGTTCCTCAGTGCTCATGCCATTTATAACGTCATATGCAGATACCGACTGACTTCTGTCCATTCTCATATCGAGAGGAGCATCCTTCATATAACTGAAACCCCTTTCACCGTTATCAAGCTGATAACTTGATACTCCGAGATCAAGAAGTATTCCGTCAACCCTGTCAATTCCGAGATTTTTAAGATCTGTTACCAGATTCTTATAATCATCGTGAATAAAAGTTATCTGATTTTTAAAGTTCTCAAGCCTCTTGCCTGCTGCAGCCAGGGCTTCTTCATCTTTATCTACACAAATCAGCTTTCCGCCTTTTGTGAGTCTTTTTACTATTTCAATTGAATGTCCGGCGCCGCCTACTGTTCCATCGACATATATTCCGTCCGGTTTGATATTAAGACCATCCAAACACTCATTGAGCATTACCGGAATATGTGAGAATTCCATTAGTTGCCTCTGTTTTTGAGCTGTGCCAGCATATTTGAAATTCTTTCCGGATTAAGCGGTCCCTGTTTTCTGTCATATACATCAGCAGGCCAGACTTCCACAAAATCCAATCTTCCGACAAATACTATGTCTTTAGATATTCCTGCGATTTTCTTGACATCATCCCTAATAAGGATTCTTCCCTGCTGGTCTTCTTTGATTTCGTCAACAGCTGACCAGAATGCAGTGGAAATATCATTCATTTCATCATCTGAGTAAACATCTTCGTTAATAAATTTTGATGCATACTTTCTGAGCTGATCTTCACCCGGGAAAAGATAGAGACAGCCAGTTCTACCTGGAGCAACATACATAACAGAACAAAAAGCGTCTTTATATTTAGACGGAATTCTTACTCTGTTCTTCTCATCAAGTGTGTGTCTGTAGATGCCACTTAACATAATGATCGTCATTCGCTCCTTTCGATACTTTTTGAAATTACAACATTATAATAATCCCACTTCTTACCACTGTCAAATACTTTTTTGAAAATTTTTAAAAAATCTACTAAATAAGGCAATAATTCAGCATTACCTGCCCCAAAATAAGCGTCGCGCTTCAGAATATTTGTTAACTTGTTTACTATTTATAGTTAACTTGTTTACTATCAGTTTTAATCGATCATCCTAATCCTGCGGACTAAGTTATGATTCATTCAGCACACTAAATTAGATGAGAGACAAATAAAAAAACTAAAACGCGCCCGCACACAGGTTGATATAAATATCAGTGATATGCTAAAATAATCAAAGATTTAGGATTTATATGAAAGTATTTGCAATAAGTGATTTACATCTATCTACTACGGTAGAAAAACCAATGGACATTTTCGGTTCGGACTGGGACAACCATTTCGAAAAGATTTCTGCTGACTGGAAATCAAAAGTATCAGAAAATGACATCGTACTCCTTGGAGGAGATCTTTCATGGGGAATCAACATAGATGAGGCACGAAGCGATTACGAGCTGATAAATACCCTTCCGGGAACTAAAATTGTCGTTAAAGGAAATCATGATTACTACTGGCAGTCTCTGAATAAAATGAGGAGCGCTTTCCCTGATTTTGGTTTTATTCAGAACAATTCTTATAGAATTGAATCGGAAAAAGAAAACGGCATCGTCATTGCCGGAACAAGAGGATGGATAATTCCTACAGAAACATCCGAAGACCACGACAAAGAAATATACAATCATGAATTATTAAGGCTCAGAATGTCACTGGATTCAGCCAAATCAAAAATGAAAGACGGCGACCACCTTATCGTTATGCTTCACTTCCCTCCGTTTGACTGTGAGTTTCACAGCAACGAAATGACAAGCATACTTGAGGAATATCATCCTGAAACAGTTCTCTATGGGCACATACACGGAAAACAGGTCAGAGCTGAGAAAGAAATAGTTAAAAGCGGGATAAAATATATTCTCACATCCTGCGATCTGATTGACAACAAACTGATAAATATCCTCGAATTTTAGCGAATGTATTCTAAAAACAAGCGATTTTTAGATATGTTTTAACAAAAAGCACATAAAAAAGGCTGCTAATCCAAAAATAGCAGCCTTTCATATTATCCGAAATAATCACAGTTTTGACTTGTATTTATCAGCCCAGTCTTTCATTTCTTTTGCATGAGGAACGGCAAATTTTGAATAATCATTACCGCCAATCAGTCTTGCAATCTCATCTGTATCATCATCAAGAAGAGTTACATGGGTCAGGGTCTTCCCTCCCTCAACACTCTTTGAGATAAGATAATGATTATCAGCCATAGCAGCAAGAGAAGGCATATGCGTTACCGCAATTACCTGACGGTTTCTTGAAATATTACACATCTTTTCAGATACAACCTGAAGTATATTACCGGAAATACCCGTATCAATTTCATCGAAGACCATAGTCCCTATTCCATCAATTCCGGCGACTATATTCTTGAGAGCAAGCATAAATCTGGACATTTCACCGCCAGAAATAATCTTTGCAAGAGGTTTAAGAGGTTCTCCGATATTCGGTGAAATAAGAAACTCAACAGTATCTGCCCCGTTTTCAGTAATCTCATTCACATACTCCGTAGAAACAATATCAACCTTAAACGTTGTTCCGGACATTCCGAGACAGGATAATTCGGATATCATGTCTTTCTCAAATTTATTTGCAGTTTTACATCTTAATGATGTGAGATTTGCTGCAGTTTCTTTCAGTTTAACTGAAAGCTTTTCAAGTTTTCTTTCAAGTTCAGCAACTGTATCGTCTGCATTTGCCAGCATTCCAGCTTCTTCAACTGCAGACTGATAGAACTCATTCATAAGTTCGTATGAACCGCCGTATTTCTTTATAATGGCTCTTATATGATCAAGACGCTCCTCCACCCTGTCCGCCGTCCTTTCATCAAAATCGAGTTCATTGAGTTTGTCCGACAGAGTATCGGAAATATCTGAAAGTTCTATTTTACAGGAGTCAAGACGCTCATTAAGCGATGATACATCCTCATCGAATGATTCTATAGAAGAAAGAAGCGATATGCACTGTTTAAGCCTTGAAGTAAGGCTGTCACCATCATAACCGTCTATAAGATTCTTCGCCGAATTATATGCACCGAGAATTTTTTCCATGTTGCGGATTTTCTTTCTTTGAGCAAGAAGATTCTCTTCCTCATTTTCTTTTATATCCGCATTTTCTATTTCGTTTATCTGATAAGATAAAATATCCAGTTTTCTGGCTCTTTCAGCTGCATCGCCGAACTTTAAAAGCTGTCTTCTGACTTCCGTATACTCATCATATACAGCTTTTACGTTTGCCTTTTCCTTATCAATCTCTTTTGATCCGATTGAATCGAGAAGAATGATATGATTTGACGGTTTAAGAAGAGACTGATGCTCGTGCTGTCCGTGAATATCAACAAGAAGTTCAGTAAGACCTTTAAGGATGGAAAGCGTAGAAACTCTGCCGTTTATCCTGCACTCATTTTTTCCGTCAACTGACATCTTTCTTCTGATAATAAGGACATCTTCGGTTTCAATTCCGATATCATCTAAATAAGACTTAATCTGTTCGTTTTCATAGTCCTCAAAAACCGCCTGAACGACAGCATAATCCGTACCAAATCTTATTAAAGATTTGTCGGCTCTTTCTCCAAGGACAAAATTGAGAGAATCAATGATAATTGATTTTCCTGCTCCTGTTTCACCACTTAAAATATTGAGTCCGTTTTTCAACTCAAGATCAAGTTTTTCAATTAGAGCAATATTTTCAATCGATAACTGAGTAATCATTATTATTTGAGGAGCTTTTCAAGCTGTTCCCTTACTTTCATTGTATTCTGCACTGCATCAATTGCAACAAATATTGTATTTTCGCCTGCTATTACGCCAAGAATATTAGGAATATGAAGATTATCGATAAATTCTGAGGCCGGACCAGTTGAACCGGCTTCGGTCTTCAAAACAATCATATTTTCATTGGACGCAATTGATATGACAGTGTTTCTATATATTGTCAGGAATTTATCATATGAGTCATCCTCATCTTTTTGTGAGACAACATATTTATACCCTCTTCCTCCAGGAAGAGAAATTTTTACGAGATTAAGTTCTTTGATATCTCTTGAAACTGTAGCCTGCGTAGCATTAAATCCTGCCGCAATTAATTTTTCGACCAGTTCATCCTGTTTTCCGATATCATGTTTAGCGACAATATCAAGCAATTTGTTCTGTCTGGCAGTTCTTCCCATTATTCTGTTACACCCCACTTATTCATTTTATTCAAAAGTCTCTTATAAAAGTTTTCTTTGTTCTTCACGATAAAGTTTGCCTTATCGCTGCTTTTACATATTATTACATTTTCACCCGGTTTTATGCATGAAACCTCTTCTCCGTCAACAGAGACCAAAGCATCAATATATCTGTTCAGTTTAATCTCAACTTTTGAGGAAGATGAGATTACAAGGGACTTAGAATGAAGCGAATGAGGACAGATCGGAATAATAAGCATAGCATCGACATCAGGCGAAAGAACCGGACCTCCTGCTGAAAGCGAGTAAGCCGTGGAACCGGTCGGTGTCGATATGATAATGCCATCCGAATGATAGCTGTCAACATAATCCCCATCAATATAAAGGTCAAGATATACCGGTCTTGACTGTGCGGATTTGATTACGATTTCATTAAGTGCATTCTGTCTGATATCCCCTACGGAAGCAGATATCAGCATCTTTGATGCTGTCTCATCAGATAACAAAGCTTCTTTTATTTCGCTGGATTCTGATGCCTTTGAAAACTCAGCAAGAAAACCAAGTCTTCCGAGATCAACACCTACAACAGGAATGCCGAATCCCGCAGCACTCTTTGCCGCTTTCAGAATCGTTCCGTCACCGCCAAAAACAAGAACCTTCTCGAAATGCGGATTAATGTCTTTAGCATCACCTATTTCCGTAAATTCGAACTCACCGCCTGCTGACAGATCAGCAAGCATCCTGTTCTTGATTTCCGGTTCTTTAATATACTTATTTGTTAAAACTGCAACTTTCATAGTATTTATAATTATACATTTTAATGTATATTATTCAAGCACAAAATGAATATTTGAATATTTTTTTGCATATTTTTCATACATTGACATCACTGAAAATAAAATTTATAATCTTAGATATGTTTACAGGAATTCTTTCAGTTTCAGATTTTGTTGTAAGACTTGTAGGAGCAGTTGCAGGACTTGTTATTGCAATCGTTCTCCTAGTATACATAATCAAAAAATCACAGAAATAATTATTTGGAAAGATAAATCAGGAATTCCCTGTTTTTGTTTTCGTATCTTACAGGTGCTGGGCAGATGTCCAGCATTTTAAATTTATTAAGGGCAACATACCCTTTGACGAGTTCTATTGCCTTATTTACAAGTTTTTCGTTCTTTACTATTCCGCTCTTATTAAGAGCGCTTTTATCAAGTTCAAACTGTGGTTTAATAAGAAGTACAGCCTTCCCGTCCGGTTTCAGGAGATTATATACGCTCCCGAGAATATAACTCAGAGATATGAAACTTACATCAGAACAGATAAAATCAACCTTTTCAAGAGACGGGTCCAGTTCCCTTGCATTTGCCCTTAAAAACGCAACTTTAGGATTATTCAGAATATCCTCTCTCAAAGCACATTCGGCAACATCTATTGCCAGAACACTATCAGCGCCATGTCTTAAAAGAGAATCGGTAAAACCGCCATTTGAACAGCCTATGTCAGCACAGGACTTACCGTCAACATTAAGAGAAAATCTTAAAAATGCCTCTTCGATTTTATATGCACCCTGAGAGGCAAAATTATTATTGTCTAAGATTTCGATATTAAAGGAATCATCCACATCATAAGAACATTTTTCCACAATATTCCCGTTAACTAAAACACTATGTGTTTTAATAAGGTTCTCCGCATATGTCCTTGAAGGAAGCGAATATTTATCCTGAATATACTTATCTAATCTCATTTGTCTTTTGACTGAGCCTTATCTTTTTTTCTTCTTTTACGCTCTTCTTTGGAAAACAGAGCAAGAATTTTTGCAACGAACATCACTATTTCATTTGATTTATTAATGGCAACTGTTTTCATAAAAGCCTTACCGCCGATAGTAAATGCTGAAACAAAGGCAGAAAAAACAATTGCTATCCAGCGCTGAACAGACTCAGCATCAAAATCTATTGCTATTTTCACCACAAGTGCAGCTGAACATGTTCCTGAAATAATGCCGAATATATCACCTATTACATCATTGCAGATACTTGAAACCGTACTGCTGTGTTTCTTTAACAAAAGTGCCGTTTTGGCTCCGTACAGTTTTCTTGAAGCCATGGATATTATAGGAGTTTCATCACATGATGTTACAGCAACACCTATACAGTCGAATATAATACTGAGGACAACAAGCAAGAAAAGAAGAACAATCAGAACAGCTATATTCCCGGATTCAGCAGTAAGTTCACTTAAAAAACTGACAAATGCAGCTAAAACTAAAGTTATAAATATAACTTTAATCCACCATGTGTTTTTCTTGTCTTTTTTATTTTTCTTTTTCTGGGATTTACGTGGCGAAGCATCTTCATTCTGTAATGAAGTATCGTCATTTAAATGATCTTCCGAGTTGTTACTTTCTTTTGTCTTCATAAAATTTTTGTTAATGGTGGCAACAACATGAGTAAACCTTGCGCCTTAGGTTCGGTAGGATTTCCCTGAGTAAAAACTTGTCGTCGCCGTCCAAGATGTTTCCAATTACATCACTCACAATAAAGGACCGAATTGCCACTTAGAGCACACTATAATCCCCACGCCGTCTATTACAACAGTCTAGAAGATTTCCTTGACAGATTCTGACCACCCTTATCTTTTTTTGCAGTCTGTATTTCACCGGGCAATCACAAAATTATATTGGCCATACAAAGTTGTGTGTTCCCTGATCCCTACAGATCACTCAAAGCAGGCTACACTGCACACAGCGCTTTTACACACCGCAATACAGGTTCAATCCCAGTCAGTAAAAAGACTTTATGTCTTTCTACCGGTCTGAGTCTCCACGGAAACTGGGTCGGGTTTTGCATGCCGTTGCAAGCCGCCCAAAATCCTTAACTCCCAGCAACAGCCCCAATTTGGGCAAAAGAAGCCATCACCAGGAACTTCACCGATGTGCCCTTCGACGATATTTTACCCCCGTCTCCGAGCGGTGGAATCTGACTAGAATACTGCGCCACCATTAGTTAATATATTATAAATAATGAATAAATTAATGTCAAATCAGCTGTTTAGAGTGACTTTTCCTATTTCATCAAGGAAATCACTGACGTCCTGTCTAGACCTTCCGACAATTGATAAAAGTTCATGAAGAGATAGATTCTTAAGTCTCGAATCTGCATAAATTCTTGAATTTGAAAGAGTTTTTGCATTGAATGCAAGACCGAAAACAGGAGTAAGACTTATGCCGCTCTGTTTTGTCCCGATAAAGTCACCAGGTCCCCTCATCTCAAAATCAACTTCCGAAATATGCTGACCGTCATTTGAATTAACGAGAGTCTCAAGTCTCTTTGCTGATGTTTCGGAAAGACTGTTTGTATGAAGTATGCAATGAGCAGAAGATCCGTCTCTGCCTATTCTCCCTCTAAGCTGATGAATGGATGCAAGACCGAACCTGTCTGCATTCACAATAAGCATTTCAGTAGCTTTTGTATCAATACCTACTTCTATTATAGAAGTAGCAACGAGAACATCAGTTATACCGCTTGCAAAATCGTTCATTACTTCATCTTTTTCTTTCTGGCTCATTCTCCCGTTTATATATGCTACCCTGACCCCGGAAAATCTGTCCGAATACCTGTCTTTAAACTTTTCTGTCGAAAAGATAAGATTACCTTCAGAGTCCTCAATAGCCGGGCATACAATAAACGCCTGTTTCCCGTTCATTGCAAGGGCAAGAACAGTATTTAATGCAAGGTCAAGATTGGAAACAACAGAAGTATGAACATTTGTCAATGCTTCCTCACGTTTTACAATGGTTGAAACGGCAAGATTTTCATAAAATGAAAGAGCCAGGGATCTAGGAATCGGCGTTGCTGTCATAGAAACTATGTCCGAAGCACCCTTTTCCTCAAGTTTTTCCCTGTCATGAACACCGAACCTGTGCTGTTCATCAATAATTGCAAGACTTAAATCTTTATATCTGACATCTTCGCTGAAAAGAGAATGAGTGCCGAAAACACATGAGATATTTCCGGCATAAAGACCGTTTAATATCGCATCTCTTTTGGTTTTCGGAGTCGAAGATGTAAGAAGCGAATATGAAATATTGAGTTTTAAAGCAATCTTTTCAAAATTCTTGGCATGCTGGGATGCAAGTATTTCTGTCGGTGCCATCATGACAGCCTGATGCCCGGATAAAGATGCAAGATACATCAGATAAAATGCGACAGCAGTCTTTCCTGACCCCACATCACCACAGATAATTCGTGACATATTTTTTGTTGATTTCAGATCTTCTTCCGAATCTTTTATTGCTTTGACCTGGGATTCGGTAAGAGTGAAATCAAGAGCGTTTTCATACTCATTTATTACAGAATTGTCGATTTTATAGAATACTTTTCTTGTTTTTCTGCCATTTTGAGCCGATTTTCTGTATATTTCGAGGGCAATTCCCATATCAACACTTGCAAGATCAGCAAGTGCTTTTTTTGCATCAGCAACGCTAACGGGCCTGTGTATACGGTCAAAAATATGGTAAAGATCATACTCAACCTGGCCCTGATATCCTTCAAAAGTCTGATGCGACATCATATCAAGAGATGTGGTGATAATATTCTTAAACACATTCTGTCCGAGTATTCCTCTTAAAGGATATACAGTATAAATCCCGTCCAGTTTCCCTGACTTGTCCTCTTTTTCAAGCTGAGGGTTTGAAATCACATATGCTCCCTCATCTGTAAATTTTGTAAGGATTCTGTAACTATCCCCTACTTTGAAGGAATCATGAAGAAACGGCATATTGTAAAAGTTTGCCTTAAACTTAAGTCTGTTCTCCGAAAGATTATCTGAAAAATTCACTGAAAAAGCTTTATTACCGAAATGACTGACTGCCGAGATTTTTTCAACACGTCCTGAAATAAGACAGTTCTCGTTCAGACCTGCATCTGATATTTTTACCGGAGACCTTAAATCTATGTATCTTGTCGGTAATAAAGAAAAAAGCTCAGGGATAGTTTCTATCCCAAGCTCCTGTAGTTTTTTAATGGTTGAAGGGCCGACACCCTTTATGTCTTTAAGTGCAAGCATTACTCTGCTGAAATAATGTAGTAGTAATGCGGCTGTCCGCCGAAATAGTATGAAACTTCAAGATCTTTGTAAAGAGCCGTAATCTTATCAGCCATATTTGCAGCATCCTCCTCTGTGACGCCCTCACCGAAATAGATTGTCAGAACATCTTTATTATCTGCGAGCTTTTTGACTGTATTTAATGTTGTCTCTTCAATTGACTGGCTTCTTGCAACAATCTTTTTATCGGTTATACCGATAATATCTCCTTCTTTAACTGAGAATCCGTTCATTCTGGTTGATCTGACAGCATGTGTTATTTCAGCACAGCTGACGCCCTTAATGGCAGCACTCATGTTCTCAAATATTTCTTCCGCTGTAGAGTCTTCCGTAAACTGAAGTGCAGCTGAAATTCCCTCAGGCATATTAGTTGTAGGAACAACAAAAACATTACATTCTGCAAGTTCTGCAGCCTGATTTGCTGAAAGAATGATATTGGAATTGTTCGGGAGAACAAATACATTCTTGGCTTTTACATCATTTATTGCACCGAGGATATCGTATACCGACGGATTCATTGTCTGACCGCCTTCAACTACTATATCAACAAGGAGATCTTTGAAAATATTTTCCATGCCTTCTCCGCAGCACACTGATACCATTGCAAAATCCTTAAGAGGAACAGCTTTCTGTTCTTCTTTCTTTGATTCGATTTTTCTGTGCTGTTCAAGCATGTTCTCTATCTTAATATCAACGAGTTCTCCAAGTCCCAAAGCCGCCTTAAGTGCTCTGTCAGGATGATTTGTATGAACATGTGTCTTAACGAGTTCCAAATCTCCGATAACAAGAACACAATCTCCGATTGTCTGAAGATAATCGCGGTATTTGTCAATAGATGCACTAGTAACTGTTTTATTCAGATGAGTTATAAAGAATTCTGTACAGTACTGGAATGTAATGTGGTCATAATCATTCTTCGAAGAATCAAAATCTTTCTGCTCAGGATTTGCCATGAGTTCTTTTTTATCAACTCTGATGGTTTCTCCCGAGAGAAGCACAAGTTCCTCTCCTACAAGAGTCCTGTACATACCATCAAACAGTGTAAGAATTCCTCTTCCGCCGGCATCAACTACTCCTGCTTTTGCAAGAACAGGAAGCATTTCCGGAGTCTTCTGGAGAATTTCCTCACCGGCCGTCAGAACTTTCTGGAAAAATTCAGTGAATTCAACCTTTCTGCCTTTTGCAGCACTTTGTGCTGTTTCTGCCATTACTCTGATAACAGTAAGTATCGTTCCTTCCTTCGGTTTCTCAACCACACTGTATGCAATTTCAGAACCTTTCTGTAAGCATTCTGCAAAATTCTTTGGTGTAACTTCTGCTTTGCCGCTGAGAGCAACTGCAAATCCTTTGAAAATCTGCGATGAAATCGTACCGGAGTTTCCTCTGGCGCCCCAAAGAGCACCTTTAGAGAATGCAAGTGCAATTTCGTCAAGCAATATAGAATCGGAAGTGTTAACCTCTCTGATAGCAGACTGGATAGTCAGAGACATATTTGTTCCGGTATCACCATCAGGCACAGGGAAAACATTCAGATCATCAATTGTCTGACGATTAAGCTCAAGAGCTTTGGCTCCCCCGGCTAGCATTTCCTTAAATTTAAGACCGTCTATTTTCATATATCCTTCAGACACGGATGCCGACTACATTTACATGAACACGTTTGACACGCATTCCTGAGAAAGTCTCCACTGAGAACTTTACAGCATCCATAAGAGATTTTTTAACTGCTTCGATATTGACACCGACCTTTAATACCGCATGAACTTCGATATAAAGAAGATTATCAACTATGTTGATAGTAATTCCTTTAGCCATTGGATTTTTTGAAAACATACCGACAAAATTGTCTGTAAATCTTCTGGAAACAAGGTCAACAACACCATAGCAATCCCTTGCTGCATGAGCTGCAACAGTTGCAATTGCCTCATCAGAAATGATTATTTTACCGAATTTATTAGATGTTTCCAGTGCCATATCATGCAAAATATTATCATATTACACTAAAATATACAACTAAATTGAAATTTTAACTCAAATCGGTTGCAAAAGATTATTATCTTTGTTAGAATACGGATGTTTGAATTTAGGAGGTACTAAATTATGGCAAGAGTTTGTAGCGTTTGCGGAAAAGGCAGAATGAGTGGAAACGCCGTATCACACAGTAATAGAAAGACAAGAAGAAGTTGGGCACCAAACCTTCAGAAAGTTAAAGTTAACACACCAACAGGCGGAGTTGAAGAAGTTTATGTTTGCACACGTTGTCTCCGTTCAGGTAATGTTGATCGTGCTTAATTGTTTATTATGAAAAAAACATCCTTCCGAAAACGGAAGGATTTTTTTTGCCGAAATTTTCCTGAAACTGAGAGAAATTATCTCTTTATTCCCTTTACTGCCTCTGCAGGATTTTCAGCTTTGAATACAGCTGAACCGGCAACGAGAGCTGTTGCACCGGCATTCTGACAGAGCTCTGAATTTGCAGGACACACACCGCCGTCAATCTCGATATCATATGTGTATCCTTTTTCTTTTTTGATTGCAGCACCCTTTCTTACATGCTCGAGTTTCTCTTCTTTGAAAGACTGCCCTCCGAAGCCTGCCTGAACGGTCATAATCAAAAGAACATCTATTTGGTCAAGATAATCCTCAACTATTGAGAACGGCTGATCTGCGTTGATTGAGAGACCGCATTTTTTGCCCTTACTCTTAATTATATTAAGAGCGCCCTGGACATCTTTGGATGCTTCCGGATGAAATACCACAATATCAGCACCTGCATCACAGAACTGCCCTACATATTTTTCCGGTTCGGTAATCATAAGATGAACATCAAGCACCTGGTCTGTATATTTTCTTAATGCTTTTACCATAGGCATACCGAAAGTTATATTCGGTACATATACGCCGTCCATGACATCACAGTGAACCCAGTCAGCTCCCCATGCTTTGATATCCTGAACTGCTTTACCCATATTTCCGAAATCTGCTGATAAAATTGATGGTGCGACTATTGCTGACATATTATTTCCTCCTAATAGCGGTTTTCTTTTCTTTCTACAAGTTCCTGATAAATTGATTTATATCTCTCATATCTGCCCTTGCCGATTTCCTTTCCTACGTGTTCTTTAACACAGCAGTCCGGTTCATCGAGGTGAAGACATGAATTGTATCTGCATTTTGGCCTGAACTCTTCAAGATCATCAAAATAGAGTCTCAACTGTTCAGGTTCGATATCTATTGTCTCAAGCATCGAGAATCCGCATGTATCGACAATAAACGTATCTTTTTCCACAGTGAAAATTTCTGTTTTTCTCGTGGTATTTTTTCCTCTGAGTATTTTCTTTGCTAGCTCTCCGACCTCAAGTTCATCAGACTCAAGAATAGCGTTCAGAAGAGAGCTTTTACCGACGGCACTCTGGCCTGCAAAACAGGAAGTTTTGCCTCTTGCCATGCTTACTATCTTATCAATATTATAGCCGGTTTCAGCACTGCATTCAATAATCTCAGCAACCTTTATATACTCAGACATATCAATTTTGCCGATATCATTCTTGTTTATAACAAGAACCGGTTTGACAGACTGCTGAAGACAGTTGACTATTACCTTATCAACAAGAATAAAATCAGGTTCCGGCTCCGGTGCTATGACAATGAAGCATATGTCGATATTGGAAACATAAGGACGTATAAGGACATTCCTTCTTTCCGAAACTTCCTCTATCACGAAGCTGTCTCTGTCTTTCTCAATTATGACATAGTCCCCGACAAAAATAGGACCATCAAGTTTGAGTTTTTTTCTGGCAAAACAGGTCTTTACCCCTT
Source organism: Clostridia bacterium (assembly GCA_024405515.1). Classification (GTDB taxonomy): domain Bacteria; phylum Bacillota; class Clostridia; order Christensenellales; family CAG-917; genus CAG-475. The sequence goes on from JAKSOR010000006.1 coordinate 25,598, forward strand.
CCGGTGTATCGACGAAAAATTTGGATGCTACTCCTTTTATTACTCTGCCTTTTAACTGCTTCATTTTACCTCTTGTCAGAAAGATATCTGCGTCTTAACTGACCGCAGGCACCCTCTATATCGTTACCGAGACTTTTTCTTATTGTTGCCGAAACCCCGAGTTTTGTGAGTTTTGCAAGAAATTCTTCCGTTGCGTTCTCAGTCGGAGCTTTATGATTATGTTCCTTAACTTCGTTAAGTCTTATCAGATTGACATGTGAAGGAAAACCTTTCGTAAGTTTTGCGATTTCCTCAGCACATGCATCCGAATCATTTTCATTCTTTATCAGCGTATATTCAAATATGACCCTTCTTCCGGTTGCACTGTAATAATATCTTGCTGCTTCCATCAGTTTTTCAATTGGATATGCGTTGTTCACAGGCATCAGCGATGATCTTAATTCATTGAACGGTGCGTGGAAACTGATAGAGAGTATTACCTTATGACCGGAATCCGCAAAATCTTTGATTTTGTTTACAAGACCTGATGTGGAAACAGAGATGTTTCTTTCCGAAATATTAATTCCGCCCTCCTCAGAAACCCTGTCAAGGAACCTTAAAACGTTATCATAATTATCAAACGGTTCACCGCTTCCCATAAGGACAAGATTTGTAACTGCCCTATCTTTCACACTGCCGCCGTTATCGCGGTTGACAGCTATTACCTGACCGAGCATTTCACCAGGAGTAAGATTTCTCACAAGGCCGTCAAGGCCGCTTGCACAGAATTTGCATCCCATTCTGCATCCGATCTGCGTGGAAAGACAGAGTGTATTGCCGTAGTTATGAGGCATATAAACGCCCTCTATGAGATTATCGTCAGGAAGTCTGAAAAGATATTTTACGGTTCCTGATTTACCGGTGAATTTCTCAAGGATTTTAACCGGATTGGAATAATATGTTTCACTGAGTTTCTCCCTTAAATCTTTTCTTACTGATGTCATCTCTGAAAAATCTTTCCCTTCCATAAGAAAAGAATAAATATTTGATGCAACAAATTTCTTTTCTCCGTCAATAAGTGAAAAGATTTCATCTTTTGAAAGGCCAAGAAGCGATGTTTTTCCTGCGACTGCATTGAAATCGGTCATAATTTCACCATCCTGGCTATGTAGAAGCCGTCATAAACGCCGTGAGGGAGAATGCTGAGTTCTTCTTTAAGTTCAGCTTTACCGCTCTTTAAAAACTCTTCCACGACTTTATGATTTTCCTCATCAAATACCGAACACGTGGAATATACGATTACCCCGCCTTTTTTCACATAATTGATTGCATTTGCGAGAATTGCTTTCTGGGTAGATGTGATTTCGGAAGTATCTGAGAGATCCTTCATGATAAAGATGTCCGGGTTCTTTCTGTAAGTTCCTGAACATGAGCACGGGGCATCCACAAGAACATAGTCATACTTATTCATAAATGAATAATTAAACTTTGTCCCGTCTTCCTGTTTTACGGAAATATGTGTGGCCTGCATTCTCTTGATATACGAATTGATCAGATTGAGTCTGTGTTCATAAAGGTCACATGCCGTTATCTTTGAATCCGGACATATTTCAGACATATAGACAGCCTTGCCACCAGGTGCCGAACAGAGATCAAGTATAAGTTTACCGTTTTCAGGATTCAGAACCTGAACTGCTTTCATTGATGAAGGAGTCTGAATGGTAATAAGTCCTTTGTTAAAAAGTTTCTTTATGCTGTCTTCATAATTCACGGCAAGTCCGTGGACATCGGTTTCCTCATATGCAATTTTGAGTTTGTCGAGATTCTTCTTAATGTCATCAAGTGTCGTTTTCTTAAGATTAGGACGTATATGCACCCTGAAATCACTTTTTTCGCTGAGAATCTCCTCAGTTTTCTCTTTTCCGTACTGATTTATCAGTATACTGATAAACCATTCAGGTTTAGAATACCTGTATGAAAGTGAATCTTCTTCTTTGAATTCCCCTGAAGCAACTTTTTTAAGAACAGCATTAATAAATCCGGCACTCGTTGCCTTGCCGTTCATCTTTGCAGCTTCAACACATTCAGAGACAATAGCATAATCAGGAACATTATCCAGATTCAAAAGACAGTAAATACCGATTTTAAGCAAAATGCATATACTGTTTTTCGGTTTCTTTTCTGTAAGTGACCTGATAATTTTATCAAGTCTGACATTTTCTTCGAGAACTCCGTAGACTATCTTTGTTGTCATATCAGGAATTTCATCACGGTTAAAAAGGAATGTGCTGTACTGCCCATCCTGAAAAACCTTCGAGAGGATCTGATAAGACTGAGTCATGAAATGTCTCATTTAAGCACTGTCCCTGCCTTTATTTCATGTCCTAAAAGAAATACTTTTGACAGCATCCTCTTTGAACCTTCAAGCTGAATTTCATTAAGCAGAATAACTCCGTCACCGGCCTGAACGGCAATTCCTTCTTTAGAAGATGCCGAAATCACGGTTCCCGGCTCACCGATCATCCTGTCATTTATCTTTGTCACAGAGAAAATTTTCATGGTTTTGCCTTCAAGGACCGTAAAAGCAGACGGCCACGGGCTCATTCCCCTAATAAAGCAGTCTATTTCCCTGCATGATTTTGAAAAGTCAATTAGTCCGTCCTGTTTGGATATCATTGAACAGTGAGTTGCCTCATTTTCATCCTGAGCAGTAAACTCAGCTTTTCCTTCATCAACGAGTTTTATGGCTTCGATAATTGCATCCCCGCCGATAATGGCAAGACGGTCGAAAAGTGTTTCTGCCGTATCCTCATCCGATATTTCCGTTTCTTTCTGAAGAAGGATATCACCCGCATCGACTTTTTTGACAGTCTTCATGATAGTGATACCGGTTTTTTTGTCACCGTTTATTATCGACCACTGAATCGGAGATGACCCTCTCAGTTTCGGAAGAAGCGATGCATGGACATTAAGTACATAGTACTTAGGTATTGAAAGGAATTCATCGGAAAGAATCTGTCCGAAGGCTGCTGTAACAATAATGTCAGGATTCAGCTTCCTTATATCATCAATTCCTTCTCTTGACACTTTTTCGTACTGAAGAACAGGAATGCCGAGTTCAATTGCTTTTTCCTTAAGCGGAGAAGCCTTAAGCTGGTACCCTCGCCCGACCGGTTTATCCGGACCGGTTACGACTGCATCAACTTTATATACGCTATTCAGTTTTTCCAGAACAACTGCGGAAAAATCCGGTGTCCCCATAAATATTATTTTCATATCAGTCATCCTGCATATCTGTTGCTTTCGATGTGTAAACGATTCCGTCAAGGTGATCCATTTCATGCTGAAATGCCCTTGCGGTAAAGCCTTTTACTTTGTAAAGGTATTTCTTTCCGTCTCTTGCAAATGCTTCAACTTTAACTTCGTTAAAACGGGATACTTTGCCGTATTTCCCAGGAACAGAAAGACAGCCTTCGACTCCTGTCTGTGTCCCTTTTCCGGATTTAAGAACCGGGTTTATTAGTTCAAAAAAGCCGTCTTCGGTTTCCACGATGCATATTCTTTTAAGAATACCCACCTGAGGAGCAGCAAGTCCTGCACCGTTTGCAGCATGAAGTGTCTCTATCATATCATCAAGAAGAGTTATTACCTTGTCGTCAATTACTTCGACTTCCCTGCATCTTTTATGAAGCACCGGATCCGGATCTTTTACAATTATTCTTATTGCCATATTGTCACCTTATGTTAGACTCTGAGGATTTGTTTCCACAAAGATATTTCCTTTTTTCGGTTTGTTAGAATCTACGATTTTATAGATTTTATCTATAATCTGATAGTACATATCAGGAACCAGTCTCATGAGTACCTGATATCTGATTAATCCGTTCATCCTCGTTATAGGTGATTTCTGAGCGCCGAGATAAACGAATTTTCCGTATTCTTTTTCAAGTTCCCTTACAGCCTGATAACAGACTTTAGTCGAATCAAGGCAGTCCTGTTCATCAACAGAGTTTACCGAAATTCTGACAATTTTTGTGAATGGCGGGAACTTTGTCACCATTCTTGCATTGATTTCTTTTTTGTAGAAACCGATATAGTCATACGACTTACCGAATCTGAAAACATAATGATTCGGATTATATGTCTGAAGTATTACCCTTCCTTCTTTTTCCGCCCTTCCTGCTCTTCCGGCCACCTGGGTGATTAACTGGAATGTACGTTCTGATGATCTGTAATCCGAGAAATACAGAGCAGCATCAGCCTCAAGAATCCCGACAAGTGTGACATTTGGGAAATCATGGCCTTTTGCTATCATCTGAGTCCCCACAAGGATATCCACTTCCTGATTTGAGAAAGGAGTAAGGATTTTTGAGTAGCCGTCCTTGACCCTCGTTGTGTCATTGTCCATTCTGAGAACGCGTGCCTCAGGGAGAAAGCTCTTTATTTCCTCAACGACTTTTTCGGTTCCGACTCTTCCCTGTTTAATGGATGTGCTTCCGCATGACGGGCATTTTGAAAGCATATGATATCTTCTTCCACAGTAATGACACTTGAGTTCGTTAACATCCTTGTGATATGTCAAAGAAACATCACAGTCTTCGCACTTTGCAATATATCCGCACTTATTGCATCTTAAAAAAGATGCAAATCCTCTCCTGTTAAGGAGAATCATGGCCTGTTCTTTTTTGTTCAATGTCTCTGTAAGTGCCGTTTTTAAAGCATCGGAGATAATACCTCTGTTACCCATACGGAACTCTTCGGTCATATCCACGATTTCCATTTCGGAAAGTTCATGTTTTGCTACCCTGTTAGGAAGTGTCAGAAGATGATATTTCCCCGAATCAGCCTTCTGGAATGTTTCCATATCAGGTGTGGCGGACCCCAGAATCAGCGGTGCACCGGCAAGTTTTGCCCTGTATTCAGCAACAGTTCTTGTATCATATCTCGGATTGTTATCCGAAATGTAACTTGTGTCATGTTCTTCATCTATGATGATGACCCCGATATTTCTAAGAGGGGCAAATATGGCACTTCTCGGGCCGATTGCAATTTTTGCCTGACCGGTTTTGAGTCTCTTCCACTCATCATACTTCTCAGACGCATTAAGATTACTGTGCAAAATAGCCACACTGTCACCGAATCTTCCTCTGAAGATTCCCAGCACCTGAGGAGTAAGCGATATTTCAGGAACAAGCATAATAGCTGTTTTTCCTTTGGAAAGCATGTTCTCAATCACATTCTGATAAACTTCAGTTTTACCTGAACCGGTTACACCGTGAAGAAGATAAACCCCGTCTCCGTCAGTCACTGCATCCACAGCATGTTTCTGAGGTTCTGTGAGAACAACTCTTTCTTTTTTGTTTATGCAAAGTTCCATAGGAGTTGACCTTTCATGAACGAGCGATTCCTTAACGACTCCTTTCTTTCTGAGGCCTCCTACCGCACTTGCACCGAACAGATTTATGAGTAAACTCATAAACTGTCCTTTTTCTCTGATATACTCAAGGCATTCTGCCTGTTTTGGCGACCTCGTTCCGATGACTCCGATTAACTCATCAAAAGTCCTCGATTTATCTATTTCAAGGAACAGCTGAGCATATTCAGGATTTCTTTCTTCCCTGAGTTTTGAAGGAATAAACAGTCTCAGAACATCGATATAACGGAGATTATATGACTTCCTCATGAAATCCATGAGCTGGAGCTGTTCATCATTTACAGGTGAATCAAGATATTTTGCTTTTTTAAGGTTTTTATAGGAAGATGTCTCTTTTTTGCCAATGACAAAACCGATAAGGTGTTTGCTGCCGAAATCAACAGCAACCCTTGAACCGAGAGGACAGTCATCACCCTCATAATCGAAGGTTCTGTCTATACTGTCATTGGAAAGATCAACAATTACTTCTAAAACCATTATAAATTCACTACCCTGTCAAGAATCATTTCGGCGAGCTCGGTCTTTTTTACAAGGCCGCTTTCTGTTTTGTTTCCGTCTCTGTCTATGAGAGTAGCAATATTTGTATCCACATTAAAACCTGCACCCTGTTTTGTCACATCATTTGCGACAACAAGGTCAGCATTTTTCTTATTAAGTTTCTTTACCGCATTTTCTATGAGTTCTTCAGTCTCAGCAGAGAAAACTACAAGTTTTCTTTCTCCTTTTTCTGCTCCGAGAGTTGCGGCTATATCAGGATTCTTTTCGAACTCAAGAGTCAGGGTCTCTGATTTGATTTTATTCTCAAATGTGTTCTTGACTCTGTAATCCGCCGGAGCTGCTGCCATAATGGCTATATCACATTCACTGAACTCTGCCTTGCATGCTTCAAGCATTTCCATTGTGGATTTGACCGCGATTTCTTTGTATACGGATGCAGGCACAGGCACGGACATGTTCCCGTGCACGAGAATGACTTTACCTCCACGATTTGCGCACGCTTCCGCAATAGCGCATCCCATTTTCCCTGATGAATGATTTGTGATAACCCTCACACCATCTATATATTCCTCAGTCGCACCGGATGTGATTAAAACTGTCTTGTCCGCATAATCCTGAACCGGAGTCAGAAAATCCTCAATGAATTTTACAATATCCACAGGTTCAGCCATTCTTCCCTTAGCTGAAATCCCGCATGCAAGAGGGCCCTCTGTCGGATCAATGAACATAACTCCTCTTTCTTTAAGAATATCGATATTTTTCTGAGTCTGTTCATCCTCATACATATTGACGTTCATCGCCGGACATATGAGTTTCGGTGATTTTGATGCAAGATATGTTGTTGACAACATATCATCCGCAATTCCCTGTGCAAATTTCGCGATAATGTTAGCCGTTGCCGGAGCAACAACAAGAATATCTCCCTTGTTGGCAAGGGAAATATGATTAATATCGAATTCTTTTACCGGCTCAAAAGCGTTGGTGACAACAGCTGATTTTGAAAGAGTCTGGAAAGTAAGAGGTGTAACAAATTCCTGAGCATGCTCAGTCATAATCACATCTACATTTGCTCCAAGTTTTTTCAGTCTCGAGACAATTTCACAGGACTTGTATACTGCAATACCTCCGCTCACGCCGAGTACTACATTTTTACCGAAAAGCATACTATTCCTTAACTATTTTGATTTTGTCTTCGTAGATTTCCTTGCAGGCAAGAGAAATCGGTTTTTCTCCACTTTCCTTAAGATATGTGTCCTCGCTTGTTACAAGTTCTCTTGTTCTTTTTGCAACTGCACAAGTTAATGCATATCTACATTCAGCGTGTTTGATAAGTTTGTCAATTGGTGGATCAATCATCATAATTGTGTATCTCCTGTACGTTATTTTCTGTCTTTTATTATCTGCATAATCATGTCAGCACATGATTCTGCGATTTCGTTTATGACTATGAAGTCATATTTTTCCATTTCTTTGGATTCGAACTCAATTTCGGCAAGTCTTCTCTTGATTGAATCTTCAGTTTCGGTCCCTCTTCCGAGAAGTCTGTTCTTAAGTTCATCAAGTGACGGAGGTGCAACAAAAATCGAGACGGCATTATCATACATTGCCTTAACATTCTTTGTTCCGACAACATTGATTTCCAGGATTACGTCAATCCCTTTATCAACATATCCTTCGACTTCACTTTTAAGAGTGCCGTAGTAATTTGTGAATGTTTTTGTATATTCAACAAACTGACCTGCTGCAATTTTTTCCTCAAATTCTTTTTCGGAGATGAAAAAATAATTGACTCCGTCTTTTTCTCCTTCTCTCGGAGCCCTTGAAGTACAGGACACAGAGAAATGGAGGTCAGGCATTTTTTCAAGAACAATATTCAGAACGGTATTTTTCCCTACACCGCTGAATCCTGAAACCAAATATAATGTTCCTTTCTTTCCCATAATTATTCGATATTGCAGGCCTGCTCACGGACTTTTTCGATTTCGTTCTTAAGGGCAAGCACCTGTGTTGTGATAGTAAGGTCATTGGCCTTAGAACCGATTGTGTTTGTCTCTCTGATAAATTCCTGGACGAAGAAATCGATATTCCTTCCGACAGGTTTTGTATCATCGAGCAGTTCATTAACATGTTTGATATGCATGGAAAGACGTGTGATTTCCTCATCTATTGCACAGTGATCTGCAAATAGTGCAACTTCAGTTGCAAGTCTTGCTTCATCAACATTCTGCGGTGCACAGAGCTCAGCAATTCTTTCCTGCAGTTTTGCTTTGTAATCCTCTACTACAAGCGGGGCTCTTTCCTTGATGATATCAAGGTATCCGCTCATGGTATCAAGTTTTGATTTAAGGTCAAGTTTTAATGCTTCACCCTCTTTCTTTCTCATAACAATGAGGTTTTTGAGTGCTTCCTCAAGTGCAGAAAGAACAAGTTCTTTGATAAGTTCATCATCATCTCCGAAAGCTTTTGAAACAACATCCGGAAGAGAAATGATATCAGAAACTTTCAGATCATTTGATGCACCGGTCTCTTCAGAAATAAGTTTTGCTGCATTTACATAAGCCTTTACGAGTGAAAGATCCACATTTAAATCGGTTTCCGCATCTGCACCTTTTTCAAATGTCACAAAAATATCTACATGACCTCTGGTCACATATTTCTGAACTGTCTTTTTTATTGAATCCTCAAGAAAAATAAGATTTCTAGGGAGTTTAAGTCCCCAGTCTATGCTCTTATGGTTAACTGTTTTGATTTCTACGGTATAGCTCAGTCCCTGTTTTGAAGCGGTTCCTTTACCGTAACCTGTCATACTTAACATATGCGCACGCACCTCGATATAATTTCAACTATTATATCAAGATTACGCACGCATGACAAGAAACTTAGAGCAAATAATGGATTATTTGATGCCCAGCATTTCACGGAATTCATCTTCATTAATAATTTTGATTCCGAGTGACTGAGCTTTTTCAAGTTTTGAACCGGCATCCTCACCGGCAAGAACGAGGTTGACTGTTTTGGACACACTGGAAGCTACTTCACCGCCATTGTCTTCTATCATCTTAGTTGCCTCGCCTCTTTTATATGTCGGAAGAGATCCGGTAAGCACAACTTTAAGTCTGTAAAATACTCCCGTTTTTATTTCTTCTTCTTTGAAAACAATACCGGACCCAAGAAGTTTATTAACAAAATCCACACGATTAGAATCACGGAAAAATTCGTAAATGTTATTAGCAAGAATGTCACCAATTCCGTCTATTACAGAGAGTTCATCAACCTGTGCATTCATAATATTTTCAAGTGTTCTGAACTTCTTTACAATGTCTTTGGCGGTCTTCTTTCCTATGCCGTCAATACCGATAGCAAACAGGAATCTGTCTAAAGTTGTGTTCTTTGATTTATCAATGGACTGAATCAAATTGCCTATTTTTTTATCCCCGAAACCTTCAAGACCGAAGAGGTCTTCTGGCTGAAGATTCATTAGTCCTACGGCATCCCTGATTTCTTTTTCGTTATAAAGAAGTTCGGCTGTTTTTTCAGAAAAGCCATCAATATCCATTGCATCTTTAGATGCAAAATGGTCCATTTTAGAGATTGCCTGAGGAGCACAGTTGTCTCCGGTACAGTAAAGGAATGCACCGTACTGAACTACAGGCGCACCGCATGCCGGACAGATTTCCGGTTTTTCAATGGAAATACTGTTTTCCCCCTCAATTGCAACGCCCATAATTTCCGGAATGACATCATTTGATCTTCTGATAAAGACACGGTCACCTATCCTGACTTTCTTTTTCATGATGTCATCATAGTTATTAAGTGTTGCCCTTGAAACTGTGACACCGCAGATATCAACAGGTTCAAGTATTGCTATAGGATTAAGTTTTGCAGACCTTGAAACCTGCCATTCGACGTCCCTGAGGGTTGTTGTCATCTCATCAGCTTTATATTTATATGCAATTGCCCACTTAGGGAATTTTTCGGTAAAACCGAGCTCATCTCTCAATGCAGCATCATTTATTTTATAAACAACGCCATCAATCAGATAATCAAGATTTGGGCGTTTCTCACCTGTCCTGTCAGCATAATCCATCGCATTAGATGCACTGTTTACCAGTTCAAAATCACCTTCGACCTCAAATCCTTCCTTTATAAGGAAATCATGCATTTCAGCCTGTGATGAGAAATTCATCTCGGAATATCCGATATTATAGGCAAAGAAAGACAGATCTCTTTCCGCTGTTACTTTAGGGTCGAGATTTCTGATTGCTCCGGCTACACCGTTTCTTGCATTTTTCAATGGTTCTTTAGCGGTAAGATTGTATCTGTTGAACGATGAGAGTCTTAAAATGCCCTCACCCTGAATTTCTATTGTGCCCTTATATGAAATTTCCTTAGGAAGCTTTTTAATGGTATTAACCTGTTCAGTTACGACTTCACCTGTTACACCGTCGCCTCTCGTTGTTGTTTTAACAAGTTTTCCGTTTTTATAAAGGAGATTTAGGGTAAGCCCGTCGAATTTATACTCACATGTGAGCTCAGGCATATAACCGAGTGATTTGACGATTTTTTCATACCAGTCATTGAATTCTTCTTTGGACTGACATTTATCAAGTGAATAAAGACGTTTTAAATGTTTGGACTGCTCAAATCTTTTATTTGTTGCACCTCCGACTCTGTGAGTCGGACTGTTCTTTAACGAATATCCTTCTGTCTCTTCAAGCTTTCTTAATTCATCATATAACTTGTCATATTCAGCATCAGAAACAACAGGAGCATCCTGTTCATAATAAAGTCTTGCATACTCATTAAGAGTATTTACAAGTTCTACCATTCTTGAATAATTATCCATATTTCACCCAATTAAAAATCTTCCGGATTCTCTACTATTTTAAGCAAATTTATTGCAATTGTTAAAGAGAAAGTTTTTACTCCGAGCGATGGGAACTGAATTGTTACCTTTACATCCCCGTCAATTACCTGACTGGACAGAATTTTACCGAGACCGAATTTCTTATGTTCAACAAGAACACCCGGTGCAAATTTCTGTGCATTTGCTTTTGCATTAAACTGAGTCTGAGCTTTTGTCTCAAGACCTTTATTAACAAGATTCTGAATCCTTTCTTGGAAAGGATTTGAAGGAGTCTGAGTATATACCTTTTTCGGCTGAGGCTGTTTCGGCAAATAACCTGGGAGTTCCATCTCATCCACGAATCTTGATTTCATAACCGGTTCTACCCTTCCGAACCTGAATCTCTGTTTGCAATATGTTACTACAAGGCGTTTTCTTGCTCTTGTAATAGCAACATACATAAGTCTTCTTTCTTCTTCATATGTATTTTCAATCGAAGCAAAATATGAAGGGAAAATATTCTCTTCAAGTGCCGGGAGGAAAACATTATCGAATTCAAGACCTTTGACAGCATGAACCGTTGCAATGGTGACATATTCACTGTTATCCATATCGTCGGTGTCAGAAATCAAAGCTGTAGACTGAAGAAAATCGGAAATTGTATCCTCTTTGTTATCTTTTTCATAATGTTCGGCAGCAGTAACAAGTTCCTCAATATTCTCAAGTCTGTTAAGATCTTCTTCTTTGTTTGTCTTAAGGGCTGTCTCTATACCCGATTTCTTAAGCACATACTGCATAAACTCGGTAATAGACATGTATTTTGCCTTTTCCGTAAGGTCCTTGATTATTTCAAGAACAGGAGAAAACTTGCTGATAAGTGCCTGCGGACATAAATCCTTATCGTTTAAGTAGTCATAAATTGAAATATTGTACGTACTTGAACCGAGGGATATCTGTTCTCTTGATTTGTCACCTATTTTTCTTGACGGGAACGTTGTTGCCCTTAAAAACGAGTCATTATCTTTATTGTTTACGGCGAGTCGGACATATGAGAGGAAATCTTTGATTTCCTTTCTTTCATAGAATTTTGTTCCGCCGAATATTCTGTATGGTATACCGTTAAGATTAAAATCTTCTTCAAACTGTCTTGAGATTGAATTGGTTCTCACAAGAATCGCACATTCACTGTATGGCACTCCTGACTGATGAAGCAGATACACCGCACGTGCAATCTTGGCCGACTCCTCTCTTTCATCACCTGCCTGATAAATTTCAATTCTTGATGAATCCTCAATATCGGTCCACAGAACCTTTTTGTTTCTGTTTCTGTTGTTTTTAATTACATTATTTGCAGCGTCAAGAATAGATTTTGAACTCCTGTAATTCCTTTCAAGTTTGAAAACCTGTGTTCCAGGAAAATCATTCGGGAAGTCAAGAATATTATCGATACAGGAGCCTCTCCAGCTGTAAATGGACTGATCCTCATCACCGACAACAAAAAGATTATGATGGTATGACTGAAGCAGTTTTACGAGCTGATACTGCACTCTGTTTGTATCCTGAAACTCATCAACATGAATATACTCAAAACGTTTTGAATATTTTTCAAGAACATCAGGATACTCGGTAAAAAGAGTTATGGTTTTAATCAGAAGGTCATCAAAATCAAGAGCGTTGGACCTTCTGAGTTCATCCTCATACTTTCTGTAGAGATCACAGATTTTTCTTGCGTTACTATACCCATTGCGGATATTTTTGTAGTATTCTTCTGGAGAAAGGTTTTTGTTTTTTGCATCAGAAATACACCACAGAACATTTTTCTTAAGTTCTTTGTCATGGTCAGTTTCCTCTTCATCGTTTTCCGGATTCTTAATAAGTCTTGCAACCGTTCTTTCAGTCTCAGTTTCCGAATAAATTGTAAAATCTTTTGAATAGCCGAGTCTGTCAATTTCCATTCTCAGTATTTTGGCACACATTGAATGGAATGTACTTGCCCATACATCATCCGCTCCGAACAGTGAAATTCTTTCTTTCATTTCATTTGCCGCTTTGTTTGTAAATGTAATGGCAAGTATGTTATATGGCCTTACTCCCATCTCAATCAGGTGGCAGATTCTGGCAGTAAGAACACGCGTTTTACCTGAACCTGCACCTGCTATGACAAGTACCGGACCCTCAGTTGCAGCTACTGCTTTCTGCTGCTCTGCATTCAGTTTGAAGTCTACATTTTCCATACTAAAAATTGTACCATAATTCCGCTGAGATATCAATTTTTCAGGCAGTTTTATTCCAGTAAAATAATGTACATTTTGTCTCCAAATTTTTCTTTTTGCTATTGTTTTATACGCACGGGTGTGATAGACTAATAGTAAGTTGGATTTTTTAGGCATTTTTTATACCTTAAATTAACAAAAAAACAGTTTTATCGGAGCAAAAGAAATGGAAGAAATGTTATTTTTTGATGCAGAAATCGTAGAAGATGACCCAGATGCACCTGTTGGCACTCTTATCAAACTTGGTGACAATGTAAAGAAAGAAGAACCTGCACCTGCAGCAGCTGAAGAACCTGTTAACGAGGTAGCCGAAGAGACAGCAGAACAGGTACCTGAGGAAGAGCCTATTGAAGAAGCAGCTGAGGCAGAAGAAGCAGCACCTGAAGAGGAACCTGCAGCTGAAGAAATTGCTGAGGAAGAACCTGCACCGGCTGAAGAAGTCGCAGAAGACGAGCCTGCAGCTGATGACACTCCGGAAGAAAATATTGAAGAAGTACCTGTAGCCGAGGAAGCTCCAGCTGAAGAACCTGTTGTTGATGAAGAAATCGCACAGATTATTAGAGCAATGGCCGCTGAGGTCGCAGCTGAAGAAGCAGCCTACGCTGCAGCTAATGCACCTGTAGTTGAGGAAGCTCCTGTAGCTGAGGAAGTTCCTGCTGAAGAACCTGTTGCAGAAGAAGAGCCTGCACCGGCTGAAGAAGTTGCTGAGGAAGCACCGGCGCCTGTTGAAGAAGCAGCAGCAGAAGCACCAGCACCTGCAAACGAAGAGGAAACAGAAGACGAATCCGAAGAAGATGAGGACGTTCCTGCAGCATTCCCTAACATGCGTTACAATAAGTCATTCACGGCAAGACTCACACTTGCTCCGAATGAAATCAAACAGTACTACAACGAACTCAAGAATGCACTTCTTTCATACAAGAAAGTTTCAAGCAGAATTTCCTGGGCTTGTGACAGCATTAACAACGGAAGAAAGAAACTCGCTGTTCTCAATGTAAAAGGTAAATCATTATATCTCTACCTCGCACTTGATGCAGCAGATTATGCTGATACTAAATACTCTGTAGTAAATGTTGAAACAAAGAAATATGAAGCAACACCATGTCTTTACAAAATCAAATCAGACCGTAAAGAAAAATGGGCACTTGAACTTATAAAGGATCTCGCCGAAAAAGCAGAACTTGCCGAAGGCAAAGAAAGCGCAGAGAACTTCATTCCTGAAAAGGCATCAGTAGAAGAACTCATTGATAAGGGTCTTATCAAATTAGTAGCAATCAACGAGAAAGCAAGTGACGATGAAGCAGAAGCTCCGGCCCCTGCACCGGCTCAAGCTCCAGCACCTGCACCAGCAGAAAAACCGGCTGAAGAAGCTCACAATATCAAGACATCTAAGATGTCTCTCAAGTCAGGAGAAGGATTACAGACTGAACTCAATGATACAAAATTCGAAGTTGAAAAGAAGAATTCAGTAAAAGTTGTCAAACCGAAGAAAGAATCTTCACCTGATGATATCTGGGCAGTTGCAGTAATTAATCCTGCAAAGAAAGCTGAACCAGTCAAGAAAGAAGAAAAACCGGCTCCGGTAAAAGAAGAGACAAAGAAAGCACCGGCAAAGAAAGTAGTCAAGGAAGAAAAACCTGTAAAATCCGCCCCTGCAAAGAAAGAAGAACCAGTTAAGAAAGCTGATGATGATAAGAAAGTTGTAGGGAAATTCATCATTGAGCAGAACGAGGATATTTTCTTCTTCAGTCTCTATGCTAACAACGGACAGCTTCTCTACGAAAGCCGTGAATATGCAAGCAAGGCAAGCTGTAAGAGTGGTATCGAAACATTCAAGAAGAATATCGAGACATGTGATTACAGAATTGCACAGGATAAGAACAAGAACTGGAGATATATCTTCAGAAAAGGCAATTCTATTTATATCGGTGAATCATACAAATCAGAACAGTCTGCAACAAACAGTGCTGAATCAACAAAGAGATTTGCCCTCATCAGTGATATTGTTGAATAAAACAACCGCCTTTTGGCGCTGAATAAAATAACAAAATAAATATATAAGTTGGAAAAAAGGAGAAAAAATTATGGCAGAAGTAAAAGGTAAATTTATTATCGAATGTGTTTATGGTGATTTATTCCAGTTCTCACTCTATGCAAACAATGGTCAGCTTCTTTATGAAAGCCGTGAATACGCAAGCAAATCAAGCTGCGCAAGCGGTATTGAAACATTTAAGAAGAACCTTTTAGATGAAAAGACAAAGACACGTATCGACAAAGATAAGAACGGAAACTATAAGTTCATCATCAAGAATGGTAACTCAATTTATGTTGGAGAATCATATAAGAGTGAACAGTCAGCTATCAACAGCGCAGAATCAACAAAGAGATTTGCTCAGATCAGCGACATTGTCGAAAACAAATAACTAGAACAATATAATCGTTCAGGCGCCTTGTTTTGCAAGGCGTTTTTATTTTCTTAATTTCACTATTGACATGTCCTAATCACTAAATAATAATTAAATCAGTAAATCAAAAGGAGGATCACATTATGTGGTTTGGTGATGGAAGTCAACAGTCATTAGACATCATTCATGAAGCTATGACACACGTCAGAGACGTGAATCATTTTAATTGGACATTTATCTTCATCCTTTGCTGTGTTGCTACTATTTATACCTACGTCATTGTAAAAAAGGATTGGAAGACACTCATTGCAGGTATTTCACTCTATTCAGTACACTGGTTCTATGAAATCTGTAACGCACTTATCGCAGCATATTCGCCTCTTCATGCCCCACTCTGGACAGTAACTGTAGAGAGCACATCATTTATGCTTATGATAGGTGTATGCTGGGAATTATCTATGATGTTTTCAGTAGCAGGAATGCTCTCATACAAAGTAATTCAGGGAACACTTGAAAAAAATAGACTCACATATGAAAACTACAAAGGCACATGGGTAAAATTAATCGGAGCAATTATCTTTGCATTAGGTTTCTCATTCTGTGAAGTATTCCTTGCAACAACAAATGCATTCCAGTGGTATTATCCATGGTGGGGATTCTTAATGGTATTCATCACAACATATGTACCATTCTTCCTTGCTTCTAACTTTGTACCAGATGCAAATCCTAAATTCCAGAAGATATTCCTCATCACACTTATCACAGTAAATATTGTGTTATACGGAGTATTCGGTTCATTAAGAATAATTTAAAAAGATTGCGAATATCAAAAACAGTCTGGCAAAGTGATATGATACCTCCAAAGTGGACACTTAAAAAAGTAAAAACTTTGGAGGTTTTA
>JAKSOR010000060.1 GCA_024405515.1 Clostridia bacterium
AGTTGTTTCTGAAATGATATAATAAGCGTTAACAATAGCTGCAATTGATGCAGATATCGTTAACGCTTTTGATTTTGTATATATTCAAGTTAACTGTGTTGCCGTCAGGCAATATTAACCCTGTCTTTTTTACGCGGAGTTTTTGGCTTTTCTGCCAGGTCGTCATAATCCCGGTATGACTCAACCTTATGGCGATTAGCTGCTTCGTACGCCTTGTATTCTTCTGACCACGGAGTAGTCGCACTTAGGAAGCTCCTGTCTTTTTCATCGAGCTTGGAAGGCAGAAACTCGAATAGATACCGAATATACCAGTATCCATCAGCACCGTTAGCCTTAGCAGTTTCCATAAGGCTGTGAACGATCATGCTCGACTCAGCGCCCTGTATAGAAAAACTGAAAAGCGAAGCGTTTCTTAACAGAGCTACAGGTTTGATGCAACGCTCTGCAAATCCATTGTCAAGAGGTATGTGTCCGTCTTCAAGAAAACGTACAATATACTCTTTCTGGTTAAGCGAGTATGATATTGCATCCCTGCATCTTGCTGAAAGAGAAGGATCGTTAGCATCAAGACTTTCTATGTAATCATAAAAAGCTTTAACACGTGGTCTGACTTCAGTGTTACGATGCTCTGTTCTTTCTTCAGGAGACAGATTTTTTAAGGCTTCATCTGCATCGTAGATTTCGCCTATCAGTTTAAGTGCTTTTACTTCAACAAGTTCATCCAGCTGTTCGTCCGAAATATTCTTTATGTCCATAAGTGCTAGAGATTCAGCAAAACGCCTTCTCAGATGCATCATGCAACCACAGATTATGATAATTTCTTCTTTTTCTTTCTGAAGGACGTGATATGAACAGTACGCATCGCAGACAATTACACCTGCGAAGTCTTCATAAAATTTTCTGAGATGATCAGTTCCTCTTGTCATTTCATAAGCAAATATGATTATCGGATTGCATTCGCAGAGTTCACTTGTTGTATGAAGCCAGACAAAACTCTTTGAACCTGCAGGTCGTCCATCCATAATTACGTTCCAGGTTGTTTCATCACACTGATGATATTGTTCATTCATCAAAAGTGTAATCAGATAATCATATACCATCCACAGATATGTATTAACTGATTCCATAATCCAGTTGCTCATTGTCTGACGTGAAAGATTAAAGCCTTTGTTTCTGAATTCATTTTCTATTCTGTACAGAGGAAGAAACAGAAAATACTTCTGATACACTATTTCTGCCATTAAAGACGGAGATACAAAGCTACCAGGATAGAATTCGTTTTTATTCGAAATTCGCACCATTTCATGCTCAAGGCCTACTGAAATTACTGGCTTCATTGTTTTGAGAACAAACGCTGTGTTTCTTGGATATTCTACGCTTTTGCTCTCACTCCAGTATGCAATTCTCCAATTTCCCTCACCATATCTGGCATTAAGTTCATCAACGTTTAAAAGGAACCGAACTGCCTTAGGAAGATTCGAAAAATCCAGCGATTTCTTTGGTTTTCTTGGCTTAGCTTCATCAGAATTATGAATATGTTTTATGTTTTCTCTGTTTCTTTTCGCCTGAGCTTCGCCACATGAATGAGTTTCATTCGTGTCTTCATCAATTATTTCACTGGCTGTGCTGTTGTTAAGGAGATCATTCATTTTTTCAGAACTGCGTCCAAATATATTTCGTTCCTTGAGCTTATCCTTGTCTATCGTCAGCTGGAGCACAGTTTTTAAGTCTGATACTTCTTTTTCCAGTGCGTCTATCTTGCTACATGCTTTTTGGTATGCAATAGCTATTTCTGTATTTGAGTTTTCCCGTTCTTTCTCACGTATCTCAAACTCAGAAATTCTTTTCTGCATTTCTCTTTTTTCTTCAATGAGACTTTCGATTTTAGCATAAGCTGAATCAAGAGCAACTTTCATATCGAATTGCTCTGTTCTATTGTTAGACATGAAAATCGCTCCTTTCAAGTGAATTATGAATCGAATTTGCTAAGTGTATCTCTGAATGCTTTTAATATCTTTTCGTTTTTCTTTTTCAGTGCATCGTTTTCTGCCATTAGTTTTTCAATGAGAACCTTTTGGTTAAAGACCTCTTCCTTAAGGTCTTTTATTGTATCAGCCATAACATCTTCAATCGGTTTAATCTGACCGTTTTCATCTCTTCGACCGCTTTTTCCGGTAGGTATGATGTCTCCGGTTTCTTCATCAAGTTTTCCGATGAGTCTTCTGTGAGCACGTGGCTGCTGTTTTTCTTTGTCCCAGTACGATTCAGATTCATATACATATGTTACGCCGGTTTTCTTGTTTTTACTTTTTACAATAGACATTTAAAGGCCTTCTTTCACTATTTATCATCATATTTATTATACCACATTCCTGTGAATTTGTCAATATCGAATAGGTATAGATATACCTATTCGATTAAAAAATTTCCGGATGATTTTTCATCCGGAACACCATTTTTAATGGGATTTGATTGTGCTTTCAATTGAGAAACCAGTAACAAGTCTGTCGTACTGTTCCCAGGTTATCTTCATTGCTTCATCCTCGTTCTTAGGCCAGCTGAATGATCCGTCTGTTACTCGTTTAACCGAAAGGCTAAATCCGTCTCCTTCGAACGCAAGGCATTTTATTTTGTTCTTTCTTCTTCCGCAAAACAGAAATATGGTTCCAACCTCGAGAGGATCCATGAAGTATTTTAGCCTGATGACAGATACGAGACCATCTATTCCTTTTCTCATATCTGTGCGACCTGTTGCAATCACTATTTTCTTAATTTCTATATCGCGTCTAAACATGGCTTACCGCCCTCATTATTTCGCGTATCATATCTGCAGACGCATTCGGGAATAGTTCGATTTGCATCTGACTGGTTCTTATTACTGCAGCAGCCTGAGTTTCCGGCTCTGCAATTACAGGTTCAGGTTTTGATATTTCCACAAATGAAGGTGTCTGCTGTATCTGCGCCGGTAATTCCTGAAGAGCTGTATCAATATTTTCTCTCTGAAACTTATGAAGCCAGTAGTAATATGCGTCTTTAGTTATACCTCGAAGCTTTAACCAGTCCTTTAA
>JAKSOR010000061.1 GCA_024405515.1 Clostridia bacterium
TAAAACGGAGGTGGAGTATGCCAGATTATAAACAGGAAATGAAAAGGATACTCGGAGAGCATCTTATTACAGGAAATGATGCTGAAATCAGAAGAGAGGTAATGGAAATTGCTAATGGACTGGAACTAAATGATGCCAGTTCATACTACAATGATAGAACGTTTAAGCTGGCCGACAGACAACGTGAACTTGAAGAAATAATCAGAGATAAAAAGGACAGGATAGAAGAAGAGTATAACCGTGAAGTAGGAGATGCGGAACTTGAATTCGACAACACAATACTTGAATCCGGTTATAATTATGATATCAGCATAATAGAAAAAGCGGACAAAATTATAAAGAATAAAACAGCAGAATGGAACTCATACGTCAGCGGAAAAATTAAGGACAGAAAAGGAAATGATATTCCGGACATTTCGACAGTCAGGAATAACATTTTAAAAGAACAGGAAACTTTAAAGAAGGAAGACAGAAAAGAACACGATCTTACAGAGACAGATACTTACAGCAATCTTCCTGATCTGCAGCAGGCCGCAATTGAGACATATATGATTCAGTTTAATAGAATTGCAAATATTGAAGATTCTGAGTATAAACAGTCGATATACAACAGTGCCCTTGAAGTAAAAGAGGCGGCAATAAAAAGTGCAGCAGAGACCAGGAACAATAAGATGGCTGCAATTGAGGAATTCACAGAACTTAATCAAGTAAAGGAACAGAAGACAGAAAATAATAAAAAGTGGATGAAGATCTGTGATTATCAGAACAAAATCCTTCCGAAAGCAGAAGCAGTAAATTCGGATACTTTAACAGAAGAAAGCAAAAAATCCGGTCTTGACCTTCTTGCAGCAGCCAGGGCAGAGTACCGCAATAACTGCAGCTGGTGGGACAGACTGTGGGCTAATATTCTTTCCCCTGAACGTTTTTCAAAAGCAGCGTATGTTGCTAAGATTAATGCTTATAAGGAAGCTCTCAAAGAGACCGGGGTCAATGATAAGGAAATAGCAGATGCGGATCCTGATAAAAGTGCAGCATACACAAAAGACAAGGATGGCAAGTATGTACCTTCTAATAGACTCGATGCGGATGCAATTGATGAACTTAACAATCTTGCTAATGACGAAGAACCTGTAGTGGGACAGAAAAAAGACAAGGTCCGCGTTGCAGAAGTAAATAATGCAATTGGTAAAGACACCGGCAGCCCGGATAACGGAGAGGTACAGAAAGGTGTAAAAGATGCAAACCTTAATAAACCAAAGAGTTTGAATAAGTAAGCACTTGATGCAAAAAGACGAGACTATTTGCGGATTGATTTTACAATGACAGCTGTTACAAAATTTATTATGTTTGTCGTAGTCTTGTCTTTGAGTATGTGCTAGGATATATGCATAAAACGGAGGTAGAACATGCCAGATTATAAACAGGAAATGAAAAAGCTTCTCGGACAGAACTCTCTTACAAAGAAGGAAATAAAAATTCAGCAGATTTATTACAGCCTTTCTGATGACGGAAAGGAATCCATAGACAAAGTAATTAATGATGTCAAAAATGAAGCTGATGAACTTAGAAATTTTACTGAGTCAATCACTAATCAGAGAGATGATATCGGTAAACAGTACAGAGAAAAACTCGGTCAAATAAAGGATACTTTTGAATTTGATATCCGCCAACGTGAAGGAACAATCAAAGAGATTATCAGAGCTGAAAAGAAAGAAGCAGAATACTCCAAACAGTGGGATGATATCAAAGAATCCCTGAATCTTGATGATGACAAAAAGAAAATGACTCTTCATGAGTTTATGGGTTCACTCATAGAAGAAAAAGAGTCTCTGAATCAGAAGCACAATGATGAACTGATGGAAAAATACAAAAAAGAAACCGACCCTGCCAAAAAACCGGAATATATGAAACAGAGCATGAATTCACTGTACAGGGATTATACAGAGGTTCCTACATTTAAGAAACTGTCAGATAAATCGAATGCGGAATCCACTGAGGAAATAGAACGTATCGATGAACTGGTCGGCAATATTGTAGAGTATTATACGTCAGTCTACAGAGTTGTTAATGGCGAAAAAGACAAAGATGCGTACGATATTTACAAAAAGGCAGTTAAAAACAGAGATGAAGCCTTAGTAAAAGCAAAACAGGACAGAGACAACAGTCTTGCTAACATCGAAGGTGCGGATAAGTTTGAGGAGAAAAAGGAAGAACTTAAAGGAAAGAATTATTTAAAGCAGGATCTTCAGGAATATAAGGACAGTATCATCCCGAAGATAGAATCTGGTAGTCCGGGTGCGCTTTCACAGGATGCCAAAAAATCCGGTCTTGACCTTCTTGCAGCAGCCAGGGCAGAGTACCGCAATAACTGCAGCTGGTGGGACAGACTGTGGGCTAATATTCTTTCCCCTGAACGTTTTTCAAAAGCAGCGTATGTTGCTAAGATTAATGCTTATAAGGAAGCTCTCAAAGAGACCGGGGTCAATGATAAGGAAATAGCAGATGCGGATCCTGATAAGAACGGACTTTACGTGAAAGAAAATGAGAAGTATGTATCCGTTGCATCGAAGACAATTGAAGCAGAAACAATCAATTCCATTAACAATCTTATGGATGAACCTGAAGAACCTATATATGAAGAGAAGAAGGAAAACAATAAAGTCCGTGTCTCAGAGAAGAATAAATCAATTGCCAAAGACACCGGTGCTCAGGACATAAATAAAGGACAGAAGTCAAAAGAAGTAGCCAAAACAACAGAAGTCGAAAAAACAAAAAATCAGGTTGTAAATAACCAAAAGAAATAATCTGCTTTAAATATTAATAAAACAGAGACTGTTTGTAGCCTAAAAGGCTTCAGCGGTCTCTTTTTCTTTGTTCTGTCCTGGGAATTAAGTCGAAGTTATACATATGAGGCCATTAAACGCCTAAATTTTGAAATTGGAG
>JAKSOR010000062.1 GCA_024405515.1 Clostridia bacterium
ATTTTTGCTGAAGGTGTTACCGTGTACAATATGTACGCTTCGTCGGAGTCCGGCATGGTGCTTTTGACCTATCGGTTGGAGGAGAATGTCGAAAATGTGCCTTTGGGAAAACCGAATATAGAGGAGGCATGTGTTTGCCTGCTTGACGAGAACGGAAGTGCTGTTAATGACGGCGAGGAAGGGGAACTGTGCTTCAAAAATCCGTATTTCCGGGGATATCTGGGGCTTCCCGATAAAAACGCCGCTGTTTTCAGAGACGGCTTCATAAGAAGCAGTGATCTGGCTAAAATCCTCCCGGATGGGAATTTTCAGATTATAGGCAGGACTGATGACATGTTCAAGATAAACGGCAACCGCGTCGAATCGGCGGAAATTGAAGTTGCCGTAAAGCAGGTTCTTGGCACGGAATGGGTCGGAGTCAGGAATTTTACGGAAGGGAACAATGATTTTATCTGTGCATATTACATAGGCGAGCCGGTTTTGCCAATTGATGAAGCAAAGAAAATCATCAGTGAAAAGCTCGTGTCATACATGCAGCCTGCGTTTTATATTCAAATTGATAAAATTCCGGTTAATGCAAACGGGAAATTCCAGAGAAACAAACTTCCGGCACCGGATATCAACGCATATAAAAAAGAATATGTTGCTCCTTCAAATGAGATGGAAGAAAGGCTTTGTGATGCATTTGCCTCCGTTCTTGGCATTGAGCGGGTTGGCGTGACGGATGATTTTTATGAGATTGGCGGAAACTCCATAAACGCGATAAAGCTTGTTTCTCAAATGGATTTGGAAATGCTTGACGTGAACATGCTGTTTGTCGGCCACACTCCCCGGAAAATCGCGGAACTCTATGAGGAAGCGACAAGAGAAGAATCAAATAAGCTTGACGAAAGTGATGCCATAGAATTAACAAACGAGCATCCCATTTCAAAACAGCAGCAGTATATCCTGTTTTATCAGTCCAGATATCCGGACTCCATTATGTGGAATCTGCCGATGCTTTTGAAATTAGGACATGACACGGACTTTGATCGTCTTAAAAAAGCCATTGACACAGCATTTAAAAATCACCCTGCGATTTCAATTGAGTTTGCCTATAATGAAGAAAACCAGCTGGTGCAAAAATATGATGCAAACAGGGTTTTTGATACGAAAATAGAGGAAATATCCGAGGCGGATTTTGCAAAAGAAAAAGAAAACCTTATCAGGGCTTTTGACATTATTGAAAATCCGATGTATCACGTTCGACTCTTTCGCACAGAGTGCGGAGGATATCTTTTCATGGAATTCCATCACAGCATAAGTGACGGGACTTCACTTCATGTCGTGTTAAAAGACATCTGCCTTGCCTATGATCAAAAACCATTAGAACCTGATCATTATTTTGCTTTCTTTGAAGACAAAAAGAAAAAGCAAAACTCTCCTTTGTATGAGGAAGGCAGGGAGTATTACGACAATTACATGAAAAAATACAAATGGGATTCAGTTCTCAAGACTGATTTTACGACGCAGGATAACACATTCGGTAACATCTCTGAAATGATACCGCTTACTACCGGTCATTATGATAAACTGCAGGAGAAATACGGGCTCGGGAAAAATGCTTTCTATATTGCGGTTACAGCCGTGGTTTTATCAGCATACAATAAGTCAGACGACATAAAGGTGGCATGGATCTATAGCGGACGTGAAACGGCGAGATCGCAGCATATAGTGGGAGAGATCCTGAAATACTTTTTCGTAGGAATTCGTTTCGGCGAAACAGAAACAAGCGGGGCATTGCTGAAAGAAACTGCAAGACAGGTAAAGAATAATGTCAAATACGCATGCTATCCTTATCCTGACATTGAGGAGATAATAGAGAACAGCGATGACATAAACCTGTTGTATCAGTCAGACATATATGATTTTGAAGCAGAGGGAACCTTAAAATTCACTTCTATTGACTTTTCAGGCCAGGCAGATGGCGCGGATAACCTGCTGGATGTCAAAATAATTGATACACCTGATGGATGCGAGCTATGTTTGGATTATAACGCGTGTGTGTATAAGAAGGAAAGCATAGAACGCTTCGGCAAAATGTTTATCAAAGCGGCCTGCATGCTGGCGGAAAATATTGACAAGCCGGAAATGAAAGTGGCGGAGATAATGAGAAGTCTGGATTGATGGATTAGAAGAAAGGATAGTATTATGAACAACAGCTTTAGTTTAATCGAACAATTTTCAGAAAACTGTATTGCTCACCCAAACGACACGGCAATCATTGATGTCGGGACAGATACATCAATGACATATCACGAGCTTGATGTTGCTTCCGGAAGGGTTTACAGATACCTGACAGAGCATGGCATAGGCAGGGAAGATGTTGTTATGATTCTTCTTCCTCGCAGTGCAAAGCCGTTTGCGGTGATTGTCGGAGTGTGGAAGGCAGGGGCTGCATACATTCTCCTCGAAACAAATCACCCTGCGGAAAAACGTGAATTTATCAAGCGTGATGCGAATTGCAAACTGGTTGTTGATGAAAATGTGTTTGATGAGATGATGCAGAGGGACGTATTGCAGGGATACAAAACGGCGGACCCGCATGACCTTTCTTATATTGTTTATACATCCGGCACGAC
>JAKSOR010000063.1 GCA_024405515.1 Clostridia bacterium
GTTGATTAATGTTAAGGAGCATGGTATGAAAGTTAAATTAAATTCAGAAAGATTTATAGCAACAACACCAGTATATGCGCGTATAGATTCAAATTTAAAAGAAAATGCTGAAGCAATTTTACATCAGCTTGGAATTAGTCCTGCAAGTGCTATTCAGATGCTGTATAGTCAGATTGTGCTTAAAAGAGGAATTCCGTTTGATTTACAGCTTCCTGTGAATAAACCCCTTGCAGCTGGTGCAATGACGCGAGAGGAAATTGATTCTGAACTTAGAAAAAGTATTGAATCACTTAGGAATGGTAAGGGCTGTACAGCAGAAGAAGTGGATGATATTCTTGAAAAGGAATTCGGGATATGAAATATAAAATAGTGAAGACACATTGGAGTGATAATTTTTTATGAATGATAAAGTTACATTGCCAGAGTCATGGCTGAAAAAATTTAAAAATGAAAAGTTAAGAAATCTGGTTTCAGATAGTATGATGTGGTTTACGATGCCGAATCCTATGAGCGCTGAGGGCAGAAAACGTTTGAAAAGAAATGAGCCGGTTTTTCGTCTGGCAGAGTCTCTTTCAGTTGATTATGCGTTTGAACCGAATGATAACGGTGATTTTGAACTGATTCCAGCCTCGGTACGTAATCAGGGGATAGGATTTTCGGCTAGCCGGTTTCTGGATGGAATTGATTTGGATATCTATTTCTTTCCTTGTGACTTTTCTGAAGATTCTAAACGAAAACTGCCGCCGTATTCTATAAGGGTTCCGATTGAATCTGTTTCGGATATTAAACTGGCAGTAGAATGTGCAGAAAAATATTTTCCGATGTTTAATGACAGACAAAGTGCAATTATTCCATTTTCAAATTCACGTATTGCTGTACTGAAGGGAATGTTTATTGACGATTTCTCGAAAACAAGTAAGATTTGCCGGGAAGCAACAGCGGACGGGGAAGAGTATGAGATACGAAATTGTGAGAGATTTCTTGAATTTATTAAAACTGTTGGTTTGAATTAACCGTATTTTTCTGGAATATACATAGATAAAAAATATATACAAGGGACGAAAATATGAAATTATATACGCTCAAAGTAAATGTAAAAGGAAGCAAGCCACCTCAGTGGAGAAGAATTCAGATTTCATCAAATCTGACATTCGCTCAGCTTGCTGCTGTACTGGAAACAGCACTTGAATGTTTTGACGAGGATAAAGTGTATCAGTTTGAATTCTATCAGTACTGTCGTATATTTGAACTTGATTATCGTGATGAAATCGAAATTGAAGACAAATACGGTTATACATACATGGATTCAACGGATATTTATATAAATGACTTTTTTGACAGTGAAAAAAAGTTTACCTTCAGAATATTTCAGGAGCCGTGTGACTATGAGGAATATAAGGCTGAAATTGAAGATACAGCTGAAATAAAGCCAGGTCAGAAAAACAGAGAAGAACTGTACACTCCTGTTATAATAAAAGAAAGTTCCGCTAAATTCGCAGGCTGGTCAGATTTTCAAAAAGTAAATGAAAAAATAAGCCGGAATCTTAAAACCAGAATTGCAAAAAAGGAAAATCTTTCGCTTTATGAGATTGCAGAAAATATCAGAAATTTAAAGGGGCTTACAATTACCAAAAGACCGGTAAGCAGACATGACAGTACTTTCAATAATAAAATCAACAATCGTATCGAAGAGATAATGAATAATCCGGATATTCTTATAAATGCATACAAAGCTGTAAGCTGGATGGAAGTTTGTGTTGAAACAGCGAATATGCTTTATATAGTCACACCGCTTGATACTCTTTACAGCCTGTTCTGCCGGAACAGCGAGATTAAGGCTGATTTCAGCAAATTTATGGTTTATCTTTATGATTATCTTAAGGTTAGAGGCCATAATTATATTCATGAGAATTTGCTGGTTCCGGATCAGCTTGCTGATGTCGCAATGATTAAACGTGCAATGAATATACAGAGAGATATCGAATATTATATTCCTGAATATCAGGAGATACTTGACCTTGGTTCAATGGGATATCCTGCGCACGACGATGCTTACATAGAATTTAAAGAATTTCTCAGAAGTGAAATGTGTCTGGATGATGATGTTATCAAAAATATATGCCGTGAAACACAGGCTATTTTCGCAGCAGAGGAGTTTGGCGGACAGGAATTCATTAATATGACCGCTGAAAATGGTGTTGTAATCAATTCGAAAAATCAGGCAGATAAATTCAGCCGTATTATGATGCGCCTTGTAAGCAGAACATGTAAAATTGAATTCAGAGGCCACAGACCTGCTGATATGGGGAAATTTTCGGATGGTTCACAGCATCGTACTATAGTAATGAAAAATTTAAGTCTTCCGATAAATTTTAAACCTGATGAGACCTTTCAGGGAGGGAGTATTTTAAATTCTGAAGCAATAAGATCAGGGAGAATTTCAGGACTTAAAATCAGCCCAAATGAACCGTGTCCATGCGGAAGTGGGAAAAAGTACAAAAAGTGCTGCGCATTAGGTCGGTGAGTGGCTGTAAATAAACTGGAAAACAAAACAAAAACGCCCCGGATTCCGAAGAATCCGGGGCGTAATATTTATAATCCGATAAAC
>JAKSOR010000064.1 GCA_024405515.1 Clostridia bacterium
ATGTTTTTGCCCTGCTCACGTTTTTCGTCATAGAACTCTTTGCGAGTCATATTAACGTTTGACTGTGTTGCAGTATCAAACTTAGTAGCACCCTGGAATGATGGGTTTGAAGTATTGTTCAGAGTTCTTGAATCATTTGGTCCCAATTCGCGGGATGTATTCTGACCGCTTCTCTGATGTGCCTGTGCACCATTTCCAGCACCACCGCCACCATGTCCGCCAGCACCTTTTCCACCTCCGTGAAGGAAGTTGTTTCCAGCACTCTTGAATTTGTCTTTCAAATCTCCTGTTGCTGCGGCAAACATACCCTTTGCACCGGCGGCTCTCTGCTGAGAAGTTGTTCCACCCATTTCTTTTACTGTGCTTGAGGCTGCTTTTCTTGCACTGTTGAGCTTTGAAGCAGTTCCGTGAGCATTTACCGCTCCCTGAGCAACTTTTCTTGTTCCTTCTTTTGCTACGTGGCCTGCGGCTTTTCCGCCTTTTATTGTTCCCATAGCAAGAGTTCCTGCTGCAGTAACAAGTTCTCCCATAGAAAGCTGTGGCTGTCCTGTAAGCAATGTCTGAGCAATCTTTGGAGCATTCTGAGTCAGAACAAATCCGATTACACAAGTAAAGATTACAGTTACAAACGTAACCCAGTTCATACCACCGTTATCTGTCATGATATCTACTGTTTCCTGGATAAAAAGATAGAAAACAAAGAACATACAGATAGTGATTACAATCATCTTGATAAGGAATCCCGTAAATACAGGAATCAGTTTTTTCGGTAATTCCTTAGTTCCGTCAAAAAGTATGAATGGTATAAAGAAAGCTCCGATTCCGACGACTATGGTGTATTCAAGAATTGTCATAACATATTGAATACAGGCAAAAATTCCACAGAAGACCAGAACGATACAACAGAACATTGTCATAATCATTGTTGGAACATGAGCAAATGTTGCTGTCATCTTGTTAAAGCCTTTCTTCATGAAATTTACGTCTTCGGCATCAAGATCATCCATGTTTACGGCATAGGCAATCTGGTTTTTCTCCCACATTATCTGACAGCCAAGAACAGTTACACGCATAATTGCTCCAGGTGAAAGATAGTACGAATCTTTGCCTTTTGAATCTTTTAGCCATATATTCAAATCCACATATTCTGGAAGGAGGTTATCTCCGTCACTTCCATCAGGTAATTTTTCAACAAGGATGTCCTTTATGGCTTTAAGAGTCCTTTTACTGAATAAACTATGGTATTTGTTCTTTTCCCTGTATTCATTGATCTTTTCCAATGCCTTGGTTTTTGCAGATTTGGAATTAAATGTTGCATTCTTAACTTCGTCATAGTATTTATCAATGAATTCATCATAGGTATCCGAGTTTCCGAACGATGTATCGAAGGTGATTGTTTCACTTTTTGAAGTAATCTGCCCGAGTTCCTTATTCAAGTCACTTTCCAGTTTGTAGCCGACCTGAATATCGTATTCGATACTGTTTTTCATACTTGTAAGTGAATCTATGATTGCCTGTTTTCCATTTCCGGCATCAATACCAATTCTGTTTCCAACAGCAGACATTCCGAGCGTTACAAGCGGGTAGAGGGACATAAACAGAATGAACATGAGCCATTTGTAAAGTGTATCCCACCAGAAATCCTTTAATGTAAAACGACTGTTTGCCAGCTTAAAAGCCGACCAGCAGAGTCCTACTGTTCCGATAGCTACTGCATAATGGCTTCCCCATTTATAGAAGGTTGCCATTACACCGCTGAAGTATTCAATTGCCTGTAAAACTGGAACATCAATCCAGCCAGTCCATGCATGATCCATCAGGGAACCTCCTACTTACGGAAAGCATCTGGAACTTTATAATCAAATGCTTCCTGTTTTTTCTGTTCGGCTTCCATTTCTGATGCCTCAGCCTGTTTCTCGTTTTCTTCGTTGATCATACGGGCTGCACTTAGACTGGCCATTTCATTCATGGCTTCTTCCAATGTCATAAGACCATCAACTACCTGCTGGCTCAAGTGTAAACTTGCTTCATTAGCAGCAGCTTCTGTCATATTTCCGTTAGAATCAGTCTGGGCATAGGCTGCCTGAATAATTGCGTTTGTTTTTGCAATTTTGTCTTCTCTTTGGAGCTGAACTGCTTCAGATGTTGCTTTTGCCATAACCTTAGATGCCTGTGTTTTTACCTGAGCTACAGACTGCTGAACAAAGAGATAGTTTCTTGGACTTATTCCATATTTATTCCAGATGGTCATCTTCTGTTTGTTTGTAAGATTTCCTTCGATAGCCTCGATAGAGAATCTCATGCTGTCTGTCATGTAATTCTTAACGTCTGTGCAGGCGGTAAAGAAGTTATGATCAGGGCTGCCCATTCCACAAAGGTCTGCAAGAGAATAACGCCCGTTACCACAATCAATTGTTGGTGAAGTAAGGGTGTTCTGAATCTGTCTTGCCTGGTTCAAGAGTCTGTTTACTCTTTTATTCGCATCTTTGATGTCATTACGGATATCAAAGTCTCCGTCAAAGCGGATGTTGTCCCAGTCAATGGATTTTGCTCTTTCTACGGCCTGCTGAATCTGCTGATACTGGTTTTC
>JAKSOR010000065.1 GCA_024405515.1 Clostridia bacterium
TTTAGTACAGGATAAAGAAAAAAGCATTGAGCGAAAATGGAGTGAAAATGGAGAAAAAACAGAACGGGGGTTTTAAATATGGAAAGATGTGATTTTGCTTCTGTGACAAAAATAATGAGAGATCATATTGCTGAAGGCGCTCTCAGCAGTCAGCCTAAGTTTGTCTCGGAACTTTTCATCAGTTACAACGATAAAACCGGAACAGAGTTTGATATGTCTCTTGCGAATAAATGGCTGAATGGTTTAGTAAAAACAAGTCCTCAGCTTTGCTGCTTTTATTATAATTCTGGAGCAAATAAAAAGGAACTTGAGATTACAATTGAAGATAGTATTATTCCAATGATGACAGACAGTTCAATGGCTGTAAAAAAAATAAATGAACTCATAATATGTGATCCGTCTATTTCAGAAAAGAAAAAAGCAGAACTTACTAAAAATTTTCCATGCGAAACAATTGAAGAAGAAGCTAAGTTTATGGCTGAAGTAATAATATTCGGAATGACAAGAAAATTTATAGAAAGGGACATAAGAGAACCGAAAAAGAATTCAGGGACAGAATTTTCGCCTTTAATAAGCGACCGCATTTCAAATGTTCATGTACCGAAGCCATGCACTTATTTTTGCGGAAGAGATGACATTGTTAATGAGCTTCATGAAACTCTGACTGATGAAACGAAAATATTTATTTCAGGAATACCAGGTATCGGAAAGAGTGAGATTGCAAGAGCATATGCCGTTAAGTACAAAAAGGAATATACAAATGTTCTGTACATGACTTATTCAGGGAATCTGAAAGATGATATAACGGAACTTGAATTTACAGATGATGAAGAACGTGAAAGCAGTGAGGAACGTTTCAGAAGACATGAACGTTTTCTGCATCAAATGAAAGAAGACACTCTGATCATAGTTGATAATTTCGATGTTCATGATAATGATGAGTATCTTGACAGCTTTTTAGGATATCGCTGCAGAATTATATTTACTACGAGGAATAATTTCCCTGAGAGATTTACAATTGATGTTGAAGAAATAGATGATGAAGATATGCTGTTTGCTCTTTTTACAAAGTTTTATTCAAATGCAGTACTTTATAAAGAAACAGTATATGAGATAATTGAGTTACTCCATAATCATACTCTTGCAGTTGAACTTGCGGCACGACTTCTCAAAACCGGCATTCTTTCTCCTGCTACTCTTCTTTCTGATTTAAAGGAAGAAAAAATGTCATTAAGAGCATCTGATAAAATCTATATGAAAAAAGACGGAAAAAGTGTGAGTGCAACATATTATGAACATATTCACAGACTTTTTTCTCTTTATGTTCTTAACAGTGTTCAGAAAAATATTATGATGAATATGGCACTTATGCCTTTAAGCGGATTATCAGCTAAACTTTTCGGGAAGTGGCTTGGTCTCAGTGACCTTAATGATGTTAATAAACTTACCGAACTTGGTTTTATTAAAATCAGTTCGGATAATACCATATGGCTTCATCCGGTTATGCAGGAAATAGTAATTTCAGAAATCAGGCCGGGAATAAAGGAATGTCGTGCTTTACTTGGAAAAATTCAGGATATCTGCCTTCATCATGGAACCGCTGTTCCTTTTTACAGAACAATGTTTCAGGTTGTAGAAAATGTTATATCAGTTGCAGACAAGGCAGACAGGAATGATAAAAAGTTTTATTTCTATTTTCTGCAGGATGTATTTTACTATATGGATTCTTATGCTTACAAGACAGGTATGAGTAAAATTCTTGAAGAAATGAAATATATAGCAGCAAACGAATCATTTGCAGGAACAAGAGAACATGCACTTACATTTCAGTGTATGGCATTCATGGCTGATGACTATCATGAAGCAATTGCCTTTATGGATAAAGCAAGAGAGCAAATTGAGAACAGAGTCAATCGCAGCAACGCTCTTCTGATGTCGAATATATATGCCAATCTCAGCAGCTATTACAATGAATGTTATAACAGCGAAAAAGCCAGATATTATCTTGAAAAAGGAATAAAGACGCTTGTTGAATTCCAGATGACAAATACTCACGATTACCTTGTTCAGATGATTAATTATGCGGTACTTCTGAGCCACACCGGAGAATATGAATACGGACTTCAGATACTTGACAGAGTATGGGAATATGTTGATGAAAGCGATACATCATTTGATTATGCTGTATATCTCGAAGCATACGGATCACTTTATCTTTGTCTGAATGAAAAAGATAAGGCAAAATCC
>JAKSOR010000066.1 GCA_024405515.1 Clostridia bacterium
CTCACGTTTCCTAATCATGTACAGCCGTTGACAACTTATTAATAATATTGTAGTATACTATTTGTATTATTATCTACGCGTGTATGCTCGCGTGTGTATAGGTGAATTATGAGAAAGAGAATTAACCTTGTATTAGTAATTTGCTTGGTAGCGCTCATTGCCTGCTTCTTTGCAGCATGTAACAAAGACGGTGCCGAGTATGTGGACAGAGTCCCTGAAGAACTGGGTCTTGGTATTGATCCGGGAACAGGTGATCCAACCACAGATATTGATGGGGGATCTGCAGTTATGGAGTACAGCTTCACAAAAGAAGTATCTTCCATTCTTCACTCAATCATCATTGATCCTGAGGACGGCTTTGACATCTCAACTGTCAACTACAGCATCATATACAGAAAAGGTGCTCAGGTAATAGTAACGAACGAAAAACCTCTCTCACTCGAATATGTTGATGAGGCAGACAGACCACTTCTTAAACAGCCTGGTTTCCATACAATCCATACATCGGTTCCGTATGGCAACGGCATTGTTAAAGGTTCATTCACGATGAGACTGAAATACGAATATCAGGAAGTCGAGTATGTTGACCTTACATTCAATGTTGACGGTGGTATTCCTCATTTTGCTACAGCAACGAACAACATTGTCAAAACATCTGTAGAAAAAGGTTTGTCTTTCTCCTATGATGAGTTCATCAGATATTTCACAATTACAAAAGATGGTCAGGCAATCAAAGACTTCGCGGTTGAAGGTAACGCTGTAAAAACTCTTTCTCGTACAGCTCCAGCTACCGGATCCGGAACAAGCAGCTCAATCACCATCACAGGCAAGACAACATTCACAGTTCACTGGACAGCAAACGTAGTATCGGTTAATTTTGAAATCAATGCACCTAAGGGAGCAACAGCGATCGGAGAAATCCCAACCATTCAGACTCAGTCTGTAGAGCAGTCTGTCGGAACAGTTATGAGACCGGCTATTGATATGAACCTGTTTAATGGATACTTCTTCGCAGGCTGGTATGATAAATCAAACGACAGAGCATGGAACTTCACAAACCCTGCAGGTCAGAAAAACATCACTCTTTATGCAAAATGGACAATAAGGTATTATGAGACAACAATTTATCCGATGAGCAGTACTTTCAAAGCGGATATAAAGAACTCAGTATCTGCAAAAGGTGCAAAGAAAGAATTAAAATCCATTGATGATGCAAAAGCTGACGGATATATCATCACGACATGTGATGTTACATTCAACGCAGCAACAAATAACGTTCTCAGTGTTAATATTTCAGGTCTCACATACGGAAGACCGTATTCTGACTATGCTGCAGAGGTAAGAGTAAAGAATACAAACAATGCGGAAGATAAGAGAATCCTTATCCTTTCCGAACTCTTTGAGTCCTTTGAAAAACTTACACCAGATGAAACACTTAACAAGCAGATTGTAACAGGCGGAGTTTTCTATTCAACACAGGCCTGCAAAGATGAGGATATTGTTGAAGTCGAAGAAAATATTCTCGGAAACAAAGTTCTTTATATTAAGTGGAGCCTTGATCTTGAAGGCCTTTCCGCAGATGTAAGAAAATCAGTTCTCAGTTCATTCTATACAAATGTTCTCTACAAAGACTCATATGAAATCAAATCAGACGGTTCAGTAAAACTCATCGACATAAAAGATGAGACATTCTGTGACATCATCGTTCCTGATTCAATCACGATTGCAGGAACCGACAGATACATAACCGAGTTTGCTTCAAAAGCAGCCATGAACGTCCGTTCACTCGGAAAACTTGATCTTTCCGAAGCTTCACACCTTACATCAATCGGTTCTGAAGCATTTATCAACTGCTCAAACCTTTATGAAATTGTTTGGCCGCAGCCGCAGGACAACCATATTGAAAATATCGGAAAGAAAGCATTCAAGAATACAAGTTTTGAAAACGATTATCCGACAGATTTCATTGTAATTAATGATATTCTTTATAAGTTTCTTGACAAAGAGGGCAATGCAAGAGAAGTTGATATGACAACCTGTGCTGAGAGTGAAGAACTCCTTTCAGTCAAGAAAGTTGCCGATAACGCATTTGCTGATGCACTCCTTCTTGAAAAAGTTACACTTTC
>JAKSOR010000067.1 GCA_024405515.1 Clostridia bacterium
GTAAAATATAACGTGTCTATTCAGTTTTTTTCTGAAATGATATAATAGCGTTAACGATAGCTGAAGTCGATGCAGATATCGTTAACGCTTTTGATTTTGCATGCACTCAAGTTAACTGTGATGCCGTTAGGCGATATTAACCCGATCTTTTTTACGCGGAGTTTTTGGCTTTTCTGCCAGGTCGTCATAATCTCGGTATGATTCAACCTTATGTCGATTAGCTGCTTCGTATGCCTTGTACTCTTCGGACCATGGAGTAGTTGCACTTAGAAAACTCCTGTCTTTTTGATCGAGCTTGGAAGGCAGAAACTCGAAAAGATACCTGATATACCAGTATCCATCGGCACCGTTAGCCTTAGCAGTCTCCATAAGGCTGTGAATAATCATGCTCGACTCAGCGCCCTGTATAGAAAAGCTGAAAAGCGAAGCATTTCTTAATAAGGCCACAGGTTTAATGCAGCGTTCGGCAAACCCGTTGTCAAGAGGTATGTGTCCGTCTTCGAGGAAACGTACAATATACTCTTTCTGGTTAAGCGAATATGATATAGCATCCCTGCATCTTGCTGAAAGAGAAGGATCATTAGCATCAAGACTTTCTATGTAATCATAAAAAGCTTCAACACGAGGTCTGACTTCAGTATTACGGCGCGCAGTTCTTTCTTCAGGAGACAGATTTTTTAAGGCTTCGTCTGCATCGTAGATTTCGGCAATCAGCTTAAGCGCTTTTACTTCAACAAGTTCATCCAGCTGTTCGTCCGGAATATTCTTTATGTCCATAAGTGCCAGAGATTCAGCAAAGCGTCTTCTCAGGTGCATCATGCAGCCACAGATTATGATAATTTCTTCTTTTTCTTTCTGAAGAACGTGATATGAACAGTACGCATCGCAGACAATCACACCAGCGAAGTCTTCATAAAATTTTCTGAGATGATCAGTTCCTCTTGTCATTTCATAAGCAAATATGATTATTGGATTGCATTCGCAAAGCTCACTTGTTGTATGAAGCCAGACAAAGCTTTTTGAACCTGCCGGGCGGCCGTCCATAATTACACTCCAGGTTGTTTCATCACACTGGTGATATTGTTCATTCATCAAAAGCGTGATCAGATAATCATATACCATCCACAGATATGTATTAACTGATTCCATAATCCAGTTGCACATTGTCTGACGGGAAAGATTAAAGCCTTTGTTTCTGAATTCGCTCTCTATTCTGTAAAGAGGAAGAAACAGAAAATACTTCTGATATACTATCTCAGCCATCAAAGACGGTGATACGTAGCTACCAGGATAGAATTCGTTTTTATTCGGAATTCGTATCATTTCATGTTCAAGGCCTACTGAAATTACAGGCCTCATTGTTCTAAGAACAAATGCTGTGTTTCTTGGATATTCTATGCTTTTACTTTCACTCCAGTACGCAATTCTCCAGTTTCCTTCACCGTACTTTGCGTTAAGTTCATCTATGTTTAAAAGGAACTGAATCGCCTTAGGGAGATTCGAAAGATCAAGCGATTTCTTTGGCTTTCGTGGTTTAGATGCATCAGAATTTTGAATACGCTTTATGTTATCTCTGTTTCTTTTTGCCTGAGCTTCACTACATGATGATGTTTCGTTTTCATCCTCATCAAGTATTTCACTGGCAGTACTGTTATTAATGAGATTGCTCATTTTTTCAGAACTGCTGCCGAATATCTTTCTTGTTTTTAAATCATCTTTATCTATCGTCAGCTTAAGCACAGTTTTTAAATCTGAAACTTCTTTTTTTAGTTTGTCTCGTTCATCACAAACTTTTCCGTATGCCAATGCCATTTCTGTGTTTGAGCTTTCATTTTCTTCCTTGTATATCTCAAGCTCAGCAATTCTTTTTTGCATCTCGTTTTTCTCTTCTATGAGACTTGCAATTTTAGCATATGCTGCGTCAAGGGCGATTTTCATATCAAATTGATCTGCTGTTCTGTTGTTTTCCATGAAAATCGCTCCTTTCAAGTGAATTATGAATCGAATTTGCTAAGTGTATCTC
>JAKSOR010000068.1 GCA_024405515.1 Clostridia bacterium
ACTTCGCTAAATTCATGTATGATTCATAATTGTCTCTTGTTATCTGCATTTTGCATTCCTCCCTGAAAAATAATCGAAATCCGTTTCGATAAATGTTCTATATCTTCATATTTAACGAACCAGTATCTCCATCCAATTTTACTGCTCCGTTACTGTATTCAAGTGATAAAGTTAAATCGGCAACTTTACTCATATCATACTTCATTGCATCTTTTTCAAGCTCAGAAAAATAATCAAATGCTGCACCCTTAAATTCAGCAGGTACTTTCTTTGATGTTTTCAGTGCTTCACGATATATATCCGATGCTGATTCGCCTTTTTCATTTACAAATCCATTTTCTTTCTGCTTAAATGATCGGATATCCTGACCGGTAATATTCTTGAATTCACTGTAAACTTTCCATTTGGAAAGCTGATCATTTGCTATCTTCCCCTGCTTACTGGAGTTATACAAGAGATTATAGAAAAGATTCTTTGAGTTATTATTTGAATTAAGTGCTGAGGTCATTTGTTCAAGTAAACTTACGTTTTCCTCAGAATCAGAGTCTCCGTTTAAAAGGCTCACAGATAATTGTCCTGTAGATCCATTCACACTGAACTGAAATGACTTTCCGCCCATAAGCGATGAAGAAATACCATTGTTGCTAAATACATTTCCAATCTGTTTAGCAAGCATCTGCCTGTTAAATCCGGCATTACTGTTATTAGCAGAGCTAACAGTATTTTTGGTAATATCTCCGTTTATTTTGCCGACAATCTGAGCAGAACTGTAATCTACCTCTCCGAACAAAGTCATGTTAATCTCTGTCCTTGCAAGAGCAGTTCTTTCCTCAAAGCTAAGATGATTATACTTAGGAGAAGCACTGTACTTAGCCCATACAGCACATTTCATCTCATCAGGATCAGAATATTTTGCTCTGTTGGATGCTGCTGTATCCTCAAACATATCACGTACTTTTCTGCAGATATCAGCACCTGCATATTCACGGTTAAGCTGTCCGGCGTTATTACTGTTTATTTCTTCAGATGATAAATCACGGTCATACCATGACTGAACTGCTTTGCCGTCTTTAGTTTTTGTTCTGCTGCTTATGTTATAGTAATTGTAGTATCCTCTTCCTACACTTTCTAAAGTTTGCATACATTCATCTTCTTTCTAAAAGCTATAATTTGAATAAATTATTTTCTCACAAGATCAGTACCACCGTACAGACCTTTGGCTTTTACAAGTGAATTGTCTATATCTGTCCTTGATACTTTATCAAGAATACTTATATCAAACGGATCACCAATCTGCCATTTTGGATTTTCAGCCTTTACTGCATCATAAAATGCCTGTCTGTAATTTCTTTCATACTGTCCAAGCGTCCATGTTCCGTTCAGACGCTTTTCAATCGGTACACTGAGCTGATATCCTGTAAACACTTCACTTCTTCTGGTCGTATCTCCGTTTGCCACACCATATTCCTGCGCAAAATGACGTTTTGTTTCATCAAACATATTCTGTCGCCATTCTTCTGAAACATCAATAATCTGATGAGCTTCCGCAAGTGTTTTGTTTGTCATATCCATACCGGCAACACCCATGGCATTAAGTCTGTTTCCATCCTTGTCGAAACTGGACATAAGATTCTTTATTGCCTGCGGATTTGTGTATGCTACAGCACCACCCTTGACAGATGCAGACATCATGTTCATCACAGCCTGATATTGTTTACCGCCTGTATCAATACCTGCAGCTTTAAGCTGTTCCTGTGCTGATTTTCCGTTTATATCAGAAAGCTTTATCTGATTAAACAGGTTTACCGGTTTTGATTTTGCTGCATTTTTAGGCTTTGCAGTACCTGGCATATTTTTGAAAAGAAAGCTATAGTCATTTACTATTCTCACTTGG
>JAKSOR010000069.1 GCA_024405515.1 Clostridia bacterium
GAACGAAAGCAATTCTTCGAATTGCCTCTGCTTGTTAAAAGCAGAGCTTTGAAACTCTCAAAAAAACAGCAAACCAAAGGTACACACGTATCTCTGGTTTGCTGTTTTTGTTATTCCGGCAGTTCGGAAAACCACTAATTAAATCATACCTGTACTTTGACACATATTCTGTCTGTACTTTTACCGCCGGATATGACCCGTGTCTCCCTGCCAAATCTATCTGGATTTATGTTTTTTTATAATTATATGAATGAATATAAAGAAAATTAAATAACCGGTTCCGGCTCCTACAGTATTATTAAACAAATCATCGAATTCACAAAGTCCTCGACAGGTTATATACTGTATTATTTCTATCATAAAAGAAAAAAGAAATCCGAGAAATACAATTTTTCTCATAGAACAGAACTTCCGTGAAATAAGCGGAAGAAGTATTCCGAAAGGAACTGTCATCAGTATGTTGCATGCAGTCTGATAGAGATAAAAATAATTTTTATCTCTAAAGAGCAGTACATAAGATCTGAAGGGCTCAAGATCAAAACGCCTGTCCTCAGCCGGTCGGCTTAATATGGTTATGTAGAGAACAGCCGCTATATATATCAGAAATGCGGTTATAAATACCTTTCTGAGGCTGTTTGTCTTTTTTTTCTCAGCCAATTCAAGCCACCGGGAATATATCGTTTATAACAGCAGCGATACCATCACTGTTATTGTCAGGCGCAATACGGTCTGCAACTTCCTTTATTCTGTCACATCCGTTACTCATAGCAACGCCAAGCCCTGCATACTCTACCATGGTTATGTCATTGTAGCCATCACCGAAGGCAACAGTCTCAGACTGGTCAATGCCTGTTTTCTTAATAAGCTCAGCAATTGCAGCAGCCTTATCAAGACCTTCCGGTACTACTTCCATAAAAAATACTTCTGATCTGAACACGCTGGCACCAGCACCAATTTTCTCTCTGATTTCCGGCTCTATCTTTCCAAGATAATCACCGTCGCCGAGAAGCAGACATTTTACCGGAGGTTCATCTATTGCTTCATAAACATTAGGTACTTTTTCGACTTCCATTTTATTAATTCTTGCTTCGATAAGAAGATATGGATTGTCATCTGTTTCAGATAATATCCTGTCACCCTTATATGTTATCATTTCAAGACCGTATTCCTTTGCAGTGTCATACGCCTTCCTGACAACATCCATCTTAAGAGTATTTGCATAAACCACTTCTTTTGTCTGGTAGTTAATTATATTACAACCGTTAAAAGGAAGAATATATCCTGCGTATTTGTCAAGTTCGAGCTCATCAGCAAACGGTATTACTCCCGGAGAAGGTCTTCCTGAAGCTATCGCAAGCTTAACGCCGGATTTCTGAATTCTCATAAGTGCATTTTTTGTATCAGGAGTTATTTTCTTTTCAGAATTTACAAGAGTTCCGTCGATATCAAGAAATACAATCTTTTTATTATTCATATATATCATTCCTTTTTATATTATATACATAAAAAAAGCTTTATGAATACTTCATAAAGCTTTACATGGGCCAGCAGGGACTCGAACCCGGGACCTACCGGTTATGAGCCGGTTGCTCTAACCAACTGAGCTATTGGCCCTTATAATTATTTGTTTATTAACTAAACAATGACCCGTACGAGACTCGAACTCGTGATGCCGCCGTGAGAGGGCGGAGTCTTAACCGCTTGACCAACGGGCCGTACAAAAGTCTATATGTTTTAAAATAAAAAAAGATGCGCCATCGGGGACTCGAACCCAGGACCCACTGATTAAGAGTCAGTTGCTCTAC
>JAKSOR010000007.1 GCA_024405515.1 Clostridia bacterium
ATTGAGTTGGCAAAAAAAGAAGGGCGCTAAGAATTTTATTTCTTAACACCCCCTTTTATTATAACCGTTTACTGTTTATTTAAAATCACTTAAGTCATCAAGGCTTCCGTTTTCTGCAGGTGCGCCATATGATATGTAAAGGTTCTTCTGTACACTCTCGAATGTTGTGTCCGGTTTAACTGTTATTACTGTACAGCCTCTCTGCGGATGCTCATGATTAATCGGTGCATATGCTAAAAAGTCAATACTCATACCATATGTAAGTTTTATTGTCTTGCCGTCTTTTGTATAATTAAGTGCGAAATGATTGTAATGATCGTGGCCGCAGAACACTCCGCGAAGTCCTGCATCATATCCCTGTTCAAACAAAGTGTCATCGCCTATTCCGCAGAATACTCCGTATGTCTTGTTTCCGTTGCTTACACTTTCCTCGTCTTCGCCTACTTTACCATAGATGTATTCTGTGTTGGCCGTTGAGTTATACCCGTTCTCTAAGTATTCCTTCCATGCCTCTCTGTATTCAGGAAGCGGAATGTGGAAGAATGCAATGCTCTTTAAATCTGCAGCATCTGATTTGATTGCCTTATTAGCAGCATCAATTCTGTTCATTTCCTGGACAAACCAGTCTACCTGAGACTGATGAATGTTTGCATATTTCCATAAAATACCGAGCACGTCACCGTTTACATATGTATGACTGTCAAGAGTGGTTATTGCCTGTGTAACCACACCATCAGAATTTTTAACTTTGATGATGGTGTTGCCGTAGCCTTTTTCCTCATCAGAGAAACCTCTCTGGAATAAGCAGTATTTGAAATTAGCTTGTTCATAATATGTACAGATATCATTTCTTGTATACATGCTGTATGCTTCGGTATCATGGTTTCCGTATGTAAACGTCCAGTATACACCGAGGTTTTCCATCATGTTGGAGAAAATCTTTGTGGCATTCAGGTTGTTGAATGTACCTGCCTGGAAAGGAACCGGATATGCAATATCTCCGGTGACAACAACAAGATCCGGTTTTTCTGCCCTTATCATTGTTGCAACCGCATCAAGAGCCCATTTGTCCTTTTTCTGTGAGAAGCATCCGCCGCCGATGTGGACATCGGTGATCTGAACCACTTTAAAATCTCTGTCTGTGGTAAACGTCCAGTAACCATCCGTATCCTTTAAAGGAACGAGCTGAGTACCTGCGTCATATTCAACTTTTTCAAATGTGCTGCCGTAGTTAATAAGTTTGTTGAAACCGACTGTATTCGTAATGGCACAGACCGAGAAGAATAATGCAATAACCATAACAACTGATGCTGTTATGATAAGTGCTTTTTTCCTTTTCTTCTTTTTCTGTTCAGGTGTGAGCTGTTTCTTGACTTTTTTGCCCTTCTTTCCGTTAACTGCAGGCGTTTCTTCGGCAGGAACTTCTGCCTTAGCCTCTTCAGTTACTTCTGAAGATTCTTCTTCGAAAACAGGTTCTTCCTGAATCTCTGTTTCTTCATTTCTGATTTCGTCGTCCATATTTTCCCTCTTAATTAGTTAAACTAATTATAGTTTTATATTCTTTATTGTCAACCCTTGTCACTCTTCCCTGTCTTCCTGTTTTGAAGAACGCTTCTTTGAATGTCTTGGTTTCTTTTCTTTTACAGGGAATGCCTCTTCCCTTTTCTCAAAACGATACTCATCTATACTCATTTTGTTTTTCTGAGCAATAAAACGGAGGGCATACATACCTATAATAAGACATAACGCTACAAACAGCACGCCGAGGACTGTCACCAGGACTGCTGTCAGAAGATTAGGATCTGTTTCGTATACAGTAATTGCTGCAAGCATCATAAAATCCACCTCTTTCTGATAAGTATCACTGTCATAACCACGCACCCTGCTGCAGTTATAGAACTAAGTACAATTAAAAGCGTGTGGTACCACATAAAACCTGACTGATAATCAATATTATCTTTAAGTGTTACAAAATAAACATACTTCCCGCCGGTTCCGTTTTCATAAACAACCTGCAGATCTTCATAGAATCCTGTTTCTGTATATAAACCGTCTTTAAGATATGAAATATGCGGATATTCACCGTCTGGTGCCTGAGATACTGTCACGAAAAATTCCTCATCATACTTAACATATGTGTAGTTGCTCTGTTCTTTGAATCCGAGAACATATACATTTCCGATAACTTTTTTATCTTTGTCATAGGTGAAATCAAAACCTGCCACAGCTTCTCTCATAGAATCATCCAGTCTGAAGAATTCAGGAGATATTCTCTCAAATCCTTCAATACGGTTTACCGTGAACTTAATACCATCTATTTCATACTCAACTGCAGTAGGGAAAACAAAATATCTGCCGCCTGCAAAGGCATTCTGCTGTCTGTTTACAGAAACAGCTCTGTAATTTTTATTTCCTGTTTTTGCCTTAATAAGGAATTCACCAGGGATAGAAGTATCTATATTTGTCAGCTCTGTTCCATAGGAATCCGCAAAATAAAAACTGAGATTAAGATCGGATTCCGTATCTCCTGCCGGAAGCGGTGTTCTTACGTAATAGCTCAGATTATATGTTGATAAATCAATACACGGTTCCCCGCAGATTATCTGTGCATTTCCTATTGCTATTTCTATATACTTGCTTTCAACCGAAAACTCGATTTCCACATCTTCTTTGCTGTCGTAGTTCGGGTTCTTTGGGACATAGTTAAACTTATATGACTGTTTTTCATCAGTTACAACCGGAATATAGTCTCCGTCTTCCGAAGGAGTATAATCACCAAGATAACTGCTGAGTCTTTCTGCAACCATATTCAGAGATTCCCCGTATGTGATTGTCTTATCGGCATCATTTAATTCCTTCATCGGAGGATTCGGATTTGATCCTACCTCAACATTAAATGTTGACGGGCTGTATCTTGTTATGGTGCATTCCTTTTCCATATAACTGAACTGTTCTTCTACAAATGCACGCACTTCATATTCGCCGACCGGAACATTTTTACCGAATCTTATAAGAGACTGTGTATCTTTCTGCTGGGTATATACTGTATCAGATGATGTTTTATATTCCACACCACTGATCCAGATACCTCCGATAATACCGCTGTTGTTAACATAGAAGAACAGCGGGCTGTCATCATTTTCGGTATATTCTATCTCTGTAAGGGCCGATGCTGTTCCTGCAGAGTCTGCAATATATGCCTCCGTATCATCAGGGAAAACAAAACTTATGTTAAAATCTTTCCCTTCTCTTTTTTCATTAATAATCACGGAAAATTCATTATCAACGTTACCGACCCAGCTGCCTGTCATACTGCCGATGGTGTCATTCCCGCATTTCAGTGTCCAGTTATTTCCTTCAGTATATATAACTGTAAAATCAACTGTTTCTTCAGCATAAACCGTATCCGCACATGAAAAAATCAGCACTGCTGCAAGAAGTACCATAATCACGGATATTAAAATTTTGTTTATGCTTATATTTTTCATATCTATTGATTCTACCACTTTTCATTAATTTTTACAACGCACGCGCAGGTTGGTATATATTATATACAATTATACTTGAATAAAAATTGAACGGGCTTTAAGATTATTTTAAGATATCGGTTATATATTGAAAAAAGGAGGTGCCTATGAGAATACTGCTTGTAGAAGATGAAAAAGAACTGTCAAGAGCTCTTGCAAAAATGCTTGCAAAAGAAGATTATGATGTGGACTGCGTGTACGATGGTCTTGATGGCTTAAATTTTGCCATGACAAACATGTATGATCTTATCCTTCTTGATATTATTATGCCGAAACTAAATGGGTTTGAGGTTCTTTCCTCAATCCGTGCAAAGAAAATAGATACCCCGGTTATTATGCTAACCGCACTTACGAGCGAAGGGGATAAGGTGGCCGGTCTTGACAAGGGAGCAGATGACTACGTTGCGAAACCATTTTCATATAATGAACTTTCCGCAAGGATCCGTGCTGTATTAAGAAGAAAAGGTAAGCTCGTATCAGATAACAAACTTGAGTACGGGAACGCTTCCCTGGACCTCACAAGATACTCCCTTGCAACAGAAAAAGGTGAAATTAATCTCACTGCAAAAGAGTTTGAACTTTTAAGATATATGTTTGAGTATCCGAGCTTTGTTGCCACAAAAGAGGACTTAATCCTCAAAGCCTGGGGGTTTAACAGTGACTTTGAGTCAAATAACCTGGAAGTGTACATGTCTTTCCTGAGGAAAAAACTGCTTCACCTTGAGGCATCCTTCACTATAGAATCGGTACGAGGAGTCGGTTACAGGCTGAGCAGCATTTAATGGATATTCTGAAAAAACACAGGCTGAATTACACAATCTCAATCGTTCTTATGGCGGCGCTTTTCCTTACCATCATT
Source organism: Clostridia bacterium (assembly GCA_024405515.1). Lineage (GTDB taxonomy): Bacteria > Bacillota > Clostridia > Christensenellales > CAG-917 > CAG-475. Next base: position 4,387 of record JAKSOR010000007.1, read on the forward strand.
TTCTCAATATTCATTCTTATTTCTGCCGCAACAAATGCAACCGATGAACAGGAAGCCCTTTCCTCTGTTCTTGATATGCGCCCAGGAGTGCCGACGGATATTCAGTGTTTCTATTTTATTGACGGGGTCCCTTCTGATGAAATTTCAAAAAATGCTGTCATTTACGGAGAAGAACTTGATGAAATCATAAAAACAGCATCTGAAACCAAAGAAGGCAAGTTCCAGTGTGGCAGAAGGTATTTTGTTGTTGCCAATAAGCAGGTACCTGGCGGAATCCTGTACGCAGTTTATGACAGGACAGCGCATCATAAAGAACTCACAGACCGCGCAATACAGTCTGCACTCATGCTGTGCCTTGCTCTTATTATTATAGGTATCATTGCATACATAATATCTTCCAAAACATTAAGGCCTATCAAAGAAGCGATGGATAAGCAGTCGGATCTTATTGCAAACGCCTCTCATGAACTGAAAACCCCACTCACAATAATATCGGCAAATATGGACCTTCTCAAATCCGAACCCGGTTCAACAGTTGAAGAAAACAGCGAATCCATATCCGCTATCAACTCACAGATTGAAAGAATGCAGGGGCTTATTCAGAATATGCTTGAGCTCTCCCGTATGGAACAGGCTGAGATAAAAAAAGAAGAACTAAATTTCTCCGAAATAACCACAGGGGCATGTCTTTCTTTTGAAGCCGTATGTTTTGAGAACGGCACAGAACTGATTGAGGAAATAGGACCGGATATTAGTATCAACGGAGAAAAAGAAGCCATTGAAAGGCTTGTAATCATACTTCTGGATAATGCCAACAAATACTGCGGGAAAAACGGCAAAATCGGCGTCAGGCTCTCTCAGGACGGTAAAAAGGCTCATCTTGCCGTTATGAACACAGGAGAAGCAATTTCGGATGAAGATGCCAAGCACGTCTTTGACAGATTTTACAGAACAGACGGAGCAAGAGAAAATAAAAACAACCAGAGCTTCGGACTCGGGCTGTCTATTGCTTATGCCACTGTTTCCGGCCACGGCGGCACTATTTCTTGCCATGGTATTGAAGGAAAAGGGACAGTATTTGAAGTTGCTCTTCCGCTTTTAAAACAGAAACACTAAGCTTCCAGTTTCTGATCTCCGGATTTTATTGCACCGGATTTTCTCATAAGTTCACTTACAACAAAACTGACAACTGCCGGTATTACAAACAGACACAGTGTTATTCCGACTCCAATCTGCCATGAAGGAATTACGCCTGATGACGCATCGATAACGCCAAATACACCCACAAGTCCAGAGGTTCCCATTCCGCCGCCGGCTGCGTTACATCTTAATCCCATTAATACGGCTACAAGTCCCGAAACAACACTTGCAACAATTTCCGGAACCATAATCTGAGGTTTTCTCATAATATTTGGGATCTGAAGCATCGATGTACCTATTCCCTGCGAAATAAGACCACCTATACCGTTTTCTCTGAATGAAGCAACTGCAAATCCTATCATATGTGCTGCACAGCCTGCTACTGCCGCTCCGCCTGCAATTGCAAGTGCTTCCGAATATTCCTGAGGTACTGCTGCTGCAACAGCTATCCATATCGCCGCCGATGATGTAGGCATTGTAAGAAGAATTCCCATAATTACAGCGACAAATATTCCTACTATAATCTTTACGGCAACACCGGCCTGAATTGCTTTGGCAATTCCTATTCCGAGCAGTTCAATAAGTTTGATGAACGGCCACGCAAGGAATATCCCGCCTAATGTAAGAATCATCATCCCAAGCGGGACAAGAATAATATCAAGTTTTGTTTTGCCTGCGTAAAGCCCGGCTATCTCTATTGAGAACAGGGCCACAACATATGAACCGATAGGGTTGCCAGGGGCACCGAATGCAAGAGTGAAAGCAGCGCCATTGCACAACGAATCCACAAGTCCGCCTGCAAAAGCTCCAACTAGTCCTGTCACGGCTGCCGTAAAAATAACAAGCGGTTTTGCATTGAGTTTATTGGCAATACCGATTCCTATTCCTGCTCCCATCAGCATTTTTGCTATTTTTGCTATATAATCAAGCACATGTGCAAAAGAATTATCACCGAACCATGAAGCGATCTGTGCCAGAATGGTACCCGCGATAAGAGTACAGAAAAGACCCTGCGCCATACCTGAAAACGCATCAATAAAATATCTCTTGCAGTATTTTTTAATTACTGCCACTGCTTTTGAGTCCTGTTTCTTCTCTTTTTCTACGGCTTCAATTTCCTTATTTTCTTCTTCCATCTTATTTCCCCTGTGCATTGACTATTTCCATATTTGTGGATACCGGAGCGGAGATTTCACTTATGCTTTCTTTAATATCCTCATTCATGAGCTTCTGCACCGTACCTACTGTAATTGAGAATAATTTCTCTATATCGTTTCTGTCTAATACCTTTCCTTCTTCCTTATAACTCTTTGCTGTAAGCGTGACAGATTTTATCCCTTCCTTTGCAAAAGAACCCGAAATGTAACCATGAAGTGAATTGAATTTGTTTGCAAGACCTTCATAAGGGATGGACGTGAGATTGATATCCTGCTCATGAGCACTTGATTTTGCAATGGATACAAGCTGTTTTGAGAATTTTATGTTGCGCAGCGAATCACACTCGGCAACTCTTATATTCCCCGACTGGATATCTCCTATACAAAGAACCTGTGCACCTGCGAACTCCGGGTGGGATGCGACAAATGCTGCCGAACCACCATGCCCTGAATTTTCCCCTCCGAATGATGCATATACTATCCTTACGCCTTCCGGAACAAGATCCGGCTGCTCTGCAAAATATGAGAACGTTGCCATGGCAACCGATGTGGATATACCATTATTCGGTCTTGCATGATACGGAGAAAGAGAGAAATGTGTCATGAACACAGCTATCCCTATAAGTGAAAATACCGTAGGCAGAATAATGAACGTGACAAGTGTTGCAGTTGTTTCTGTTCCGACCGCTATCTTTATTATACAGAAAAGAACAAAGATGATTACCGAAACCGGCGCAAGCACCATTGTTATTTTCCTGAGTTTCCCAAAGTTCCTGGAAACGCTTCCGAGAAGATCATCATGGTTTGCGGCTATTATGAAAATCCTTTCCTTTTTATCCACATCTGATGTATCAGTAAACGGTTTTGAAAACTCGCTTACTACATTATAAGATACTTTCTGCGTAAGAAGTCCTTTTAATCTGGTACTGCCGAGAAACAGCATGGACAGAAGGACTATTCCTGTTATAAACACAACAAGTGAGAGTACCGTAAGAAGTATGCCCGCTATTCTTCCCCCTGCAAAAGAAAGGTAGTATAAAGCCAGTGAAAGCACATACCAAAGTCCTATTAACGGGAATGCACCGCGCCCGAGAAGAGGATATGCCTTGTATGCCTCCAGTCTTGTTTTAACATTTGATTCCTGGTGAAGTCTGTCTCTTAATGCCCTTGCGCATGCCGTTTCGGATTCTGTTCCCGTAATTCTACCAGAATATTCTGAAAGTTCATTGGAAAATGCGTTGATAAAATCAACGCCGTCTAAAAGGTCTTCCCCGGATATTATACTTTTAGAAATATCAAACGTGTCCATATTAATTATTATAATATTTATATAGCGCGCGTGCAATAAAGAAAGGAGCACTCTCTCGAGTGCTCCCACATTTATTAACTTGTTTTATTTTTTGTCATTATAATGCACATTACCGTTTGCTTCCCACTGCTTTGTTTCAAGGTTCCATTCGATAGTTGCACCACCAAGCTCTAATGTGTTTGTTTCATCCATTTTAGATTCAATACCTTCATAGATATCACCAAGTGCTTCTCTTGTAAGTGCTGTGTTTGCATTTACTGAAAGTTTGAGAGTTGCTTTTGTTGTATCATCCATTCCAGCTTTAACTATAATTGCAAATCCGTTATCAAGACTGATGTTTACACTTGCTGTCTTTACATAGTTGAATACTGCTTCTGTCCAGTGTGCTTCAGGACATGCTGCAAATTTAACAACTTTATCTCCGAAGTACACATTGAGATCTGCAATTGCTTTATTAAATACTTCTTCTGTAGCTACATCCTCTGTAATTGCTGCTGTGTAATCTGAGTATCCTTTAACTTTTGTTGCATATGCCCACATAATGTCTGTATCTGTTTTTGTTAAGCTGTTATAGTTTGTATTATGTTCGTCATCTGCAAAGAATCCAAGTCCTCTGAATGTATCATACCAATTCTGGTTGTATGCAATTGCTCTTGCATATAAAGACTCTTTATTTGCCTTAACATCATCTTCTGTTACTTTTGCAGAAGTAGTTAATGGTACTAATGCACCATTCCACTTGAACCATGTTGCCATAATTTCGACAATTGTCTTGTTCGGAAGTGCAACACCGAGGCCGTCTGTTGTATCAAGAGCTGTAATAACATCGTCCATAATTGTTGCAAAAGGAGACATTACAAACGGATAATGACATTCTGTATCTTCATCTGCTTCTGAAGGAGCTGTATCGATGCCGAACATTCCTGCTACAAACTGAACAAGTTTGTACATATCAAGATCAAATGTTACATAACTTGGAGCATCATCTTTAAGTTTGAGGTATCCCTCTTTTTCTTCAAGAATTGTTCCGATTAATGGATTAACTTTTGTATCCTTATCTTCCTCTGAAACAAGGATATCATCCATTGCTTTAACGATTGGTTTACCTAATGCATTGATGATTTCTTCAACAATAGATTTTTTATCTTCTGTTAATACATCCTTATCCATTGCAAAAATAATCTTCTTTCCATCGTAAATAATTTGAACTGGTTTTAATACATTCTCATTGAGAATACGCTCAATAAATACGTAGAGATATGCACTGTCTTCTTCTCCAAGTTTGGATAAATCCATATTACCCTGAATTCTTACTGCGTATTTTCCGTCAAGAGATACTTTTTCTGAAGAATGATATGTGCAGTAACCCGGATCAATCTGTTTTGGTGTGAGTGTTGCGCCTACAGAATCGAGCTCAAGTGCAATATCAATTGCTACATCTCCATTATATTTTGTTTTATTAATTCCGAAATATTCACTTGTTTTTTTAGTGTCTACTGGTACAAATTCGAGATTGTTAATGGTAATTTCTACTGCTGGATACATTGAAACTGGTTTCTCTTTAGAATCAAGCGTATTACTATCTTTACCAGACAGTCCCGGGAGATCTACTGCAATCGTGAATCCATCAATGGAGCCGTTTGCAGTTGTTTTGAATGAAAGGTTGATGCCGATATTATTAAGAATTGAACCGATATCTCCGAGCAGCCCTGATAATGCCCCTGTAATTGTACTTGAAAGAACAATATCTGTTGAATATGACTTAGCACCGTCTGCTGCTATTATGCATTTTGAATTTTTCAAGAAACTCTTAACAATTGAACTGTTGAATACTGCCAAAAGGTTTACATTGCCCTTGTCGTCAACGATATTTTCTATCCCGAGCATTGAAAGAATTGACTTAACTTCCTTTTGCTGAACGAGGCTTACGAGATCTAAATCTGCTGCTTCTTTAACAATGCCGAGAATTGTATTTACAAGGTTGTTAAGATTAAAATCTTCACCGGTTGTTTCTGTAATACTTTCTACGATATCAAGGATAGATGTTTCCGGGAATACTGAGGTGTTAAGTAAATCATTGAATCCACCTGCAATTTCATCGTTATGACCAAAATTGAAATTAAACTTAATATTTTTGTCCTGATAATCGATATAGAGGAAATCTGGATCGTTTAAGAAATAATAAAGTGTAATCCAGTTTACTTCTGAAGCTGCATTATAGAGTTTAATCTTTGCTGCAGAATCTGCTCCGCCCTTCTTTCTGTCAAGAACGAGCTGAAGTGCAATGCCTAAATCAATTTCTTTGTAAGTCTTTTTTTTGTCCTTGATTTTGACCTTAAGAGCTAAATCTGCTGTAAGACCGATGCTGTCATCTGGTTTGATTTCAGTACTGCCGATAGAGTTGGATGCTGCCCAAAGGTCTGTAAAGAACTGTTCACTCTTAATCGCATTTGGGTCTCCCGTTGGTGCGCCAGGATCCTCTGCAGGGCCCTGATCTTTATTACATGCCACCAATGAGAAGACAAGGATTAATGTTAAGACCAGAATTAAAATAGCCTTAAAATTGAACTTTTTCATATTTGCCTCCCTATTGTTTTTTGTTTTCTGCTTTATTAATTAGTACAAAATACTAGTTTTTATATTATAATATGCAAGCGGGCGTAGGTCAATAGCAGTCGGCAATTACCGACATTTGTATAACAATATACCGATTACCCTGAACCTCAGCTGTTTACTTGTGCTTACTCTATTGTCAGAATGTCAGCAAATCCAGTGATTTCGAAAACTTCCATGACATCTGCACAAACATTTTTGATAACCATACTGCCCTGTTTATTCATTTGTTTCTGCATAGAAAGAACTACTCTGAGACCGGCAGATGAGATATATTCGAGTTTTGCTAAATCTACTGTGAGGTCTGCAACTCCTTCAAGAGCCGTCTTGATTTCGTTTTCAAGTACTGGTGCGGTTGTTGTGTCAAGTCTTCCTTCAATAGCAATTGTTAATGCATTACCGTTTTGATTTTTAATAATTTCCATAATTTCCTCCGGATTTAAAACATAAGTGTATCAACTGTTTTGAGCAGTTCTTTTAAATTACCCATAAAGAGTTCAATATCTTTTTTATCTTCTTCGTTTTCAAGACCGTGACGGCGTATCATTCTTCTTATGATTCTTGTATACCCCACGACTTTTGCCTTGTCTGAATATTCCTTGATTTTGTTTTCATCATCAGTGCCGAAATATTTTTTGAGTGTCTTGTACCAGATTTCTACAGCTACTTCATATGGCAGCCCTAAAAAATCCATTGTTTTTTCATGATGATTTTCATTAATGCCGCCATAAGCAAGGAACATTGAAGAGAATTCAAATATAGGATGTCCAAGACAAAGGGTATCCATGTCTATAAGAAGTACTTCCCCGTTCTGCATCATTACATTCTTTATATGGCAGTCTCCGTGCACAATGTGATTATCCTCCGGAACCTCGTTTATTAGTGAATAAAGTTTTCCGTATTCTTCCTCACTGAGATAATCCTTCAGAAACTCTGCCCATTTAAGTGCGGTTGCCTTCATATCAGGCATTTCGCCTGCTTTTGTCTGGGTTGAATGGATTTTCTTAAGCAGTTCAACATAGAGGTCAATATAATAATCCATACGGTCCATATCTGCTGCAATTAAATTTGCAAACGGCTGAGCATTTAGCAGTTCAAATACTGAACCGAATTTGTCCCCAACCTTTACGACATCATAAGGAATAGCCGTTGGAATTCCGAGAACGAATGCCTTTCTTGCGAGTTCTCTTTCTCTCTGAATATCCGGCAAGCTGTCAGGATTCTTATATACCTTGATGATAGTATCAGGATTAAGTCTGTATACAACTCCGTTTGCACCGGCTCCGATGACCTCACATCCGTCAATAGAAAATTTTCTGTAGGCTTTTACTACCGGAATCATTTCCGTAAAACCGGTCATATCGAAAATGTCATACACATCCGGTGAAGCATTTATAAGAGTTAGCGTAGGCTCGCTTTTCCTTATTCTGAGAACAATACGGAGACCTGCTGATGAAATATATTCCAGCTGGTCCAAATCAAAAGTAATCTCTTCGTGTGGATTTTCATCGATAATCTGCTGAATTTCCGCACCTCTCTGGTCTGCATTATAGGAATCTATCCTTCCTTCAAAAAATAAAACCAGTTTTCCGCTTTCGTTCTTAAAGTTCATCTTCTGTTTCTCCTTTATAATTTTTGAACACATATTCTGTCAGTGCCGTGTATTCTTTGTAAGCATCGTATTCCTTTAAATCTTCAAGATATTTTGCTATCTTTCTGTAATACCATGCCTGCAGATTCGGGTCTTTCTGATTAAAACCGTTCCATAAAGCATCTCCGTGCTTTGTGTATTCTCTTGCAAAAGATCTCATATTTGAGAGTTTGTCTCCAAGCCACATCATCTTTACTGCAACATCTTTTGTATTTTTAAGAATCAATAAGGATTCTTCTTTCCTTAATTTCCAGGTTGCGGCCGGCGGAAGATTTGCTCTTTTGTCTTCCGTTTCCGTCATGACAAGAAGCATAACCCTTCTCCCAAATTTTTCACATATTTCATCAAGTGTGGTATCAGTATCCTCAACAGTATCATGAAGAACTGCCGCAGCAAGTACTTCTCTGTCATTGGTCATAGTTGAAACAACAGATGCAACTTCCATAGGATGGGTAATATAAGGAGCATTGGCTCTTTTCCTTATCTGCCCGCTGTGTTTCCCCACTGCAAAAATAATCGCTTCTTCAAAGACGTCCATATATCACCCGATTATCTTCTGAATTGTCAAAATGTTCTGACCGTTTTCATACTTGTATTTCATATCATCCATTGTCTTCTTGACAAGGTAAATTCCGAGTCCGCCGATTCCTCTTTCTTCGGCAGAAAGTGTGACATCCGGGTCCGCGTTTGTAAGAGGATTATACGGAATACCACGATCCATAAAGCGGACGTATACCGATTTAGGATTATCTCTTGCAATAACTTTGACTTCAACAAATGCATTTCCGTTAGGATATGCATACTTGACAATATTACTGAGTATTTCATCAAGAGCAATATCAATCTGTGTCATTGCTTTCATCGGACAGTCAATCTTTTCAAGTTCTCCCTCAACAAACTCCGTGATTCGCGGTATGTCATCAATCTTTGCATCCTCAACTTCTATAGTCGGGTCCCCTATATACTTAAATGCAACCATTGTTATATCATCAAACTGAGGAGCTTCTCCGACAAATTCATCAACCTTAGATTTGACAAACTTACAAAGCTCTTCCATATTCTCAAATTCTTTTGCATTAATTGCCTCAAGAAGTCTGTCCTCTCCGAAGAGTTCCGTATTGGCATTTGTTGCTTCCGTAACACCATCTGTATAAAGGTATACAATGTCTCCCGGTTTAAGCTGTAATTCCTGTGATTTGTATCTTACTCCGTCCATTCCCGCAAGAACAAAACCGGCTCTTGATCTTAAATATTCAAATTTCCCGTCTTTATGTTTTACAAGCGGAGGATTATGTCCCGCATTGGCATACTCGACTTTTCCTGTTGTGAGATCTATGCCTCCCTGCCAGGCTGTTACAAACATTCCTGCATCATTTCCTTCACAGAGCGCTCTGTTCCCTGTTGTGAAAACATCAGCAATCGGCATATCGGTTTCTGTTAAAGACTTAAGTTCTGTCTTTGCTCTCATCATAAACATAGCGGCAGGAATTCCTTTACCGGATACGTCAGCAATAAGGAAATTGAGTCTATCCTGACCAGTAATATAAAAATCATAGAAATCGCCGCCGACTTCTTTTGCAGGGTCCATTGTTGCATAAATATCCAAGTCTTTTCTCTTTGGGAATGCCGGGAAAATTCTCGGAAGTGCGGACTCCTGAATGCTCTTTGCAAATTCCAGTTCCGCATCAATTCTTGCACTGGCTTCGCTAATATAATGCTTAAGTGTACCTACTGTTGAATTTATATCATCGGAAAGTGATGCAAATTCCACATTTGAACGGACATTAACAATTTCTTCAAGATTTCCGCCTGTGATTTTTGCAAGTGAACCGTTGATATCCTCAATCTGATTAACAACAACCTTTTTGATAAGAACGTATATGAGACCGAAAAGTGCAGCAAATACAAGCACTTCAAGGAATGTATTTACATAAAGAGAAATATTTCTTTCCTGCATCGCTTCTTTTTCAGGAAGGACTGCTACTACATAATATCCGTTTTGTGTAATTCTGTATTCCATGTAACAGTTTTCTCCGCCGATAACTCCCTCAAACATTTCACCAGGGTTGTAGTTATACTGCATAAAGTCTTCTGTTTTTTCAGGATCAATATCAAAGTTTTTCGGATATCCCACAATATTAAGATTTTCGTCCAGTATCAGGAAATAACCAGTACTTGAAATACTGATATTTTCCGCAATCCCCGCTATCTCTGACTTATCATCTTCTTCGGCAATTACGTTCTCTACAGATGTAATGGCAGCATCAATTGATGACTTTGTTTCCTGAAGAGCAAGTCTGTCCTGAAGAAAATAAAGGAAAACACTTGTGATAATAAAAGCGCCTATCACAGTGATAAGCATCCATCTCTGAATGGTCTGTGTTATTCTGAGCTGGCCTTTCAGTTCGCTCTTGAATGAAAAAACTGCTTTTTCCTTTGAAAGAAGAACCAGGGCTATATCTGTAACAAGAACTGCTAATCCGTTAGCAAGAAGCATAGGAAGCGTACATGCTTCAACGACTCCGATTGCTTTTATCGGCTGATTGATGTTTGTGACAAAAACCATTGTAAGGTGGAAAACCTCCATAACAATTCCTACCGCGAATGCAATAAAAATTCCCGGTTTTTTGTTTTCAAACATGAATTTTCTTAAAAGCGCCGCATAAACACCCGCAATAAAAGTGGAAACTGAACATGCAACAACCGTGAATGTTCCGACTCCCCACGTAATAGCAACTGCTCTTTCAACGGCTCCGATTGTACCTGCAATAAGACCGGCAGGCGCACCAAAGAAAAGACCAGCGACAAGAACAGCAGCGTCTCGGACATTAACCTGGGCACCATTCATAGGAATTCCCCATTCTGTTCCGAAAATGGCGAGACCGCCGAAAACTACTCCGTAAATGATTTGTTTTACTATCCCTTTTATCTGACCGAATTTTGTTTTCTTATCAAGAAGATAAAAGATAATGGCGACAATAACCGGTAAAAGAGTAGCAAATGTTAACTTTAAAATAGAAATTGTCATTGTGCACTTCCATTAAGCAATATTTAGATAAATATACTATATATTTATCGCATTAACAAGTAATTATTCACTCTAAATCCGTGTCCAAACTAAAAAATCTAATCAGATTCCCTGAAGAAAATAAAAGTGCGCATATGCTTTGTTTGCATAAACGCACTTTTAAATGTCGTTATTATATAGATTAAGTGTCAGTTCCATCCTCCGTTAACTGAAAGGACCTGACCGGTTATATATTCGGAAGAAGCTACAAAAAGTACCGCATCCGCTATTTCTTCAGGCCTTGCAAGTCTCCCTGCAGGAATCTCTTCACAAAGGGATTTTATCTCCTCTGAGGTATACTCTTTCATCATATCAGTATCAACCGCTCCGGGTGAAACCGCATTCACTCTGACACCATTCAGCGAAACTTCTTTTGACAGAGCTTTTGTAAATCCTATAATGCCGGCCTTTGTCAGAGAGTAAGCAACCTCCATACTCGCGCCTATCTCTCCCCATATAGAAGCAATATTCACTATGGATCCTTCTTTATGTTCAAGCATAAGAGGAAGAACTTCTTTTGTTACTAATACCGGTCCGTCCAGGTTGCATTTCCTTATCTGCTCATATTCATCTCCGGTCATATCGGTAAACAGACCACTTTTTGAAACACCCGCATTATTAACAAGGATATCTATCTTTGAATATCTCTTAATGGCTTCCTTTACGGCCGCCTTAATTGATTCAGCATCTTCCAGGTCCATATGAACAGCAGTTATGCCGCCTTTGTCTTTAAGTTCTTCTACAAGCTTTTCGGCAAGGTCTTTATTTTTGTTGTATGTGAAAACAACATTATACGTTCCGACAGATTTCCTTACGACTGCCTCGCCTATTCCCCTGCTTCCGCCTGTTATAAATATTGTCTTTGTTCTCATAATTTCAAAGGGACGGTTTCCCGTCCCTGAACTTTTATTTTTCTTCAGTATCTTCGGACGGTTTGTCGCCTTCTGCATAAATACCAATCATTGTGCCCTGTGGCTTTTCTTCATCGACTGCTGTAAGATTTACTGCATAGATGTAATTGTTATCGTCACCATAGAAGTAATACATCATATCTCCGTAGAACTCGATAGGATACCAGTCTGCCTTGATACATGTAACGACTACTGATTCAACGTTTGATTTCTCGGTGTAATTAATCTTGAATAATTCTTCTGCATCAGATGCTGTGAAGTATGCATAATTTCCTTCAACCTTCCATACTTTTGCAGATGCTGATTCATTTACCTGAACAGGATCACTTGCATTTGAACCATTGTACCAGCAATAAATATTGTCTGAGTTGTAAGCAAGTGCGCCTTTTTCATAACCAAGCGGGAAAACTGTTGTTGATGCAATTGAATTAAGTTGTTTTTCTTTGCTTACATCAAATGTTCCATCTTTATACTGATTGCAGAAAAGTCCGCAGTTTGTATCCGTGCTGTCTTTATAGAAAGACTTTGTATAGTAAAGTGTTGCTGTGTTGGCATCATCATAATAAATTCCGACAAGTGAGAACTTGAAGACCTTTAACGGAGTTTCTTCTGGTTTTTCACTGTTGGAAAGATATGATGTTTCTGTTGCAATAACCTTTGAATCAGTTCCGTCATACTTAACCACGCAGAGTTTGTTATAGTTCTTGTAACTTTCCGTGCCTGTAAGTGACTGTGTATAGAATACATACTCATCAATGCTGCCTGCTACGCTTTCTTCTGCATAATTCCAGGCTACTGATGTGACATTTTCTGCGAGCGTTCCGGATGTGACACCTTTGCATTTCTTGCTGGACTTGTCTCCTTTCATCCCTGAAAAATCAAAATATGAGATTGTATTGTCCGCAACATAAAGAACACGTGAAGGTGTGAATTTGTAGTTTGCTGTTCTTGAGGAAATAGTTCCTATTTTCTGGGTTACAGCGCCATCGTTTCTTGTACGCATGAAATCAAGGTCTGTTGTGGACATTTCGCCGTTTTTATCTTTGTCATAATTGTATGCGGCATAATAAATCCATTCTCCGAATATGGCAATACCTGTTCCGCTTGTTGTGGTATACACATTTTCTGGAACCACTACTTTTGCAGTGCTGCTGTCAATACTGCCGTCTTCTTTTACGGATGCACGTACGATTGAGCCTTTTACTGCTGCTCCCCATGCATTTCCGTCTGTGGATTCTCCGACATAACCGTTAACAAAGTATGCATAGCCACCCTGCTTTACAAAGTAACCTCCGTTTGAGACCGGTGCTGCTGATGAATCCCCGCTGCCTATTGAATCCCATTTGTATGCATTACATGCTGCAAGTGCTGTTACACAGAGAGCGAGCAATGCCACGATTGCGATAACTCTAAAAAGTTTCTTTTTCATTTATTTTCTCCTGTTAAAGGGGTCTTATTTGTTTTCTTTCGGAAGATCAAGTTTGATATGTACTTCCTTAAGCTGTTTTTCTGTTACTGGTGACGGTGCTCCCATCAGTATGTCTCTTGCATTTCTATCCATCGGGAATGTGATGATTTCCCTGATACTTGGTTCGTTTGCAAGAAGCATAACTATTCTGTCTACTCCCGGAGCTATGCCTGCATGAGGAGGTGCACCGAATTTAAATGCATTGTAAAGTGCCGAGAACTTCTGTTCGATTACATCCTTTCCGTATCCTACAATTTCAAATGCTTTTTCCATAATTGCAGGTTCATGGTTTCTTACGGCACCGGATGAAAGTTCCACACCGTTTACAACACTGTCATACTGATATGCAACTATATCGAGTGGGTCCATATTATTAAGAGCATCAAGACCGCCCTGCGGCATTGAGAACGGGTTATGACAAAATCCGAGGACACCCTCATCATCATATTCATACATCGGGAAGTCTACAATCCAGCAGAATCTGAATGCATTCTTCTCAAGAAGGTCGAGTGATGTTCCGAGTTCGGTTCTTATATAGCCTGCCTGCTTTTCAACTCCCTTGCTTTCAGCAACGATGGCAACAAAGCCTCCTGCCTTAAGTCCGAGTCTTTCAGAAAGAGCATCTTTGACGTCTGTAAGGAACTTGGATATTCCGCCTACGAGTTCTCCGTTTTCATCAAGTTTGTACCAGAACATATTACTTGCACCGTTGAGTTTTACCTTTTCCGTGAGTGCATCAATAAACTTTCTGGTTTCTTTGAAATCGTTTACTGCAATAGCTTTGACAACCTTTCCTTTTTCAAAGAACGGAGCCTTTTCTTCAACAATATCAGTGATATCCTTTACAAGAAGCGGGTTTCTGAGGTCTGGCTTATCTGAACCGTAATCTCTCATTGCATCACGGTATGTGATTCTTCTGAAAGGACCCTGGTCAACTTTGTATCCTGCAGGAGAAAATTCTTTGAATACTCCTGATAACACTTCTTCCATTACGGCAAACACATCTTCCTGGGTAGCAAAACACATTTCTGTATCAAGCTGATAGAATTCACCAGGGCTTCTGTCTGCTCTTGCATCCTCATCTCTGAAACAAGGTGCAATCTGGAAATATTTATCGAAACCTGAAGCCATTAAAAGCTGTTTGTACTGCTGTGGTGCCTGCGGAAGAGCATAGAAACATCCCGGATAAATTCTTGACGGGACAATATAGTCTCTTGCGCCTTCCGGTGATGAAGAAGTAAGAATAGGTGTGGCAATTTCAAGGAATCCCATATCTGTCATCTTTCTTCTGAGCCAGCTGACAACTTTTGATCTGAATACAATTTTTGCCTTGACATCCGGATTTCTTAAATCAAGGAAACGGTATTTAAGTCTTACATCTTCCCTTGACTGTGTGGATGTTGCTATTTCAAACGGAAGCTGCTCATAGCATTTTCCGAGAACTTCGATTTTTTCAGGCTCAATTTCAATCATGCCTGTAGGCATATCTTTGTTCGGTGCACTTCTGATGACAACCGTACCTTCGATGGAAATTGTGCTTTCTCTTGGTATAGAACGGATTAATTCCTTCTTTTCTTCATCTGATACAACAGCCTGAGTATATCCGTAGTAATCCCTCATAACGAAGAATATTACTGCTCCTAAATCCCTGATACTGCTGAGCCAGCCGCAGAGTTTGACTTTTTTGCCGGCATCTGATTCTCTCAGTTCACCGCAATTGTGTGTTCTTAATTCCATAATATTTTACAGCAGGTAAATTCCTGCTCCCTCGCTTTCTTTTCTTACTTCTTCCGGCCACATACTTACCTGTACTTCGCCGATATGTGCTTTCTGTAAAAGCAGCATGCATAATCTTGACTGCCCAATTCCGCCGCCGATTGTAAGCGGTAATTCCTTAGAGATAATCTGCTGATGATACTCGTTTTTAAGTCTGTCCTTTGCATTTGCTATTTCAAGCTGCTTTACAAGGCTGTTTTCATCAACTCTTATTCCCATTGATGAAAGTTCAATGCTTTCACCGAGAATCTCATCATAGAATATGATATCTCCGTTGAGTTCCCAGTCATCATAATCAGGTGCTCTTCCGTCGTGCGGTTTGCCGCTGGTGAGGGCGCCGCCGATCTTCATAAGGAATATTGTCCCGAATTCTTTTGCGAGCGCTGTTTCTATTGCATGTCCCTCAAGATCAGGATACATATCATGTGCTTCCTGAGTTGTGATGAACCTGACTTCTCTCTTTAAATTCAGATCAATTGCCGGGAATACCTTCTTTGTTTCCTCAAGGGTATCAACTATGGCACCGACTATTCTCTGAACAACCATCTTGAGAAATTCTTCCGTGCGCTGCTCTTTTGAGATAACCATTTCCCAGTCCCACTGATCTACATAGATACTGTGCTGGTTGTCACATTTGTCATCTCTTCTTATTGCGTTCATATCCGTATAAAGACCTTCCCCTGTTCTGAAACCGTATCTTTTAAGGGCCATCCTTTTCCATTTTGCAAGCGAATGGACAATTTCAACTTCCACCCCCTGCTCAAGGATGTCGAATCTGACAGGTCTCTCAACTCCGTTGAGATCATCGTTTACTCCGCTGTGGCTTAATACAAAAAGCGGTGCGGAAATCCTTTCGAATCCGAAGTTCTTGACAAAGTTTTTCTGAAAAGCATCCTTTACGAATTTAATAGCTTTTTCTGTCTCTCTGACAGACATTTTGGATTTATAACCTTCCGGTATAGTGAGCTTATACATTTATGCCATTAAATCTCCTGCTGTTCTTGCATATAACTGAACGTCTCTGATGTTGCCGATTCCTGTTACGTACATCATTATACGTTCAAGACCGAGGCCGAAACCGCTGTGTGGCACTGAGCCGTATTTTCTGAGGTCAAGGTATCCAGTGTAATCATCAAGATTCATTCCTCTGTCTACCATTGCCTGTTTGAGTTTTTCATAATCTGCTTCTCTTTCACTGCATCCGATGATTTCACCTACTCCCGGTACAAGAAGGTCAGTAGCTGCAACAGTCAGACCATCGTCATTCTGCTTCATATAGAAAGATTTTATCTTCTTAGGGTAGTTAATTACGAATACAGGCTTATTGAAAACTTTTTCTGTGATGTATCTTTCATGTTCGGACTGAAGATCAAGACCCCATTCGACTGGATACTGGAATTCAACTTTTGCCTCTTTGAGAATCTTTATAGCCTCTGTGTATTCAAGAATTACAAATTCACTGTCTACAACATTCTGAAGTTTTTCCTTAAGACCTTTTTCAAAAGCTTTTTCAAAGAAATCAAGTTCCGACTGACATTCATCAAGAACTGCCTTGATAACATATTTAATCATGGACTGTGCTATCTGGATGATATCAGGGAGTTTTGCAAATGCAACTTCAGGTTCAATCTGCCAGAATTCAGCAGCGTGTCTAGGAGTATTTGAGTTTTCTGCCCTGAATGTAGGTCCGAATGTATAAATTTTACCCATTGCCATAGCTGCGACTTCTCCTTCAAGCTGTCCGGAAACCGTAAGGCCTGCTTTTCTTCTGAAGAAATCATTTGCTATGTAGTTTTCCTCATCAGTTGCTTTCATTGCATCCTTGTACATCTGAGTTGTAACTCTGAAAATCTCACCGGCACCTTCACAGTCACTGCCTGTGATAATCGGTGTATGAATATAAACAAATCCGTTCTCCTGGAAGAAACGGTGAAGAGCAAAACTCAGTTTGCTTCTTACTCTGAGCATTGCATTAAATGTATTTGTTCTGACACGGAGATGAGGAATTGTTCTTAAGAACTCAAGTGTGTGGAACTTCTTCTGAAGCGGATAATCTGCAGGGCAGTCTCCCAAAAGTTCAATCTTTTCGGCATTAATTTCGTACTCGCCCTCTTTCATTGCAGGGACAACAGTACCATCGACTGAAACAGAAGCACCGGTCTTCATGAAAGAAGAAAGATCTTCTGATGAGAACTTTTCTTTATCAATAACAATCTGAAGATGATTGAGAGATGTTCCGTCGTTAAGTGCCAGAAAAGCCATAGTCTTACTGTCACGAGCTGTACGGATCCAACCAGCCACATTAACTTTCTTGGACTCGTATGATTTGCCATTTGTAAGTATTTCTAAAATATCAGTGTTGTTCATATTTTGCCTCATAATGCTATATCAAGAAATTATAATCACTAAAAAAACTTTTGTAAAGTAATATAGACACGTATGCATGAAAGCAAAGAGCTTATAAAAATGCAAAAGGCCTCGAGAACGTCTCCAGGTCTTTCGCTATGATAAGGGGGAAAATTATGAATTTAATTGTCTGAGGTACATCTTACCCTCAGCGTAATTTTATCTTAATAAAAAAATTTTTGATTGTCAATATCAATTTTGTTAACTTTTTGAGCATTTCTTGCAAAATGCCCGTAAATTCTTTACATTTTTTGCAATAATTTTTAATAATTTTGCTTATTTTTGTAATTTATGTCAAAAATCACAATAAAAAAATCAACAAAACTGCAAAATAAAAATTTGCTTAGATTATCGGTTTTTTAATTTTTAGCATTCTAAACGTATAAAATAAAAAAATCGCCTTAGAAAGCCGATTTTTCGTTTTTGTAAGAACAAATTTTTTTTCTTTTACTCTTAATTTTGTCTTAGAGCTACAATCAGTACTGCTATATCAGCAGGAGATACTCCCGATATCCTTGATGCCTGGCCAAGGTTAAGCGGTCTTATTTCGGCCAGTTTCTGTCTGGCTTCGATTCTTAATGCTTTAATCGATGCATAATCAATATCCGCAGGAATAGTTTTGCTCTCGAGTCTTTTCTGCTCATTTATTGCTGCTTCTTCTTTTGAAAGATATCCCTCATATTTCATTTCTATAACTGCAGCATTTAGTTCCTCTCCGGAACATTCAAACGGCACAAATTCCATTACATCCTTATAATTTACTGCCGGTCTTCTGCATATATCTCTGAATGTAGGCGTTTTCTGAGGAATTTCCTCCCCTATTTTTTCAAATAGACCTGCTACTTTTTCACGGGGAACCGTTGTATCCGCAAAATTAAGTATTTTCTTAATCATTGCCTTCTTTTCAAGCATACGATTATATCTTTCTTCCGTTGCGAGACCTATTTCATATCCGATTGGGGTAAGTCTTGTATCAGCATTATCCTGCCTTAGCATAATTCTGTGCTCTGCTCTTGCTGTCATCATCCTGTAAGGTTCATTTGTGCCCTTTGTTACAAGATCATCAATGAGCACACCTATATACGCCTGATCTCTGCCAAGAATAAGAGGTTCTTTGTTGTCCGTTCTTCTTGCCGCATTAATTCCGGCAATTAGTCCCTGGGCTGCAGCCTCTTCATATCCGCTGCTTCCGTTCACCTGCCCTGCCGAATAAAGATTTTTTACAACCTTACTTTCAAGAGATGGATATAAACTGAGCGGGTCTATACAATCATACTCTATGGCATAGGCGTATTTTGCAAATCTGCAGTTCTCAAAACCGGGAAGTGTTCTGTACATTTTCTCCTGTACATCATGAGGGAGCGATGAAGACATGCCCTGAATATACATTTCATCACTGTGAAGTCCTTCCGGTTCAACGAAAATTTGGTGCCTTTCTTTGTCTTTGAATCTTTCTACTTTTGTCTCAATAGACGGGCAGTATCTTGGCCCTACACCGGAAATTGTTCCGTTATAAAGCGGACTTCTGTCGATATTATCCAGAATTATTCTGTGGGTTTCCGGATTTGTATACGTAAGATAACATGGTTCTTCTTCGAAAATATTGTGTTCGCTCATAAATGAGAATCTGTCACAGTCATCCCCGTGCTGGATTTCCATCTTTGAAAAATCAAGGCTGTCTCTGTAAATTCTCGCAGGTGTTCCCGTTTTGAATCTTCTTATCGGAAGGCCAAGCTCCAATAAACTTGCAGTCAGCTCGGTAGCAGGAAGAAAACCGCTTGGACCACTTGATTTCACATAATCTCCTATGATCAATGCGCCGTGGAGATATACTCCCGTTGCAAGAACAGCACATTTGCAGCCGAACTTTGAACCATCTTTTGTCTCAACGCCGCTTACCGCCCCGTTTTCAACAACAATCTTTGAAGCTTCTTTATCGATGACAGTAAGATTTTCCTGGTTATTCACAATATCAAGCATAATACCGTGATAAAGGTTTTTATCTTCCTGACCCCTTAACGAATATACTGCCGGTCCTTTTGCCATATTAAGCATTTTTATCTGGAGAAGAGCTTTATCCGCACTGAGACCCATCTGTCCGCCAAGTGCGTCTATTTCCCTGACAAGATGTCCCTTTGCCGTACCACCGATAGCAGGATTACACGGCATAAGAGAAACCGTGCCGTACTCAAGGCACAGCATCAGTGTTTTCTTTCCGAGTCTGGCACTTGCAAGTGAAGCTTCGACTCCGGCGTGTCCTCCGCCTATAACGATGACATCAAAGTTATCCATTATTTCCCTACACAGAACTTTCTGAATATGCTGTCCACTACATCTTCCGTGGCAGTCTTTCCTGTTATTTCGCCCAGAGAATCATATGCTTTTCTCAGATCAATGAGTGTGCAGTCTATAGTTCCGTTAATTCCAGATTTTGCACTTAATAATGCATTTTTAGTCTCATAAAGTGCCGATATATGTCTTTCGGATGTTATTATCTCTCCGCTTCCGGAAGCTGAAATTTCGTACATAGATGCGATTCCGTCAAGGAGTGAATCCACCCCGTCACCGGTTTTGGCACTTAGATAATACACGTTGTTATCATTGTCTTTGTACCCGCTGAGATCACATTTGTTATATACTGTATAAACAAGTTTGCCTGGATATTCGACATCATCATTAACGCCATCCTCGGCACTTATCACATGTAAAATTATATCGGCTCCGTTAATCGCTTTCTTTGCTCTCTCTATTCCCTGCTGCTCAACAATATCATCGCTGCTGCGGAGTCCTGCGGTATCTACAAGGTTAATTTTTATTCCTTTATATTCCAGGCTGTCTTCAATCGTGTCCCTTGTTGTTCCTGCTATAGGAGTGACAATTGCCCTGTCTGTCTTCAGCATAGCATTCATAAGAGATGATTTTCCGGCGTTTGTTCTGCCGGTAAGGACAACATTCAGTCCGTATTTTGCTATTTTGCCGCACTTTGCAGTTGCAAGAAGTTTCTCTACCGAATCGATTGCACAATCAATCTCATCAGGAAGAACAGGGAGTATCTCATCTTCCATTTCATCCGGATAATCAAGCGTGGCCTCAAGAGTCGCAATAAGGTTTTCAAGGCGTTCCAGAATAGCGTTTATATTCTTGGATACTTCGCCGTCCATAAGTCTGTACGCGGCGTTCAGGGCCGAGGCGCTTTCAGCATTGATCATATCAATAACGCCTTCTGCATCAGCAAGAGTCATTCTTCCGTTTAAAAATGCTCTCTTGGTAAATTCCCCGCCTTTTGCAAGCACGGCACCTTTGCTGATGAGAGTTTCAAGAGCTCCCTTCATTATCCTTGCGCCACCATGCAGATAAAACTCTACCGTATCCTCACCCGTGAAAGATTTCCCGGCCGGGAAATACACCGCATAACCCATATCAGAAAAATCTCCGGCATTAAATGTGCCGAAATGCATATGAAGCGGCTGCCAGTTTTTATCTTCAGATTTAAAAACAAAAATGGCATCAGCTATCTTCAGTGCATCCTGGCCGGATACACGAACGATACCAATACCACCTGTTCCGATAGGCGATGAAATCGCTGCAATTGTACTCATTTAGAATTTTTTGTTTCCGCCGAAACTCTTGAATTTTGGAGGACCACCCTGAGGCTGAGCTTTTGTAAAGTTTTCTGCCTCTGTGAAATAACCGCGGTATACTTTTCCGTCAGCTACTTCCTCATCCTTTTCCGGGCGCTTTTTCTGGTTATTTTTTCCTTTGAGATTTTTCTTTCCGCCGTGTGAATGACCTTTGTCATCTTTGGAGCCGTTCTTAATAGGTCTTTCATCTTTCAGTTCAACTGCTGTAGGAATTATCACAACGTAACGGTGTGGTTCCTCACCTTCCGATACTGTTGTTGCTATTGCACTGTCTGCAAGAGCATTATGGATAATTCTTCTTTCAAAAGGATTCATTGGTTCAAGAGCAATCTTTCTTGCAAGGCGGTTTGCTTTTTCTGCAAGCTTTTCTGCAAGGGATGTTAATGTATCTTTTCTTTTTGTTCTGTAACCTTCACAGTCAACAACAATCTTTTTGTCTGTTCCTTTCTTTTCATTAAGGTATGTAAGTGCAAGATACTGGAATGCATCAAGCGTATCGCCCCTGTAACCGATTGCGACACTGCTGTCTTCTCCTGCAATGGAAACCATTATTGTGCCGTTCTCTTCTGTTGCGGTTGCTCTGGAAGAAAGACCCATTTTATCAAGAGTCCCGTTAATGAACTCTTCAATCTCCTTTGCATAATTTTCTTTGGCAGTTACTTTTACCTTTGCCTGCTGAAATAAACCACTGTTATTTAAAACCTCTATTTCAACATCTTCTTTTTTGGCGTCAAGCTCAATTAATGCCATATCCACAGCCTGATCTATTGTCGCTGCTTCAATTTCAACTGATTTTTTCATTATTTCTCCTATCTTTTTGCTGCAGGTACAATTCCTTTCTTCTCTCTTGATTTATCGACAAGTTTTGCAATTAAATTGAATGAGAGCTGGAAGAGTATCGCTACAAATGAACTTGTAAACATATACAGTGCAAACGCACCGGAATAAAGAAGTGCAAATACGCCCATCATAAGAGGCATCATATACTGCATCATCTTCATAGATTGCTGCTGCTGGTCTTTGACTTTGTCTTTCTCGCCTTTTTTGTCTTTATCCTCGGATTTCCCCATTAACGGATTCTGAGGTGTCTGATTTGCTCCTGACAAAAGTTTTGTTGACAGAAAACTTAAAAGGATAGAGAGAACCGGAAGGATTAAAAGTCCGTTCCATTTTCCGTTCTTGCCATAACCGCCTGTTCCGATAACGGCGCCCATGACATCATTATATTCGTCGATTGTAATACCTGTAAGTCTGCTGGTTGCAAATCCAGACTGTCCGGTTACCGTCTCAAAATTAGGAACTTCTGTCTCCCAGTTATCAGCAACAAAGATATTCTTAATCCAAAGGAATCCTCTGACCTTTGTCTGGCTTTCATCATAGTAAGCAACTCTAACTGCTTCCTGTGCATTTTTCTTTGCTTCGCCGAAGAATCGTGCACCTTCCTCATCCTTTGTTACATCGTTGATATCGATGACACCATCGCTGTTGGCATCGCCGTATTTTTCATTGATCTGTTCACTGATGGATGTGTTGTATGCAACATAAGAGTTTTTGTAATCCTGTGCAAACTGATAACCGACCATCTGCCTGAATCCGGCAAATACAACAAAGAAGACTACAAACGTGATAATAGTAGGAAGGCACATTCCGAGTGTGGAATATTTCTCTTTCTTATAAAGAGCCATCTGCTCCTGCTGTAAACGTTGTTTATCATCACCGAATTTGTCCTGCAGTGCCTCAAGCTGAGGTTTCATTCTCTGCATTGCTTTGTTGTTTTTTCTGGTAATGAGTTTCTGCCAAACATCAAGCGGGGACAAAATAAGACGTAAAATCACGGTGAAAACGACAACTATCCATCCGAAACTGACATCTTCGCCCATACTGTTCTGGAGAGCGAGCATCAGTTTTGCCATAAAGTGTGTCGGTTCAGCAACTGTATCGCCTGATACACTGTATGAGTTATCACTGTTACATGCAACGAGAACACAACAGCAAACAAGCAGCAATAATGCCACTAAGTATATCTGTGTCTTTTTTCTACGCTGATAAACTAAATTAACCATCTGATTTTTCCTCTGTAATTTTCCGGAACCGGATCAAATCCTCCCTTGCCGAATGGCGTACATCTGAGAAGACGCCAAGCCGTTAAAATAAGACCTCTTATCACACCGTATTTTTCAAAAGCATCATATGAATACATCGAACAAGTCGGAGTATATGCACAATGATTGCCAACGATTGGTGATAAAGTACGCTTATATATCAGCAGCAATGCCTGAATAAATTTCTTAATCACTGATTATTTTCCCGGAATCGGAAAACACTTTCCTGATTTCACTGCACACCTCTTCGTATCCGGCATCTGCCAGTCCAGGGTATGCCACAATAACATACATGAAATCCGAACTAATCTTTTCCTCTATCAGTGCAATGGCCTCACGGAGCAATCTTTTTACGTGATTCCTTGTTACAGAATTCCCTACTTTCTTTGACACCGAAAGACCTATTTTAAGCCCTTCTCTGGACTTTGCACTAATCAGCATAAGGTTAGCAGCAGAGACCTTTTCGCCTTTGCGGTAAACATATGCGAATGCAGCTCTCTTCTTTAACCTGTGCTGTGACTGCATAATAATTAAGCAGTAAGTTTCTTTCTGCCTCTGTTACGACGTCTCTTTATTACGTTTCTGCCGTTGTGTGATCTCATTCTCTCACGGAATCCATGAACTTTGCTTCTCTGTCTTTTCTTTGGCTGGTATGTTTGTTTCATTTCTATTTCCTCCGTCTCTAGGACTTATTATTATAAATAAACTTTTAAGATTATAAATAAATATCAGTAATTGTGTCAAGCAAACAAATCCGCCGAATTATCGTTTCAGCGGACAGACAACACAAACATTGTCTATTTACATCTCTTCAAGTGCATCTATTCCGAGCAGTGAAAGACCTGTCTTTAATGTGTTTGAGGTAGCTTTTGTCAGCAAAAGTCTTGCGTTTCTTACCTCATCTTCATCAACAATAATTCTGTGCCCGATATAGAATTTGTTGAATTTTTCTGCAAGATCCACTATATGCCTTGTAACATAACATGGTTCTCTGAATTTGGCAGCCTGCTGTACACTGTCCTTAAAAGAAAGTATGCTCTTGACTACCTCATATCCTTCATCTGTAGTGATTGAAGAATAATCAATATTATCAAAATCTATTTCCCCGCCTTTTCTTAATGCACTGGCACATCTTGCATATGTGTACTGGACATACGGAGATGTTTCACCATCAAAATTAAGAACCTTATCATACGAGAAAACGATATCCTTTATCCTGTTGTTCCAAAGCGCTGAGAATATTACAGCTCCTACTCCGACACTCTCGGCAATTCTGTCTTTGTCAGCAATTCCAGGGTTCTTCTGCTCTATTATCTGCCTTGCCTTTTCCACAGCCTTATCAAGTACATCCTTAAGCCAGATTACTCTTCCTTCTCTTGTAGACATGGATCCTTCTTCCATGGAAACCATACCGAAATTTATGTGTTCAACATCATCCTTTCCTGCAAAATCCATAAGTTCAAGCACCTTAAACACCTGTTTAAAGTGCAGATTCTGCTGATATGCAACAACGTAAAGGCATTTGTAAAAATCGTATGCTTCCTTTCTATAATATGCTGCGGCTATGTCTCTTGTTGCATAAAGAGTGGCTCCGTCTGCCTTTACAAGAAGGCATGGAGGCATACCCCACTCATCAAGATTTACAACCTTTGCACCCTCAGATTCAACCAGAAGTCCCTTGGCATCTAGCTCATCAAGTCTCGGCTGCATTTTGTCATTATAGAAGCTTTCGCCGTTATAACTGTCAAACTTGATTTTCAGTCTGTCATATATCTTTGCAACTGCCTTCATTGTGACTTCTTTAAACACATTAAAGTAACCGATTGCAATTTCATCGCCGTCTTCAATTCTCTTAAACCATGCCCTAGCCATATCATCAAGAGATGGGTCTGTCTCAACTTCCTTATGGTATCTTACATAAAGTTTATTGAGAAAATATTCATCATTATTTCTGACCTCATCAAGTGTTGACCATTTTTCTGTGGCTACTATTAATTTCCCGAATTGGGTGCCCCAGTCTCCGAGATGATTGATACCAACAACGTTATATCCGAGGTGTTCAAAAATTTTATAAAGAGCACCACCGATTACAGTTGTCGATAAATGACCTATGTGGAAAGGTTTTGCTATATTTACCGAACTGTAATCAATGCAGATTGTTTTCCCTTTGCCTTCTTCGCTTTTTCCAACACAAGGCTGATCAATTGCTGCACTTATGAGTTTCTTCGCAATTATATCTTTGCTGAAAAAGATATTGAGATATCCGTTTACCGCTTCTACCTTTTCCACAAAATCAAGACCTTCAACCAAAGGAAGGAGTTTTGCCGCAATAAGAGGCGGCGCCATTCTCATAACTTTTGCGAATTTAAAACACGGAAGACATATATCTCCCATTTTTGCTTCTTTCGGCACCTCAAAAGAAGAAATCACAGTTTCCTCATCGAGTCCGTCGTTTTTCAGTACTGCTGCTAATTCTTTTTCAAACATCATACGTTTATCCTGAACAGAACAACATCATTGTCCTGCATTACATAATCTTTTCCTTCGCTTCTTACTTTGCCTTTTTCCTTTGCTGCATTGAAAGAACCGCATTCTATAAGGGTTGCATAATCAACTATTTCCGCCCTTATGAATCCCCTTTCGAAATCACTGTGGATTTTACCTGCTGCCTGAGGAGCTTTTGTTCCTTTTACGATGGTCCATGCCCTTGTTTCTTTTTCGCCTGCAGTAAGGTAGCTGATTAAACCTAAAAGTTTATATGAGGATTTTATCAATCTGTCGAGTCCGCTCTCTTTGAGACCATACTCTTCCATGAACATCTGTTTTTCCTCATCCTCAAGTCCCGTTATGTCTTCTTCAAGTTTTGCACAAAGCACAATTGCTTCTGCTCCCTGAGCTGCAGCAACAGATTCCACCTGTTTAGAATACTCGTTTCCGGTTATTCCGGCTTCATCGGTATTTGCAACATAAATAACAGGTTTTGATGTGAGAAGAAACTGTTCATCAATAAACTGCTTGAAATCATCGTCTACTTTCAGGCTTCTTATCGGCTTTCCATCCTCAAGACATTTCTGCATTATTGTGATCCTGTCAATATCTTCCTGGAATTTTTTGTCAGCTTTCACCCTTGTCTGGGCTGTGCCCATTCTTCTCTCAAGAGTTTCCATATCTGCAAAAATGAGCTCAAGATCAATTGTTTCAATGTCTCTAGCAGGATTAACTGTACCGTCCACGTGGGTTATGTTTTCATCATCAAAACATCTTACAACGTGAACTATTGCATCTACTTCCCTTATGTGAGAAAGGAATTTGTTTCCAAGACCTTCACCACGGGATGCGCCTTTTACAAGACCGGCAATATCCACAAACTCAATGGAAGTCGGAGTTATTTTCTTGCTGTCATACAGGGCAGCGAGTTTTTCAAGTCTCTCATCCGGAACAGCAACCACTCCGACATTCGGCTCT
Organism: Clostridia bacterium; assembly: GCA_024405515.1. Taxonomy (GTDB): domain Bacteria; phylum Bacillota; class Clostridia; order Christensenellales; family CAG-917; genus CAG-475. The sequence goes on from JAKSOR010000007.1 coordinate 31,093, forward strand.
ATTGTACAGAACGGATAGTTAGCTGCTTCCGCTCCGGCTTTTGTTATTGCATTAAATAATGTGCTCTTACCAACATTAGGTAATCCTACAACACCTAATTTCATACTTTCTCCTATTTTGCCTTAGTAAAATATACTTTTGCTGAATAAGGTTTCATAAGTTCAGCAAAACTTCCGTCATATACGGACAGTAATTCTACGGCGCCCTCAGAAATATATGGTTTTACCTTCTTTGAAGGTATTTCCTTTTCACTGAGGTTGATAACTATTGTTAATTTATCTCCGTTGTCTGCAATTTTGTCATATACACAGAGATGTCTGTCGTTTTTGAGTTTGAGTTCGAACCTGCCATAAATGGCGGCATCTTTATACTGCTTTCTTAATGCAATTACCTTTTTATAGAAATTAAGAAGTGAACCCGGATCTTTTTCCGCAGCTTCAACATTAACTTCTTTATAATTAGGATTTACGGTATACCACGGTTCAGTTTCGGAAAATCCACCGTTCACGGCTGAAGACCACTGAACCGGTGTTCTTGCATTATCTCTTGCCGCAGTATGTGCGACTTTAAGTATGTATTTTTCACTGAATCCGAACTTACGCATTAAATCACGGACACAGAATGTGGATACATCCTTGAACTGTGCCCACGGATCCGTTCCTTCAGGAGCATGTGTATAATCAAGAGAAGTCATGCCTATTTCCTGTCCCTGATAAACAAACTGTGAACCACTGAGGAAAGAATACATTACTGCAAGAGCTTTTCCTGACTCCACTCTGAATTTTTCGCTGCCGTAACGTGAAATAGTTCTCGGCTGATCATGGGATTCAAGATAATTGGCATTCCAGGCTCTTCCGTAAAGTTTTGTCTGCCAGTTATTATAAACTTTTTTCAGTTTTTTAAGTGAGAACGGAAGATGAACCCAGGAAATAAGGATACAGTCTGCCTCCATATGCTGGAATCCAATCATCATATCGAGTTCTTTCTCATTCTCATTAACATACTTCAATGCGGTTTTAGGCGTAACCATCGGTGCCTCACCGACCTGGAACCTGTCATCGTATTCGTTTATGACTTTTCTGTATTCTTTCAGATACTCGTGGATATGAGGTCCGTTGTTATAATTTTCCATTCCTCTTGAGGCCGGCATAATCCAGTTACCCTGAGGAAGAGTTCCGTCTGCCTTTCTCTTCTTTGAAATCTGTGTGATAACATCTTCCCTGAAGCCATCCACACCCATATCAAGCCAGAATCTCATGACATCTTTTATGGCTTCTCTTACTTTCGGATTGTCATGGTTCAGATCCGGCTGTTCTTTTGCATAAAGGTGAAGGTAGAACTCTCCGCGCTGCTCGTTATATTCCCAAGCAGGACCCGGGAAGGTGGACATCCAGTTATTAGGAACTTTTTTGCCGTCTTTCCCTCTGCCTTTCTCCCAGATATAGAAATCTTTATATTCCGGGTCGCCGGCACAGCTCTTCTTAAACCATTCATGCTGATTTGATGTATGGTTAATTACGAGATCCATGATAATCTTCATGCCAAGGCCATGCGCCTTATCCAGTATCTCCTTAAACTCATCAAGGGTTCCGTACTCAGGATTTATATTTTTATAATCTGCTATATCATAGCCGTAATCATCCTGCGGGGAAACATAAAGCGGAGAAAACCAGATTGCATCAGCACCAAGATTCTTAATATATTCGAGTTTGGATAAAACACCTTTGAGATCGCCTATACCATCATTGTTGCCATCACAAAATGAACGAGGCCAGATCTGATAAAGTGTCATTTCTTTAAACCATCTTCTTTCTTCCATATATACTCCGTATATGACAGAAAACGAGGTTTATAACCCCGTTTTCGGTTTATTAATATTATTCTTCTGCGTTTTCAGCAGTTTCTGCCGGAGCTTCATCTGCTCCTTCTTTGACTATCGGATTGCCTTCTTCATCAAGCTCAACTTCCTCTTCATCTTCATGAGGAGTAAGGTCCATAGACATGACTTTCATCTTGTCATCTTTGAGTTTCATGATACGTACGCCCTGAGTTGCTCTTCCCATCTTGGAAATTTCCTCAGCCTGAACTCTTATGATAATTCCGCCGTCGGTAATCATCATTACATCCATTGCTTCCGGAAGGACCATAAGACTTGCAAGTCCGCCTGTCTTATCATTAAATACACCGGCTTTTACACCCTTACCTGCTCTCTGCTGAATTGGATAATCATCAATTGAACTTCTCTTTCCGTAACCTGTCTGAGTTACAGTAACGATTTCATCGCCAGGATTTACAATTGTAAGAGCAACAAGATCTACATCATCCGGGATATTCATTGCTTTTACACCCATTGCTGTTCTGCCTACTGGACGTACATCCTTCTCATTAAAGTGGATACACATACCATTGCTTGCAGCAACAAGGCACTCGTTATTGCCGTTTGTGATAACTGCATTGATAAGTTCATCATCTTCATTAAATTTAATTGCGATTTTACCGTTTCTCTTGATGGATTCGTATTCCTCGAGCGGTGTCTTCTTGATTAAGCCCTTCTTTGTTGCAAGCATAAGGAAGAGTCCTGCCTTATCTTCAGGGGCATACATGAATGACTGAACCTTTTCATCTGCTTCAAGCTGTAAGAGGTTAACTGCTGCTCTGCCTCTTGATGTTCTTGTTGCCTCAGGAATCTCATATGCTTTGAGAGTAAATACTTTACCGAAGTTCGTGAAGAACATGATTCTGTCATGTGTGTTACATGTGAATATCTTCTCAATGAAATCCTCTTCTTTTGCTTTATGTGCTGTTACACCCATTCCGCCGCGGTGCTGTGCCTTGTATTCGGCAACAGGCATTCTCTTGATATATCCGCTGTGTGTCATTGAAATAACAACATCTTCTTTTTCAATGAGATCCTCTATGTCAATCTCGCCTTCCATGTGTGAAATCTCAGAAAGTCTCGGAGTTGCGAATCTGTCTTTGATTTCTGTCATTTCTGCGATGATTATTTCTTTGACTTCATCTTCTGAAGAAAGGATTCTCTCGTATTTTGCAATTAATTCAGCAAGTTCAGCAAGTTCTTCCATAATCTTGTTTACTTCAAGACCTGTAAGTTTTCTGAGCTGCATTTCAAGGATTGCGTTGGCCTGTTTCTCAGAAAGATCATATGTCTTCATGAGCTTATCCATTGCATCCTGTTTATCTAATGATTTCTTGATAAGTTCAACAATTGCATCAATATTTTCAACAGCAACCTTAAGTCCGAGAAGAATATGCTGTCTTTCCTGTGCCTTATCAAGGTCAAATCTTGTACGACGGACAATAACGTCTTCCTGATGCTTGATATAGCAGTCAAGGATTTCCTTAAGGTTGAGAACACGCGGTGTTCCGTCAACAAGTGCCAGCATAATCATACTGAAATTTGTCTGAAGTGCTGTCTGCTTGTAAAGAGTATTCAAAACGACCTGTGCATTTGCATCTCTCTTAAGCGGAATAACTATTCTCATTCCGTGACGGTCAGATTCTTCACACACGTCTGCAATGCCTTCAATTCGTTTATCTTTTACCTGATCTGCGATATTTTCGATTAATTTTGCTTTATTGACCTGATAAGGAATCTCCGTGATTACGATTCTTGTCTTACCGTCTGAAGTTTCCTCGATATCCGCCTTAGCACGCAATACGGCGGTTCCGCGGCCCGTCCTGTATGCTTCTTTAATTGAAGCTCTACCGCAGATGAGAGCGCCTGTAGGGAAGTCAGGGGCCGGAATATATTCGATAATTTTGTCGATAATTTCGAGGTCGGATAATTTTTCTTCTCCCTCGCCCTTCTTTGCTTCTTCCTGTTCGAGTCTCATAAGGGCAATAGTTCCGTCTATTACTTCACCGAGATTGTGAGGAGGAATTGATGTTGCCATACCGACAGCAATACCGTCTGAACCATTTACAAGAAGGTTCGGGAATCTTGATGGTAAAACTACCGGCTGATCCTTTGTATTATCGAAGTTAGGATACATATCGACAGTGTTTTTATCGATATCTCTTAACATTTCAAGTGCAATCTTGGAAAGTCTTGCTTCTGTATAACGGTATGCTGCTGCGGAATCGCCGTCTACGGAACCAAAGTTTCCGTGAGGATCCACAAGCGGACATCTTATTGAGAAGTCCTGTGCAAGACGTACGAGAGCATCATATACTGAGCTGTCTCCGTGAGGATGGAACTTACCAAGAACATCACCGACGATAAGAGCACATTTTCTGTGTGGCTTATCAGGTGTGAGGCCGAGTTCGTTCATATCATATAAGATTCTTCTGTGAACTGGTTTTAAACCGTCTCTTGCATCCGGAATAGCACGTGATACATTAACCGCCATTGCATAAGCAATAAACGATTTCTTAAGTTCACCGTTAATCTCAATATCCTGTACTTTTGATGAGGCTATATGCTGTATATACTCATTGTTTACATCATCTTTGATATTTGCCATAACTGCCCCTCCTTAAATATCCAAATCTGTTACGAGATTTGCGTTCTGTTCAATAAACTCTCTTCTGAGTTCCGGCTGTTCTCCCATAAGAATAGAGAACAGTCTGTCTGCTTCGATTGCATCTTCCATCGTTACTCTTAACAGAGTACGGTTCTTCGGATCCATTGTTGTATCAAAAAGCTGCTCTGCGTCCATTTCACCAAGGCCTTTGTAACGCTGAGTGTTGCCTTCTTTGATTCCGTTTTCTGCAACGAACTTATTCTTTGATTCATCATCATAGAAATAGTAGTCTTGTTTGCCTTTAGCAACTTTATAAAGAGGAGGAAGTGCTATATACGCATGCCCGTTCGCAATAAGCTGAGGCATGAATCTGAAGAAGAATGTAAGCATAAGAATTCTAATGTGGCTTCCGTCGACATCAGCATCAGTCATAATAATGATTCTGTCATAACGGAGTTTGGATTCATCATAATCAGCATGAATTCCGCATCCGAATGCCGTAATCATTGCTTTGATTTCCTCGTTTTCAAGGACTCTGTGCATTGTTGCTTTCTCAACGTTTAAGATTTTTCCTCTTAACGGTAAGATAGCCTGATAACGTCTGTCTCTGCCTACTTTTGCAGAACCGCCAGCTGAGTCACCCTCAACAATGTAAATCTCACAGTGTTTAGGATCTTTATCAGTACAGTCTGCAAGTTTTCCAGGAAGTGTTGTTGATTCCAGCGCACTCTTTCTTCTTGCTGTTTCTCTTGCAAGTCTTGCTGCCTCTCTTGCGCGCTGGGCTGTAATCGTTTTTAGAACGAGTTCTTTTGCCTCGTGAGGATGTTCTTCAAGATAAGAGCCAAAGCCTTCTGCAACGCCTTTAGCGACTGCTGCACGCATAGAACTGTTTCCGAGTTTTGTCTTGGTCTGACCTTCAAACTGAGGTTCGGCAAGTTTTACCGAGATAACAGCTGTCAATCCCTCTCTGACATCTTCACCTGAAAGTTTCTCTGTTCCCTTGAGAATTCCTGATTTTGTTCCGTAGTCATTAATTACCTTTGTAAGAGCTGCTTTGAAACCATCAAGATGGGTACCGCCCTCTTCTGTATTGATATTATTAGCAAATGCAAGGATCATTTCTGAATAACTATCGTTATACTGCATTGCTACTTCAACTTCGCTGTCGACATATTTTTCATCAAAGTAAATAGTAGACGGGAAGATCGTTTCTTTCGTTGCATTCATGCCATCAACAAACGATACAATACCGCCTTCATAGCAGAAAGTCTCTCTCCTTTCCTGCCCTTTCCTGAAATCGGCAATTTCGATCTTCAGACCCTTATTAAGGTATGCAAGTTCTCTGAGTCTTGTTTTCATTGTTTCGTAGTTGAATTCAAGAGTCTCAAAGATCTGTGAATCCGGATAGAAAGTGATAGTTGTTCCGGTTCCATCAGCTTTGCCGACAATTTCTAATGGAGTTTGTGCAACTCCACGACTGAAACGCATTCTATAAAGGTTTCCGTTTTGCTTAACCTCAGCAATAAGCCACTCGGAAAGAGCATTAACACAAGAGACGCCGACACCATGGAGACCGCCGGAAATCTTATATCCACCCTGACCGAACTTACCGCCAGCATGAAGTTTAGTTAAAACTACTTCAACAGCAGATTTGCCTTCCTTTTCAATAATGCCCGTCGGAATACCACGACCATTATCGGTTACCCTGATAGCACCCTCTTCAAGAATCTCAACCAGAATATCAGTACAATAACCAGCAAGAGCCTCATCAATAGAGTTGTCTACAACTTCCGTTACGAGGTGGTGAAGACCCCTAACATCTGTAGAGCCAATATACATACCAGGACGTTTCCTTACAGGTTCAAGGCCTTCAAGAACCTGAATATCACCAGCACCATAGCTATGTGTTACTTCTTCCATATTTCCTCCTTAAGAAAAAAGCATAAATATAATGATAAAATTATATATTATATAATAATATAAAGCAAGAGCAATTTGACAAAAAGTACAAAAAAACACGAAAAGCAAAATGAAATTAAAAAATCAGATAAATTGAATGGTAAAAAAAGATTTTTAAACAATTAATGAAAAAAATTAAAGGAAAAAACTGCAAAACAAAACCGAAATACAAAGGAAATAAATAATTAAATTCAAAGAATTTAAAAACAAAAGCAAAACAATAAAACAACCAATGTGGACAAAATGATAAATGTGAAACAAAAGCCACAAAAAAACAATTAAAATATAGAACATAATAGGCAAAATAATAAAACACGGAAATAGTAGAAAATTAATAGAAAACAAAAAATATAGAAAAAATGTGAAACAGAAGAAAAAATAGAAAAAATCTGTGAAACAGGGTCGATAAAAAAATAACGAAGAAGGCGGTCAAAAATTTTTATAAGAACAACACCAAAACAACAACACACTATACATAAAACAGCAAAATACGCACTAAATAGTAGGGTTTTTGCATATTCAACATGGATAATAGTTTCACGTGGAACCAAAATTGTTCCACGTGAAACATATGAAAATGATTTATAAACAGTTGAAAGCTCATAAGCAATTATGTAGAAACATCCATTCAAGAAAAAACGGCATATCAGGGACAGGGAAGTCGCAAAACAGCCATTAAAAATTCAATTTATCTGACACGTATTATAACGCCTATAGTCATCAGCAATCGTTGGGTCGTGCGAAACAAAAGCGCTACGTAGGTTTATGCAAATAATGTTTCACGTTAAACATTTTCAACTATAGTTAAGCAGAACCCATACAGTTCCATACAAGCTACACCTGCTATCAGCCTGGCACATACGAAAACAAACACGAATTAAGATCATAGATTACTGCGTCAGTCTTGGTCCTCTCGATATCTATAATTGTTTATACATCTTTGCGTTACTAAATACAAAGGGGTGGGGTAAACTATTAAATAATATTTATAGAAAATCAAAATTCCATTTTCTACACTTTTTATTTTGTTGTTATCATTATAATTGCTATTCTTTTAATACTGTTGTTGGCATTTATGCATATACTTAATTTAATGTTTTTTTGTTATTATCAATATTATTTTGCGATTTTTATAGAAATCAGCTTTTTTGTTTTCTATAATATTATTCATTTTCTACTAATTTTTAACATTTTAATCCAAAATAAAAGTCCAGGGAACACTTTGGCGCCCCAGACTTTTTTATATTTACATTGGTTTACAAGTTAACCTTTTATCACGGATAGATATTTTGATATTTCTTCTTTAGCTCTTCTTAAATTATGAGACTTATAATTCCCACATTCTATTTTTTTGCTGCCAGGAATTTCATTCAGCTCAAGACATTTCTCCAAACATTCAATCACTATATCTTTAACTTCATCTTCTTTTATGTCAAACAGCAGCAGATAAAACCCTGTTCTACAGCCCATAGGACCAAAATAAACGACATTGTCTTTAATTCTACTGTTTCTTACAACGGTAGCAAAGAGATGCTCTATTGTATGCATAGCGGAGATGCTCACATAATCACCTTTATTAGGCTCTTTAAATCTTAAGTCATACGTATATACATTTCTGTCAACACGACTAAGATAAATTCCTTTTTTTAATTCATTATGATTTATTGTAAACGATGTAATCTTTTCCATTATTTTTTCTCTGGTGGCAAAGGTTTCATTCCCTCGTCAATCATTTTTAATAACGATGGGATGACCTCGCTGTATTTTGCTATTCCTCTTTCAACAACAGCACTGAATGATTCACCTGCAGAATCATCTGCTTTATCAGATACGACTTTCACAGACAGAAGAGGGATATTATTTCTGTCACATGCAATTTGAATACCCGCTAATTCCATTTCACATATGTCACAATTAAATTTTTCAAAAAGGATTTGCTTATTTTCTTTACCTGCTACAAACACATCCCCGCTGGCGACATTGACACATCTTACAGGTATCCTTATTGCCTGTAAAGCATTTGACAGAAGTGAAGGATCAAGATCCATAAATACGCTGTCCTTGCCGTCATACTGTCCTGCAGGAGTTCCATCTATTTTTGACAAATCAAATTGATAATGGCATACTTTCTTGGCCAATACCAAATCACCGATATTAAGTTCAGAATTAAGGGCACCGACAAAACCAAAATTCATAACAAGCTCAACATCAAATAAGTCCTTTAAAAGTTGGATGGCCATTGAAGCTCGTATCTCTCCAATCCCTGATGTAGCAAGATAAATTTCATTGTTGCTGTATAACAGCTTCCTAATATGGACCCCGGCTATTGTGCTCTCATCTGACACGCTACCTAAAGTCTGAAGTATAGGAAGGGTTTCTTCAGCCATAGCAGTTAATATTGCAATTCTCATAACTACCTCCTGCATAATATTCTAACATATTATGCAGCTAAACTCAATTAAGCAGGTTGCATATCAAAATACTAGATGATAGAATCATAGTATGATTCAAAACATTAAATATCTGAAAACTGAAGTTGAAAAACTAAATCTTTCAATATCAAAAGCACAACTTGATAAATTATCAGGTTATTTTGATGAAGTCATTGAAAACAATAAATTATTCAATTTAACAGCAATAACGGAAGAAAACGATTTTATTGACAAACATTATATTGATTCTATGATCGGCATCAGTGAAATCCCAAGCGGAGCTTCAATACTTGACATAGGTGCAGGTGGCGGTTTCCCGTCTGTCCCGATAGCAATAATGCGGACCGATGTAAAAGTAACATCCATAGACTCAACTGCAAAGAAAATGGTTTTCGTAAAGAATGCTTCTGATAAACTGGGCATAAATAACATTGATACCATAAGCGGAAGAGCGGAAGAAATGCCTCTTTTAAAGAATAAGTTTGATGTGGTTACGGCACGTGCGGTTGCTTCGCTGCCTATACTCCTTGAGCTGTCTGTACCATTATTAAAAGTAGGCGGTCTCTTCATTGCATACAAGACTGATATCTCAGAACTAGATAGTTCATTAAACGCAATAAAGGTTTTAAATGCCGAATATGTGAAATCAAAAGAGGCTTCTCTCCCTAACGGAGACAAGCGGACCATACTGGTTTTTAGAAAAAAAGGGCCTACCGACAACAAGTATCCACGACAATACGGAACCATCAAAAACAAACCGCTATAATAAAAATCCACCAGTGAACCTGGTGGTTTTTCATACATCGGGTATAACCCTCT
>JAKSOR010000070.1 GCA_024405515.1 Clostridia bacterium
TTTGTAACTGTTCAGGACTTTGAAAAATCCTGAACAAAAATTTAAAGGTTTTCAACATATAAACTGAGTTTTCCCAGTCAAGACGTTGATAATATATTGTACATTCGACTAATAGAAGTCGAGCTTTTTTCGTAGTATAATATTAGTATAGAATACTACGAAAGAAGGTGGCTTGAATGCCGTTTGAAATTACTGAAGAGCTTGTTCGTTTTCTTATGGAGCAGAACAAAAAACAGAGCGAACAGATATCTGAACTAACTGCACAAGTAGAAGCTCTAACCAAGAAAATAGAAGAACTTACAGAACAGAAAAACAAGAATTCAAACAACAGTTCTAAGCCTCCTTCAAGTGATGGCTTGAAGAAGCCAAATAAAAATAAAAGTCTTAGAGAAAAAACAGATAAAAAGCAGGGTGGCCAACAAGGTCATGACGGACATCATCTTGAAATAGTCGGCGAACCTGATGATATTAAACCTGTTATTCCCTCAAGATGTAAAGGATGCCCTAACTGGATTAACTGTCAGGGCAACTCCTGCACAGGTGAAAAGAGATATGTTGTTGACATAGAAATCAAGCAAACTCTAATTGAATATCGTAGTCTTACAATCACTTGTCCTTTGGATAATGAGAAACTTAAAGGAGATTTTCCGGAAACAATTAACGGAAGAGTATCATACGGTAATAAAATATCAGCTCTCCTTGTAGCACTTAATACTGTTGGTGCAGTCAGCACAGACAGAGTAAAAGAAATTGCCGGAAGCATACTCAATCTTCCTATTTCCAAAGCAACCATCGTAACAATGGTATCAAGATTCAGTGAAAAAGTTCAGCCTGTTCTTGCAGTAATAAAAGAACGCATTCTTTCTTCACCAGTAGTAAATTTTGATGAAACCGGTTCACGAGTAGCAGGAAGAACCAGCTGGATACATGGCTCAGTAACTTCAATGTACACGCTTCTCGGATTCAGTAAAAAACGTGGAGCCAAAGGAATGAATGAAGTTGGTGTACTGCCTTTATTTAAAGGTATTATCCAGCATGACTGCTGGGCATCATATTGGAAGTATGATGTAGAACACGCAGTTTGCTGCGCTCATCTTCTCAGAGAACTGAATGGTATTATTGAAAATCATCCAGAACAGGAGTGGGCCAGCCATTTCAAGACATTGCTTGTTAATATGAAGAAAACCAAAGACGTTTCCATCATTAACGGTGAAGAAAGTGCTAATGAGCATTATCTTGAAATGTATAATGAGCAGTATGATTATTTAATCAAATCTGCATATGAATTTAATCCTCTTCCAGTTGATAATGAATCAGGAAAACGTGGAAGAAAGAAAAAAGGAAAAATCCGTGCGCTTATTGAACGTCTGGATAATTACAAGGGAGCAGTCTGCCTTTTTTTCAATGATTTCAAGGTGGCTTTTGATAATAACCAGGCTGAACGAGATTTAAGAATGATAAAGGTAAAAACCAAGGTGTCCGGATGCTTCCGTTCTGAAGATGGTATTCGTGATTATCTTGCTGCTATGTCGTATATCGGCACAGCTAAAAAACATGGTAAAAATGCTTTTCAGGCTATTCTGAACGTTTTCGAAGGCAATATATTTTACGCTATCGAAGAATGAGGTCCTGAACAGTTACAAAATTTCATAGAACTTAATTTTATTTCTGACAAGCGTGCTGCTGAAATATTCGA
>JAKSOR010000071.1 GCA_024405515.1 Clostridia bacterium
CAAGTTATGGTGAACCATGCTAATATTGGCGTTCAAGCCATATCCGTGTCATCGGATCTGACAAAGAATACGTATTCCCTTTCTTTGTCAGAATTCCAGATTCGAGCAAAGACTTTGCAGCGGACTGAACTGCACTTGCCGATTTCAGATTATGACGTTTGATGAATGCTGCAGAAGTAATGCCTGCCGCATTAACTTCTGAACTGACTGCATATAACAGTTCTTTCTGCTGTTCAGAAATTACTGAGAGAATTTCTTTGATTTTTACCCCGCTTTCATTGATATAATTGCCACTGAAAACTTCGGCTTCTTTCATAGTGCAGGTCTCTCCATCTTCCGTATAATAATAACAGTCGTGAAGGACACGATGCACATAAAGAGTGACACCTTCGAATAGGCTATAGATATAATCAAAAGCTTCCCTCTGCAATTTTTTGCCGGATTTGGAAAATTGTTTCTGTGCAAAAGCATAATATTCATCTCTTGCTATCGCCTCCAGCATCAGCGTTGTCGCGCTCTGGTAGAACGGTTTTTTATCAGAATGAAACATTTCTGAAAGAATTCTTCGCTCTGAACCTGCAAAAATAATATGTGTGTTCGTAAGATTCTGAATCTTTCCTCTCAGCAGTTCCTCAACATTCTTCTCCGAATAGTTTGCTATCCTCTGGAACTCGTCAATAGCGATAACACAAGGCTTGTCAGCTGATTCAAGAAATGCAAAGATTTCATCTAAGGTATAGTCAGGAGAGTCTATGTCCCCAAGCCTGATGTTGAATGTTGGCGTCGCATTTATCGGGTCATATCCAAAGCTTGCTGTCAACGACTTCAAGGTTGCAAGAAAACTGCGTTTTAGTTTATCACTCTTTTGTGCAACGGTTGCGAATGCTGCATTGCCAAGCTCCTTGACAAATTCCTTCGTTGAAGCAGTATGGAGAATATCGATAGAAATAGTATAATAGTTATCCTTGATTTCCTTCAATTCAAAACAATGGTTAATCAACCCTGTTTTCCCGATACGTCTCTGCGCTATCAGCACAACATTTTCTTGATTTGTAATACTCTTCAGCAGGAGTTCAGTCTCCTTCTCCCTGTCACAAAAAAACTGAGAGGGGATGCGGTTTGTTAGATAGAATGGATTTGTCTTCATAATGCAAATATAGTGATTATTTAATTCGCATTATTCATTTTACATAATTAATATTAGATTTTTTTATGAAACGTATCATATTTCATTTGAATTTTTTCTACGAAATTTTAGTCCTACTTACGTAATTTTCTCTACCTTTGCAGCAAGTTACGGTAAACCATTGCGGTTTCAAAAGGGAATCAGGTGAAAAGCCTGAACTGTGCCCGCAGCTGTAAGTCCTTGAAAGTCCTTGTTTTCAGGCCATTGTCCCTATGGGATGAGAAGGTGCAAGGATGGGATGAGTCAGAAGACCTGCCGTAATCAAGTCAAATCACCGGAGCCCGGGAGCAGGTTCTTGAAAGACGAAACAAACTATGTTTTTATCAATTCTACCGGCATTGACCGGGATGATTTCTGCAGTCGCTTGCGATGCAGGAATTTCTGAAGCAGAGAAAACCGACAC
>JAKSOR010000072.1 GCA_024405515.1 Clostridia bacterium
GCATTAAATATTTATAAAAATCCACTGCCGGAGCAAGTGCTGAAATATCAACGTTTTCGTTTAGCCCATGAATTCCGCCAAGCTGTTCGTCCGAGATTTTGAACGGTGCGAATCTGATACAGTTATCGCATACTCTGTCCATGTATCTTGAGTCGCTTGCGCCTGTCATAATATACGGAGATGAAATTACTCCCGGGAATACCGCACTGACAGCTTTTTCAACAAGCTTAAACGGTTCTTTCCTGAAATCAGCGATATTCGACTGAAGACCCGGATCAATGATTTCGGCCTCTATATCAAATTTCTTTGCAAGTTCTATAACTGCATCTATGCTCGCCTTTCCCCCCTGATGATGAGAGAATCTCATATTTCCGGTTACATATGCTTCCTGAGGAATTACATTAAGTCCGTCAGAACCGCATGCCATAGTGAATGCTATTGTTGTCTTAAGCATTGCACCCGCTGTCGGGGAAACACTCGGCATAACTGCTTTGATTAACGGCTTGAAAAACTTCGGATGGCCGAGGAAAACCTTCAGGGCTCCATCCATATGAGGAGCAAGACGCGTGAACATTTCGGCAACCACATCGTTAAGTTCCACATCAAATATCTTTGAATTTTCTACGGCCTGCATAAACTTTCCGAGTCTCACAAGAGGAGTGTTCTTCGGTGGTGTTGATGCATGTCCTCCACGGGATTTTGCTATAAATTTAATATCCGCGCACCCCTTTTCACCGACACCGATCATAGCATATGATCCCTTTGCGCCTGCAACAGGTTCATCGATAATCATACCGCCTTCATCTATTGTCATAAAGAAATGTATGCCTTTGTTTTTAAGGTCCTGTGTTATTGAATCACAGCCGCTTCCTTCCACTTCTTCAGTGCATGCGGATTCAAAATATATATCACGGCGCGGAACAAAGCCTTCTTTTGCAAGCTCATTAGCTGCCTGGAGCATTCCGAAAAGACCGCCCTTTGTGTCCAGTGTTCCTCTTCCCCAGAGTTTACCATCGGCAATATCTCCGCTGAATGGTTCATGTTCCCATTTTCCCGTAGCCTCAACAACATCATGATGATTCATGAAAAGAACCGGTTCATCAGAGGATGTCCCTTTCCACTTCATTAAAAAACTGCCATCATAATCATAAAATTCACAGACAGCAAAAATATCAGGAAAAGTCTCCCTTAAAACATCATGAAAAACATAGAATTTGGATTTGTCTTTCTGGTTATATTCGGAAATTGTTTCAACCCGAATGAGTTTAGCCAGTGTCTCTGCATACTGCTGTGAACGTGTATCCATTATCTTCTCCTAATAGTACATATTACATTATATTAATAATTTAATTTATTATCAAGCATTATTGTGGAGACATATTGCAACAGAGAAAAGAAAAAGGCGAACACTCTTGTGTTCACCTTTATGGTCGGGGTGACGAGACTCGAACTCACGACCTTTCGGTCCCGAACCGAACGC
>JAKSOR010000073.1 GCA_024405515.1 Clostridia bacterium
TGCTGTATAACAGATCATAAAGTGAGCGATGATGCGCTCTCTTTTCTGATGATATACAGGTCTTGCTGCCAGATTGGTTTTCATTACGCGGAAACAGTCTTCTATTTTATATCGTTTGGAACTGATTGCGAGGATATCTTTCGCCGGATCATCCAGGTTCGTTGCGACAGCATAAAATCCGTCGTATTTTTCCTCTTCATTTATCACATCCTGATTTATCTCAAAGATATCCTGCGCTTTTTCTCCTGATTTTGTACAGGAAGTGCGTTTGATGAAACGTGTCACATCGTTTGGTCCCTTTTTGTATGATTCCGGATCCATGTTTTTGAGCAGTTTTCTGGCACGCTCGATCTGTCGGTTTCTGATGTAGCGCTGGTACTCCATCATTTTTCTTGAAAAAGTGATGATGACTTTCTGCTCCAGGTTTGCTTTTGATTTTACACGTCTTGTTTTTCCGTTTTTCAGTTCTTTGAGTTCATAAAGGCCGAGATCCACTGCGCAGTCAGCATCAAGGATCTTATAGGCATGATCTAAATACAATTCTCTGTTTTCAGTATCAGATTTATCAAAAGTTTTCATGTATTCCAGAGTGACAGGTTCGTCATTAGAAAGACGTTTGTATTCAAAGTCATTAAATACAGCTGTTTTCAGACGGTCAGACAGTTTTTTGATAGACTGCGTAACGATAAAAGCACGTCCGCCCATGGAATTAAACTTTCTGATATCAAGAGAACCCAGTCCGGCATCTGCGCAGTAAATGAATTTCTGTCCTTTAAACATCTTTGAAAGTTCTTTTTCCAAAGGAATAGCCGTAGTCTGCTCGTTTGCAGACCCGTGAGTAACGCACATAGACAGGGGAATCCCGTCTGCATCCATGAAAAGTCCCATTTCTACGATAGGATTTGGGCGGTGTTCTTTGGAAGGACCATATTTACGCAGGCCTTTCATGATTTCACCGGTCACTTCATCAACATAATCCTCATCATCTGTCTCAATTTCGAAGTAATAGTTCGTGCAGTCATAGTAACAGACGGAAGTATTGCGTTTAATAATCGTATTACTGGCCTGGTAAAGGTGATTGAGATATTCATTATAGTGATCCTGCAGGATATCCATTGTTCTCAGGATGTGAACATAATCAAAATCAGGCTGTTCATAATACCTGTCAAGATGATCATAGGTTCCAAGTTTAGAACCGGGCTCAAGGATTCTGGCAAAAGTGAGGAAGCGGTTTACCTCATTTGGATCGAAAGTGATCTTGGAATTCTGAGAGATCTGTTTGAAAAAACTGCCAATCTTAAGATCGTGATACAGCTGCTGCAGGAAAAAGTAACCGATGTTTCTATTGGTAGAAGAGGAAGCCGGCCTGCTTGTTGCCTTGATCTTTTCGGCAAAATTGAATTTAACCTCCATAGCGACCG
>JAKSOR010000074.1 GCA_024405515.1 Clostridia bacterium
GAAAACTTGCCATCTTACTGTTTACATAGACCTGTACCGGCTTCTCAGGCATCAGGATTTTTCCTGCTGACATTTTCCTGCTTAGTTTGCCGGCTATTTCAGCAACCTGTTCCGGTTCTGACGGTATTTCGCCGTTTGCTTTACAGAAATCGCAGTAGATTTCATAAGCCCATGCAGCAATATCATTTTTCTGCTTTGCATCAAGTTCTGAAATTGCATTGTATTTCTTAGGAGCTGAAGGTTTTGTGTTATTATTATTCTTATTCTTTTCATTAGCCATAGTATTTTTCTCCATTCATCGTATTTAATGTATTCCGAGTATATCAAGAGTCTTATAATCCACTTCTCCCTGACAGAACTTATCAAGTACGCGCTGGAACAAATCATTTTCCGGTGCGGCATATTTGAAAAGTGTCATGCAGGAACGAAGCTTAAAGGCATCAGGGATACCGAACACCTGTACCGGGTCACTGGATTCAATATCAAGAAGAATGTTCGTAATTTCCTTCCCTGTCCCCAGCGAGGACAATCTGTTTACTAATACAACACAGCGCCAGCAAATCCGGCAACGGACACATGCTGACGCTTCATTTTTGCTAATTTACTTCAGATTATTTTCAATAACAGCCATAATCTCGTTGAGTTTGTTTCATTTCTCACTAGTCGCTCCTGCGACGAAGGGAGGAATAGAAACAAGCCCTGCAAGGCCTGCTAAAGAAGACAAGCCGAAGGCGTAGGCTGATTTCCGCAGGCTACTGCTAGTCTGTTCTCGCCGATACCTTTGATATGACCGATTTCAGCACGAAGCTTCTCTGTATCGAGGTCTACAGCACCTTCTTTTAATGCTGCATCGTACCCTATCTGGTACATATTCTTAAATGTTTGTTCCATAGCTGCTCTGTCCATGCCCTTTACCTTTTTGTATAAAGCACGGTCAAATAACTGCTGTTCAGCCATAAATTACGTCCTTTCGTGTGGTTTTCAATTAATTGAAACATGAAAGTATTCTATCACACTTGCTGATAAATGTCAATTAATGAATATGGCATTTCTGGCAGCATTTAGTCTGGATGCCGAATACATCTCTTCTATCAGATCAAATCCACATTTGCTACTATATTATTTGCCAACAAAATACCGCATTACAGCATCCTCTATAAGTGGATATATAGGTTCAAGACTTTCCGGTATAAAAATATCCGCCTTAGTAGCTAAATCAAAAGTAAAAACAATAGGTTTGTCTTTATAAAGAAGTGCTGTTCCATCCTCTTTTCCAAGATTTCCGGTAACATGGTTTCCTCTTTGATTAAGTGAATTTGGAATTACATAAAGCTGCATAATTGTTCACCTCTGTTCACACAAAGATTAAGTCACTGCGGTTAATCTTTGTGATTTATTCAATTATTATATCTCCTCAGTGT
>JAKSOR010000075.1 GCA_024405515.1 Clostridia bacterium
GCTCGGTTATTGTCGACAGGTACATCCGGACATTCAAGAAAGCTATACATATTTTTCTTTTCATTTAGTGCATACCTTACAGCTTCGCCAAGAGATGATTTCATTGTGGTAATTGATTCAAGGTATGCGTATAAAGCGTCCAGCAATGGCTTTGTTTCAGCAAGACGCGTTTCATATCTTATTTCACGTGATTCATCCTTTAGCTTTTCTTCGATTGCATATATATCTGAAATATATGCGATAACCTTAGCTGACACGGATGTTTTGCGCTGTTCAGGATCAGAAGGAAGAGTTTTTAGAAATTTTCTTCTTATGTGAGTAAGACAAGCACATCTGGTTACATCGGGAACAGCGTTATAACCCGGATAACCGTCACAAACAAGATATCCGGTGTATCCTTTTAAAAAATTAATTGGATGCTCAGATTTTCTTGTCTCTGTGTAATCGAAGATTACGATGCTTTTGTCATTTATTCTTCCGTTGCAGTAAGCCCACATTTTTGATTCTGAAGTAGCTTTTCTGCCTTTCTCATGAAGAACTGTTATTGGGCTTTCATCGGCATGGATTACATTGCTTTTCATAAGTTCCGGTTTCATTGCTTTTACTACCGGTTCTCCCCAGTTTTTGGCTGTATGAATAACCCAGTTCGCCATAGTTTCTCTTGAAAGATAAATTTTCTTATTTGACAGAGATTTTTCCTGACGATAAAGAGGTACTGCATTACTGTACTTTTCGTATATGATGTTCGCTATCAGCTCAGCTGAACAGAAACTGTTAGGAATTAAAGGTTTAGGAACCTCAGCCTTGTGAAAATTACATTTATCCGTATCTTCGTATTCGGCATCTCTGGACTCATCGTATCCGCAATGGGTACATTTAGCGACTTCAGCTATGTGGCGACGAATAAAGTATTGTGCTGGAATATATACAAGTTCATCTCGTACTTTTTCCGGACCGATGATTATCATCTCAGAACCACATTTTTCGCACTTGAGATCTTCCGGATTAAGTTTATGCAATACTTCTTCTACCTTAAGGCTATTCATCCAGTCATCATGTGTACGCTTAGCTTTTCTTTTATGCGCAGGAACAATAACTGTTTTATCATCATTTGACGATGGGTTACTTTCTTCAGAAGCATCTGAAAACATTGATAACTGATTGTCATCACCCATCAGTGAACTTGTCTTTTCGCTTTTCTTGCCGAACACCTGTTTTTTCAGCCAGTTCAGCTGCATCTGTAATTCATCAAGCGATTCTTTTAAAGCTACATTCTCATTACGGAGTGCAGTTATTTCATTATTCTGTTTTTCAATTAT
>JAKSOR010000076.1 GCA_024405515.1 Clostridia bacterium
GATTTATATAAATTGTTCAAATGAGTCCATGCTTTGCTGCAGTTCATTAAGGAATACTTTGATATGATATCCGTCAGCTACTGCATGATGGCAGGTGATAGAAAGCGGAAGCAGCGTATGACCACACTCTTCAAAGAACTTACCAGCTTCCACAGATGGAAAATAATAATGCTTATTATCACTCTGCACGGAAAAATGCGTAAAACTGATCCATGGCATACATGATACAGTATATGCATTTGGCGGTGGAAGTTCAGCTTGCCCTAAGAATCCGTGATTATTTCCGTATTCTTGCTGATGTTCAAGATACTGCTTATAGAATGTTCTGAAATCATTGGTGTACTCATTCCAAAGCATTGAGAATGAATGATCATCCTCATGAAATACAGCATAGAATGGGGTCAGTGTATCGTAATAACCAATCTGTCCGTCTTTTTCAGCAATCCTGAATTCCTTCTGTTCATTGAGATGTTTTGTGATCAGCCAAAGATATGCCGGATAAAATTTCATTCCATGTGCTTTTAAGACATGTCGTAATTTTGTAACATCCATATTTACAGTTAAAGAGTAGTTTGTCGGTGCCATCCGGGAAAAGTACATAAATGTCTGGGCACGATACCATTGCTTCATATCTATCGGTGTAAAATTCATGCTAACACGCTCCTTTCTTTTGATTATATATGATTTGTATTTAAATCACAACCTACGTATCGTATAGTTGAAATGTCCTTCAGCATACACAGTAATATTTGCGGTTGAGTAATAATAGGTTGAATTTATCCTATATATGTAGTATACTATAAGCAGGAGGTGTTCATATGATGATAGATTCTAACACAATTGTTTCGATGACTGAAGCAAATCAAAATTTTTCAATGGTCACACGAATTGTAGATCAGTATGGAACGGCTGTAATTTTTAAGAACAATAAACCAAGATATGAAATACGCATTATCGATGAAGAAAATGAAACAGAAACAGCGTCTGATGAAGATGTTCTCGCTCTTTCAAAAAAGTTTTTAAAACGAAATGCCAAAGTATATGAGGAACTCGCAAAATGATCAGGCTCACTAAACAGCAGATTCTCCTGCTTCACAGAGATATAGTTGAAGCATCAGGCGGTTCTCCGGAAATCAGAGATGAAGGATTACTTGAATCAGCAATCTGTACTCCGTTTCAGACATTTGCAGATGCTGAGCTTTATCCATCTCTTCTTGAAAAAGGGGCTCATCTTGGATTTGGCCTGATTAAAAATCATGCTTTTGTTGACGGTAATAAAAGAATAGGTACTCATGCAATGCT
>JAKSOR010000077.1 GCA_024405515.1 Clostridia bacterium
ATTCATCCTGCTTACTCTTTTAATTAGTATGTATAAACCGTAACTTAATAAAATTGTTTAATCGCTGGAAGCCACCGCTTCTGCAGATGGGAGATGTCACATTGACATCAGTACAAAATTGCTGTAGAATGATAACAATAGAATGTGAAGGAGTAACACTTATTCAATGGGAAAAATGTTGATTTATCATGGAAGTTTTACGGAAATAAAAACACCGGCAATTATTACCGGAAGAAATACAAAGGATTTTGGAAACGGATTTTACTGTACTGTTATAAGAGAGCAGGCTGAACGCTGGGCAAGACGCTTTAAAACTCCAAGAGTTAATATATATTCTGTTTTACTTGATGAAAGTCTTGATATTCTGGAATTTAAAACAATGACAGAGGAGTGGCTGGATTTTATTTTGGACTGCCGTGCCGGAAAAAAGCATAATCATGATATAGTCATAGGTGCAATGGCAGATGATCAGATATATAATTACATATCTGATTATATCGACGGAATCATTACCAGGCAGCAGTTCTGGAACCTTGCAAAATTTAAATATCCAACGCATCAGATTTGTTTCTGTACAGATCAGGCCTTAAAATGTCTGAAATATGAATCATGTGAAGGGGTGGAGAGATGAACGGAAGAGAAGACAGAAAATCAAATGATTTGTTTTATACATGCAGTTTGATTGCATATATTTCCAGAAAAACAAAAAATAAGCCCTCCGACACGGTCAGATTTCTCGGAGAGGACAATCTTAATAAAATATATGATTTAGCTGATGTCTATCACAGTGACAATATTGACAGAGTCAGTGATGATTTCATTGATGAATGCGGTATACCGTCCGGAAATTTTAACAATATAGCAGAATGCAGATATTCAGTTCCGACACACTGGGATATCGGTAAGGTTTACAAGCGGCTGATTCTTTCAGTAGCAGCAGATACCGGGGCTGATATTATCAGTGTGTTAATGGATGTTTATTCTTCCTTTGTTTCAGAACTTATTGAAGATTACAACAGCAGTTTCTATTATGAGAATCCTCAGACTATATACTGTTCATATATTGAAAATAAAGTACTGTAAAAATGAAAATCACCCGGCAGTTGACGTAAATATGTTGTCTGCCGGGTGGCTTGAACGACCGGTTCATTTGTCGTTTACTGTAAGGAAACACTGAAAGATTAAG
>JAKSOR010000078.1 GCA_024405515.1 Clostridia bacterium
CGAGGCGGTTGCAATTAAATTGTTAATCCGAATTCTTTCGGATTAACCGTCCCTAGTGACATATATCATGCCGGAGTTTTTAATGAATACTGAAAACTTAAAAATGAATAACGAATAATACAAAACAAAAATCCTGCCGTTTATCTCGGCAGGATTTTTTGTTTTGTATTGCAACGCATATTTTGATAGAATCCAACGATTGGTTGCAAATAAGTTTTGCGAGTTGCAAATTCTATCAGAGGGGTGCATAGGCACTGAGCGTGATTAAAAGAATAAACTAAAATTTGTTATTTCTTATTCTACACTGATTTTAATATCGCCTGTATCAGTTGTGATCTCGCATCTTCCTCCGGTAATCGTTTTCGGTACATCTATGTTTCCTGTGTCCGTATCTGTAATGAATACCTTCTCGGAAAGCAACGAGCCCCTTACGTCTCCTGTATCTGTCCTTACATAGATAGTCTCTGCATCGCACCCATTGAACTTAACATCACCGGTAGATCTTTCGATATTAAATTCTCCTGAGGCAATGACATTCGTCATGACAATTTTTCCCGTATCTCCGTTCGATGTCAGATTCCTGCAAGTCACATTTTCCATATCGACTCTTCCGGTCTCCTCACGGATTTCCAGGTTTCCCGAAAGTTCAACATTCTTAATATCCATTCGTCCGGTATCTGATGTAAGTTTCATCTCTGAAGCAGAAATCTCAGATATCGTAATACGACCTGTATCTGTTTTCATGCTTACATCAGTAATTGCGCAAGCCTGACATTCAATATCACCGGTGTCAAGCGTCACACTGATACTTTCAAAAGTAAAATCCTTCGGAATGTTTACATCACTTGTATCCGCATCTACTGAAAGCGCCTGATACTTATCATTCGGAAGATATACCTCAATCTTCGGACTTTCTGTGATTATACCTATATTAAAGAACTGTATCTTTTGTTTTTCTTTTCTGCAAATTGTAAGGGTATCTCCCTGGACACTTACCTGATGAGGATCATCTTTCTCCTCCAGGCAAACGACTTTACATGTATCATCACTCGATGGAATCAACGTAATATCCTCCGTATCAGCCTTGAACGTTATATTCCGGAAATCTTCCTTCACTTCATACGTGTTGGTTTCATATTCCACCGTACTAAACTTAT
>JAKSOR010000079.1 GCA_024405515.1 Clostridia bacterium
GAAGATGTTATAGGAACTGTTCGTGCCCGCTGGGTATATGGATTAACAGCAACTCCGAAGCGTGATGATGGCATGGAGAAAAAAGTATATATGCAGTTCGGACCTGTTCGTTACAGATATACTGCAAAGGAAAGAGCGGCAAAACAGGGAATAAACCATTTTGTTTATCCAAGATTTACAAGAATGGTAAGCAGTACGGATTTAAAGATAAATGAGGCATACAAAGCTGTTGTTTCAAGTGAAATCAGAAACAGGCAGATAATAAATGATGTTGAAAAATGTATTTCTGAAGGAAGAACTCCGCTGGTTCTCAGTAAATATAAGGAGCATGCTGAAATTCTTTATAAAATGCTTGAAGATAAATCAGACCACATATTTCTGCTTCAGGGAGGAGGAAGCAGAAAGGAAAAAGACAGAATACGTGAGGAAATGCGTTCTGTCCCTGAAGATGAAACAGTAATTCTTGTAGCAATTGATAAGTACATAGGAGAGGGATTTAATTATCCGAGGCTTGATACTATGATGCTGACAATGCCTGTTGCATGGGAAGGAAATGTTGAACAGTATGCGGGAAGACTGCACAGAGATTATGAATCAAAGAAAAATGTTATCATTTATGATTACGTTGATGTGAATATAAGAGTGCTTGAAAAGATGTATCATAAAAGACTGCGTACCTATAAAAAAATCGGTTATGAAATATGCAGCAGTATAATAACCGAAAAGCAGGAAACAAATTCAGTTTATGATATGTCGTCATACTTAAATGTTTATCAGAGAGATTTAGCTGAAGCAAATTCGGAAATTATTATTTCAAGTCCTGGATTGAATAAAACTTCTCTTACAAATTTCCTTAATCTTGTTCAAAGAAAACAGGAAGATGGAGTAATGATTACAGTAGTGACGCTTGATGCAGAATCATATCCGGCAGAGCGGGTTGAAGCAGCTGCGAAACTGATTGAAATACTAAGATTAAACGGAATAAATGTAGTTCTGAAAAAATATATGCATGAGCATTTTGCAATAATAGATAAAGAGATAGTCTGGTACGGAAGCGTAAATCTTCTTTCTTCAGTAAAGGAAGAAGATAACATCATGCGTATAAAAAGTACAGAAATTTCTCAGGAACTAATGGAGATAACTTTTTCTGAAAAT
>JAKSOR010000008.1 GCA_024405515.1 Clostridia bacterium
TATGGTCGGGGTGACGAGACTCGAACTCACGACCTTTCGGTCCCGAACCGAACGCGCTACCAAACTGCGCTACACCCCGAGTGCAACAAAGATTGTATTAATTATAATAAAAATTGTCAACTTATTTCGGTTGACTTTTGTTTCAAATTATTCTATTATGTATCTCGCGTTGGAGATTGATGTAGTGGTAGCATATGGGCCTCTGACTCCCAGTGTGTAGGTTCGATTCCTATATCTCCTGCCAACAAAAAAGGAACTGTCGAAAGATGGTTCCTTTTGTTTTACAGATTTTCGATATAAACTCTTACCCTTGAATCCAGACTGTACACCCATTCCTTTTCAGGCATATCTTTTATCCCGTGAGGATTAAGGATAATATGCATATTCCCTATGGAGGTTTTTCTTATTATTTCTGTTTCGTCTCCGGACTTTACAATTTCCGTTTCTCCTCTAAGAAAATCCTGATACTCGGTTCTGAACCTGCCAAGGTCAATATAGTGATTAAGAATATCTGTGTTTTCCTTTCCCCAAGGATACGTGCCTCTGTTCAGCGGATCCTCAAACCCCTGAACTCCAGCCTCATCTCCGTAATAAATACACGGGATACCCGGCAGCACATACTGAAGGAGTGATGCAAACTTAAGATTATACACAGCCTCCAGATATTTATCCCTGCTAAGAATAAATTCCGCTCTTTCTTTCTTTGTTTCCGGAGCTTTTACTCCGCTCAGTCTTGTTATTGCCCTTACTGTGTCATGGCTGCCAAGAAGATTCATAAGAGTATCCAGTGATTCTTTTGGATAATTTTCAAGGATTTTGGATACTTCGCCTATAAACTGAACGGCGTCACCCGAAAGTGTATAATCAAGAACCGCTTCCTTGAACGGGTAATTCATAACAGAATCAAGCTGATGCCCCATAAAATACGGGCGCCACTGACTGTATGCTATTTTGACAGATGCGTCTTCCCATACTTCACCGACAATAAGAACATCTTTTCCGGCATTTTTTATGCATTCGCAGAGTTCTGTCGTGAAATCAACAGGAAGCTCATCCACCACGTCAAGTCTCCATCCTTTCACGCCGAGTTCTGTCCATTTATTTATGACTCCGCCCTTCCCAAGAATAAGGTCCTTATATCCCTTTGCCTTTTTATTTACTGTCGGAACAACCGTGCTGCCCCACCAGCAGTCATATTTTTCAGGATAATCAGTAAATGTATACCAGTCATAATACGGGGATTCTTTGCTCTGATACGCGCCAAGGGAGTCATACCTTCCTTCTCTGTTAAAATAAATGCTGTCAGCACCTGTATGGTTAAAGACACCATCTAGCATAATGTTTATACCTTTTTCTGCTGCCTGCTGTATAAGATAAGAAAACTCTTCCTCTGTTCCGAAAAGGTCATCTATCTTAAGGTAGTTACCGGTATCATATCTGTGATTTGAAAATGCTTCAAAAACCGGGGAGAGATAGATGCATGTAATCCCCAAGGATTTAAGGTAATCCAGCTTTGAAATTATACCCTTTATATCTCCGCCAAAATAGTCATCCGCTCTGTAATCTTTACCTTCTTCCTGTATGTCCGGAGTCTCATACCAGTCCGTATGAAGTCTTCCGTGCTTGTTGAATTTATTATTCCCGACCTTACAGAATCTGTCGGCAAACAGATGATATATTATTCCTCTTTTTGCCCAATCAGGGGTTTTATACTCGGTTTCAGATACGGTTAACTGCCATTCCGGCAACCAGTCTCCTCTTAAGGCTGTGCCATCAAAGTCCCTACCGAAGAACGCGATGGAGCCGTCTTCAAGTTCCCCTTCAAAGCGATATCTCCAGATTCCGTAAGCCGAAATTTTAAAAGAACCCTTATAAATATCCTCACCGTTCTCTCTCCAAACAAACGGGAGCTCTATCCTTTCAGTTTCATCTTTAATTATTTCCCCGCCTTCTCCGAAGACATGACGCAATACCACAAAAACCCTCTTTATTCCGAGGTCCGGATTAAGAGGGAATGTGATTTCTGTATCTTTCCCTACGGCAGTTGCGCCGTAAGGAAATTTGTTTCTGAGCGGGTTATACATTTTAATAAATCGGTTTTAATCCCCAGATTCTCTGTGCATATTCCTCTACAGCTCTGTCTGCTGCAAAGAAGCCTGCCTTAGAGATATTAACCAGAGACATTCTGTTCCATGTTTCTTTGTCTTTGTATGTTTCGTTTACTCTTCTCTGTGTCTTTGAGTAACTGTCAAAGTCGGCAAGAACCATATAACCATCCGGTTGTCCGCCTCTTCCTGTGATAAGAGAATCTGCGATTTCGCTGAATGATATGCCGCCGAGTCCCTGACGGAGTGTATCAATAAGTCTTCTTATTGTTCCGTTTGTCTGATAATAATATGACGGATTGTATCCGTTCTTCCAGAGCTCCTGCACTTCATTTGCAAGAAGGCCGAACAGGAACATATTCTCGTCACCTACTTCCTGGTGAATTTCAACGTTTGCTCCGTCTAAGGTTCCGATAGTAACAGCGCCGTTAATCATGAACTTCATATTACCTGTTCCGCTTGCCTCTTTACCTGCAAGTGAAATCTGCTCGGATACTTCTGATGCCGGCATAATGATTTCTGCCAAGGTTACACGGTAGTTTTCAAGGAATACAACTTTGAGCTTCCCGTTGATAGTCGGATCGTTGTTGATTACATCTCCGAGAGTGCAGATAAATCTTATTATCTGTTTTGCCATATAATATGCGCTCGCGGCCTTTGCTCCGAAAATAAATGTTCTCGGCTGAATATCAAGGTTCGGATTATCCTTTAACTGGAGATAAAGATCAAGAATATTGAGAGCGTTTAAAAGCTGTCTCTTATACTCATGAAGTCTCTTTACCTGTACATCAAAAATGCTGTCCGGGTTTACTACCACACCATTCTGTTCAAGAATATATTTTGCCAGTCTTTCCTTGTTACCTTTCTTGATTTCGGCAAGGCGATCAAGAACCTGTCTGTCTCCTTTGAATTTCTGAAGGTTCTGAAGTTTATCAGCATCTTTAATCCAACCATCACCAATAAGTTCTGTAATAAGATTTCCAAGTTCCGGGTTAGCCTGACATACCCATCTTCTGTGAGTGATACCATTTGTAACATTTGTAAATTTCTCAGGATGCATCTTATAGTAATCCTGGAAAACATCTTTCTTTAAAATATCGCTGTGAAGTGCGCTTACGCCATTAATTGTATGCGATGTCGCAAGACAGAGATTTGCCATCTTTACCTGGCCGTTAGAAAGAATCGCGTTATGGTTTACAGCATCCCAGTTGTTCGGATAGAACGCCCAGAGTTCATTACAGAAACGCTGGTTGATTTCATGAACAATCTGATAAATTCTCGGAAGAAGTGTCTGGAAAAGGTCCTGCGGCCATTTTTCAAGTGCTTCCGCCATTACAGTATGGTTCGTATATGAAACTGTGTGTGTCACAATATCCCATGCCTGATCCCAGCCATAATGATAATCATCAAGAAGGATTCTCATAAGCTCAGGGATACAGAGAGTCGGATGTGTGTCGTTGATATGAATTGCAACACAGTCTGCAAGGTTATCAAGATTCGGATTAGTCTTTAAATGACGGTTGATAATACTCTGGATAGATGCCGAAACGAAGAAATACTGCTGTTTAAGTCTTAAAGACTTACCTTCAATGTGGTCATCTGCCGGATATAAAACTTTGTTAATGGATTCAGCCATTGCTTTTGCGGCTGATGCTTTTACATACTCACCGCGGCTGAACATATTCATATCGAAATCCTGCGGAGCTGTTGAGTGCCAGAGCCTGATTCTGTTAACGGCCTTTGTATCATAGCCCGAGATGTTCATATCATACGGAACTGCAATTACCCTTGTGTAATCACGGTGCTGAACTGTAAGATTTCCGTTTTCCCAGATCTGGTCTACTGTTCCGCCGAATCTTACTTCGTAAGTTTCCTCACGTCTCGGAGCAAGCCATACATCTCCGCCCTTAAGCCACTCATCAGGCTGTTCAAGCTGCCATCCGTCTTTAATGACCTGCTTGAAAATGCCGTAATCATAAAGAATGGAGAATCCGCTGGCAGGATAACTTAATGATGTGAGTGCATCCATATATGCTGCTGCAAGTCTTCCCAGTCCTCCGTTTCCGAGTCCTGCATCCGGTTCAAATGAATATATCTCATCCATTGAAACACCGAAACTTTCGACTGCTTTTTTTACCTCATCGGTAATGCCCATATTGAAAAGATGGTTTCTCAGTGACCTTCCGAGAAGAAATTCCATGGACATATAATATATCTGTTTTGCGTTTGCCTCATGGGTTTCTTTTTTGAAATTAACACGTGTTTGTGTAAGGATGTCTCTTACGCACATACATGTTGCACTGTAAATCTGTGATTTACTGGCATCTTCCGGTTTTACACCGAAATACCTAGCAAGAGTATCCGTTACCTGTTTTGCAAATTCCTTAGATGTTACGTTGTATTTCATATTTCTCCTTCCATTTCCGCTTTCCCCCGGTACGGAAGTTTTTTATTCATATAGATTTTTAAATATTTCGTTATATTTTTTTGCACTTGCGTCCCAGCTGAAATCTGAAGACATGCCGTTTTTGACAACTTTATCCCAATTGTCTTTTTCAAAGAACATTGCATACGCACGCCATATCGCATCGAGCATATCATATGCATTATAAGTCTTAAACGTGAATCCCTTTCCTTCACCTGTTTCAGGATTGAAAGCAGGAACTGTATCTTTAAGCCCACCTGTTTCCCTGACTACAGGTACTGAACCGTATTTCATGGCAATGAGCTGTGAGAGCCCGCATGGTTCAAACTTTGAAGGCATAAGGAAAATATCCGAGGCCGCATAGAGTTTACTTGCCATATCCCCTGAAAATGCTTTGATGGCACGGAATTTGTTAGGATATCTTTCTTCAACAGAAGAAACCATATTCTCGTATTTCCAGTCTCCTGTTCCGAGGACGACAACATTCACATCTGCTCTCATGATATCATCAATTACTGCTGCAAAAAGATCGAAACCTTTCTGTTCAGTAAGCCTTGAAACCATTGCAATAAGAGGGCGTTTCTCATCATAAGGAAGATCTATCATTTTCAAAAGATTTTCCTTGTTTTCTTTCTTCTTTGCCTTATAGTTCTTGATGCTGTAATTTGCAAAAATTTTATTGTCCTTCGCAGGATCGAAAATAGTTTCGTCTATTCCGTTTACGACTCCGTGAAGTTTATAGACTCTGTCAGACAGAATACTATCAAGTCCGTATGAGAAGAACGGATCAAGTATTTCATGAGAATAAGTCTCCGAAACTGTGATTACGACATTGGATGATTCTATTCCGCCCTTCATATAGTTTACGGAATCGCCCATCATAACAAGCGGTCTTGCCCAGTCCGGCAGTCCTAAAATATCACCGATAAGGCTGTCTCCGTATTTACCCTGAAATTCAATATTGTGAATTGTCAGAGCGGTCTTAATGTGATTATATTCATCCGAAAAACGATAGAACACATCAAGAAATACCGGACAGAGTGCTGTCTGCCAGTCATTTGCATCAAGGACATCCGGATAGAAATCAATGAGAGGAAGAATTTCGAGAACCGCTTTTGAGAAGAAAGCAAATCTCTCTCCGTCATCAAAATGCCCATACAGACCCTTGCGTTTGAAATAGTACTCATTGTCTATGAAGTAATAAGTTACGCCTTCATAAACTGCCTCATAAACTCCACAGTACTGTCTTCTCCAGCTCAGGTCCACAAATGTTGATGCAACAAAACGGAAATTGTCTTTGTACTCATCTTTTATTTCATCTTTGTAAAACGGGATGATTACCCTTGTGTCATTACCGAGTTTGTTCAGAGCTTTCGGGAGTGCACCTGCCACATCACCGAGTCCGCCCGAGCGCACAAACGGAGCTGCTTCTGATGCTACGAATAATATTTTCATAACTACCTCACAAATTAAATAACTTTTCCTTTTACTACTACCATCGGATATGTTTCATATCCGCTGAGAGTTCTTCCTTCCTGGATGATTACATCCTTATCTGTGATTGTATAATTCAGTGTGGCCCCATCCATAATAATGGAGTCTTCCATGATGATTGAGTTCCTGATGACTGCACCTTTCCCGACTTTTACACTTCTGAAAAGAATTGAGTTTTCAACTGTTCCGTCTATTACACAGCCGTCTGCGATAATGGAATTCTTGACATCTGCCCCTTCTTTGTACCTTGCAGGAACTGTATCCTTAACCTTTGTAAGAATAGGTGAATGTTTATAGAACAGACTTTCTCTGACTTCCGGATTAAGAAGATCCATACTGCATTTGAAATATGAGGATATTCTGTCGATAACGGCAACATAATCCTTAAGTTCATAGTTCATGATGTATAAATCCTGAAGCTGTGCCTGAATGATATCCTTTTCAAAGTCATATGCACCGTGTGCATAAGCATTATCGACAAGAGAAATGAGGAGATCTTTCTTAATGAAATAAATATTGAGGTCACAGACCTGTTTTCCTGAATCACTTGCTACAGGGAATCTCATATCTTTGATTCTGTCGTTTTTGTCTGTTGATACAATAAGTTTTCTAGGATTTACATCATCTGTTGAATATGTGAGAACGGTAATATCCGCACCCTTTGCAATATGGAATTTCTCAACTTCATCGAAGTCAATATTGTATGCAATATTTGCATTGGCAATAACCACATAATCCTCGCTTGCTTCCATCATATATCCACGGAGCATATAAAGAGCTTCTATTTTACCTTTGTAAACAGTGTGTGCACTGTCAAAAACCATCGGCGGGAAAACTGTGATTCCGCTGTTCTTTCTGCTGAGGTCCCAGTCACGGCCCATACGGATATGGTCCATAAGTGAGTTGTAGTTATTTCTTGTTACTACACCGATTGTTGTAATATTTGCATTTACAAAATTGGAAAGCGTAAAGTCAATAAGACGGTATCTTCCGCCAAAAGGAACAGAGGAAGTTGTACGGTGAATTGTCAGGTCGTTAAGATGGCTCTCTTTATCTGATGCAAATAAAATACCCATTGTTTTGTTTTTCATCTTACTTACCTCCTTTAACCGACCATCTGGTCTGCGGCGATGATTTCGCCTTCTTTTACTGTATAGTTAGGGCCGACAACTGCTATCTTCCATTCGCCCGGTTTTGATGCCGGAAGTGTTTCTCCGATAATTGCGTTCTTGCCGACAACCGCATTCCAGCCGATAATTGCATATCTGATATCCGCACCATCTTCAATGACTGCACCCGGCATTACAATTGAACCTTCGATATATGCACCCTCTCCGATAGTTACTGAATTTGAAATAATGCTGTCCTTTACAGTTCCTTTTACAACTGTTCCTTCGGAAACAAGACAGTTAATCAGTTTTGCTGTTGATGTGACTGCCTGAGGAGGTTCAGCATTTGTTCTTGCATAAATCTTCCATCTGTCGTCATCAAGGTTAAGATCATTCTTCCCTGCACGGAGAATATCCATATTTGCTTCCCAGAGTGATGAAATCGTACCGACATCTTTCCAATATCCGTCAAACTGATATGCAAACATTCTCTGTTTATCTCCGAGCATTTTTGGAATGATATTCTTTCCGAAATCGTTTTCGGAAGTTTTGTCTTCTTCATCATCGATTAAATACTGACGGAGTTTTTCCCATGTGAAGATATAAATTCCCATAGAAGCCTTTGTGGATTTAGGCTGTTTCGGTTTTTCTTCAAATTCCGCAATCTGCTGTGTGCCAGGTTTTAAATTAAGAATTCCGAAACGGCTTGCTTCTGAGAGCGGAACATCAAGCACTGCAATTGTGCAGTCTGCATTGTTCTTTTTGTGCTCGGTAAGCATATCGTGATAATCCATCTTGTAAATATGGTCGCCGCTGAGAATTACAACATATTCAGGGCTGTAGTTATCAATGAAGTCTATATTCTGATAAATTGCGTTTGCTGTTCCTTTATACCATTCACCGGACTTAGCTCTCATAAACGGCGGAAGAACGAATATTCCTCCGTTAAGTCTATCCAGATCCCATGGCTGACCGTTACCGATGTACTGGTGAAGTTCAAAAGGTCTGTACTGTGTAAGTACGCCTATTGTATCAATTCCGCTGTTGATACAGTTTGAGAGCGGAAAGTCAATAATACGGTACTTTGCACCGAACGGAACTGCAGGTTTTGCAACATCCGAAGTTAAGACTCCGAGTCTTGTACCCTGTCCGCCTGCAAGCAGCATTGCTATGCATTCCTTACTGTTTTTGTTCATTATTCCCCCTCCTTAAATTCAGGTTTTAAAAACATGACTGAATTTTTCGGTATATTTACTTTTATTGAACACGGCTGTCCGTGTGACGGTTTTGCCGTTGCCCTGAATGATGGTCTTCTTTCTTCTTCGCCGCCGTATTTTTTAAGTGAAGAAAAGAGTTCCGCCTTATATGTGGTGCATTCAGGCACACCCATTACATATTTAAGTCTCTCTACCGGAGAGAAATTAACTATACATATAACATATTCCCCGTCTGCGGCCTTTCTCATAAATGAGACTATGTTCTGCTTATTGTCATCAACAACTATCCATTTGAATCCATCATATGAACAGTCAAGTTCCCAGAGTGCTTTGTTTTCAAGATAAAAGGCATTAAGGTCCTTGATAAATTTTTGATACATATGATGTTTAGGATAATCAAGAAGGAACCAGTCAAGCTGCTGTGAATAATTCCATTCAATAAACTGCCCGAACTCGTTACCCATAAAACTCAGCTTTTTGCCCGGATGACCTATCATATATCCGAAGAATGCCTTCAGTGCTTCGAATTTCTGGTCATATTCTCCCGGGATTTTATTTATCATGCTGCACTTGCCGTGAACTACTTCATCATGAGAAATCGGGAGAACGTAGTTTTCGGAATATGCATATGTGATTGCGAATGTCAGATCATTATGATTGTCTTTCCTGAAGAAAGGATCAATCGAAATATAATGCAGGCTGTCATTCATCCAGCCCATATTCCACTTAAAATTAAAACCGAGTCCGCCGTCATATGCCGGCTTAGTAACCATTGGGTATGCAGTGGATTCTTCGGCTATTGTAAGAGCTCCGTGATATTTTGAAAGAATGGCGGAGTTCATCTGTTTCAGGAAATCCCTTGCCTCAAGATTATAGTTGCCGCCGAACTGATTCGGTGTCCATTCCCCGTCTTTTCTGCAGTAATCCAGGTACAGCATGCTTGCTACAGCATCGCATCTGATTCCGTCAATATGATACACATCAAACCAGAACATTGCGGCGGAAATAAGGAAGCTCTTCACCTCATTTTTGCCAAAGTCATAAACTTTTGTTCCCCATTCCTTATGTTCCCCTTTCTGAGGGTCAGAATATTCATAAAGCGGTGTCCCATCAAAAAGAGACAGACCGTGTTCATCGCGTGGGAAATGTGCCAGAACCCAGTCAAGAATTATTCCTATTCCCGCTCTGTGGCAGCGGTCAATAAACTCCATCAGGTCTTTAGGTGTTCCGTATCTTGAAGTCGGGGCAAACATACCTGTTACCTGATATCCCCAGCTTCCTTCAAACGGAAATTCAGTGAGAGGCATCAGCTCGATATGTGTGTATCCCATCTTTTTTACATACGGAATAAGTTCGTCTGCCATCGCACTGTAATTAATGAAGTTTCCGTCAGGATATCTCTTCCAGCTCCCGAAATGCACCTCGTAAATATTCATCGGGCTTGCATACGGATTGAAGTTTTCCCTGTCTTTCATCCATTTTCTGTCTTTCCACCTGTAACCTGAAATATCATAAAGCTTGGACGCATTTGCCGGTGCGGTTTCAAAATGATATCCGTATGGATCACATTTGAAAGTAACCTTCCCGTTTTTTGAAGTTACCGCATACTTATATGTATCAAACTGTTTGAGTCCAGGAATAAATAAAGTCCATATGCCGTCATCTGAAGGAGTCATCGGATTGGCGCCTGTTTCCCATCCGTTAAAATCGCCGACGACAGAAACAGCCTGGGCAGAAGGTGCCCACACACTGAAATTCCATCCATCAGTTCCGTTTTCATTAGAAGGAACAGGTGAAAAAAGTTTATATGCCTGATAATTTGTTCCCTCGTGGAACAGATAAGAAGCATAACTGTCTTTCATTCTTGCCATAATTTTCCTCCGTGCATATGCACGCATAATAATACTTATGCATAATTATATCAAAGTATAAGGTCATAAACAATAGCCGAAGAAAAGATAATTTTTACAATTTTAATAAAAATTTTTGATAAAAAAACCGGTTTTTGATATAAACCGGCATTCTAATCAGTGATTTTAATACATTTCTTTAAATTTTTTCTGTGGAAATTTCAAATACCGCAGAACCACATCCGGACACAATCGCAGTCTTCCCGGAGTTTCTCAATTCCTCTAAAACATGCTTGATTTTAGGATTGAGGCTAAGTGCACTTTCCTCTAAATCATTGCGCTGCACCATGATGGCTTCTCCGACAGAAGACGGCACCAGGCCGGCGTTTTCTTTATGGTTAAGATCATAATACTCATATGCTTTTTTTGTGTCAGTTCCCATATTTATCAGATGATCCTGATAATAAAACTTCTCACTTTTTACAACTTCTATTATCTCACCTGTTCCCTTTACGCGGCATGGCTTCCCGTAATAAACACAAGGCACATCCGAACCAAGTTTAGCCATATCGGAATATTCCATAACCTTTTCCATGCCCATCTCTCTGCAGGCCGTTTCAACCGCTTTGATAGCAGCTGCTATAGGACACGCACTTCCGCCGATACCAGCTCCCAGCGGGACTCCTTTATTTATTTCAAATGAACCGTAAATACCAAAATATTCACATATGCTGATGAGTTTAGGTTCAATAAAAGAAATAAACATGTCCTTATCGATTAAGATTCTTGTAGTGGTAACCGATATGCCCTGAACCGAACCGGCAGCAGGATTTGCACTAAACGAAACCGTATCCATATATTTTTTATACGGAACAACAATCATGTCGAGTTCATGCATTCCTTCCCTCTTTCCTGTTATGGCGAGCGAAAGACTTATTTTTGAATATGAATATCCTGTGCCTTTCATAAATAATAACAGCCCGCAGAAGCGGGCCGCTTTCTAAATATTATGCTTTCTTTGAATCTTCAAATGCTGCAACTTTATCAATTACTCTGAGAACCACATCAAGTCCGAGGCCTACTGTTTCAGGTTCAAATCTCTCAGGAACATCCATGTATGTGTGATAGTAATTTGACATAATCGGGTTTTGTGCAGCGAAAGTGATTGATTTAACCCCGTTTTTCATAAATGGAGTGGAATCACATCCACCGACCGGATTCTTTATTCTGCCCGGTTTTTCAATACCTGCTTCCTTCATTGAATCAAAGAACATACCCTCGAGATCCTTATCGAAATTCTTACAGAGCCATGCATCCCCGTTAATTACCTCAAAGTAATCTTTATCGGCAATTGAGTCAATATTGATGTGCCATGCATTATCAAGCATACCATCATCTTTATGTCTTCTGACAAAAGCAATTGATCCTCTGAGTCCTGATTCCTCTGCTCCGCAGTTGCAGTCAATTATTCTGCATCTCTTCGGCATCTTATCAGGATTTTCCTTGAAGTATTTAACAGTCTCATATGCTATTGCGATACCTGTTGCATTATCCATTGCGCCAGGGGAAGCAATCTCAGGAGTTCTTTCATTGTACATTGTAAGGAAGAAACAGCCTATACAGAGAATCGGAGCAAGAACGCCGATAGCAATACCGTAATTTGTGATAACTTCCCACCAGTCTACTGAACCGGTCCAGTCAAGTGTGCAGCAAAGAATAATAAATGCAACAATTGTTAGAAGTGTTACTATTCCTACGCAGACTGCTCCGACAGCAAGTTTGATTACTGTTCCGACAAATCCGATTTTATACTGAGATGCACTGAGTTTAAGTGTCCAGCTTGTATCTGTATGCCCTGAAAGAATGATAGTGTAATCATATTCCCCGTCTTCCGGCTTAAGTTCTGCATATGTATTGTGAGATACTGCATGCTTGAAAGCCCAGTCAAACCATGTTTTGTACTTAAAACAGCTGCAAACTACCCATACCCACATACAGATCATATACAGTGTTCCTGCACATGAAACAATGAATGCACTGACAGGACTGAACTGTGCCAGAACCATTGTGACTATAAGAGCAAGTGCGCCTACGATACCTGCCCATCCTGCCATAGGAAGTCCGCCTATTGAACCATATGGTGCGAAAACAAATTTTTCTGTTTTCGGTTCAAGCCCTAAATCTTTAAGTTTGCCCGACATGAAGTCATGGAGCTTTTTCTCATTCTCGGAGCCAGGTATTCTTGGCCCGATATCATTTGCCATTGTTTCGACGAGTGAGTAAGCCTCATCGCCGTATTTTTTTAATTCCTCTCTCATAATTTTCTCCAGAAGGATTATTTTGTTATCTTTTCAAGACCACCCATGTATTTGCGGAGCACTTCAGGAATGGTTACGCTGCCGTCTGCGTTCTGGTACTGCTCAACGATAGCCGGAATAATTCTTGATGTGGCAAGTCCGCTTCCGTTAAGAGTATGAAGGAACTGTGGCTTTCCTGTCTTTGAATCACGGTAACGTGTGTTGTTTCTTCTTGCCTGATAATCGTTAGCATTTGATACAGAAGAACATTCTTTGTATATTCCCATTGAAGGAATCCATACTTCAATATCAGATGTTCTTGCCATAGAAGCAGAACAGTCCCCGGCTGCAAGTTTGCTGACTCTGTAGTGAAGTCCAAGTTTTTCTACAAGTCTTGATGCCTTTTCTACAAGTTCTTCAAAAGCTTCTTTGCTGTGATCCGGATGTGCATACTGAACCATTTCAATTTTATTGAACTGATGTCCTCTGATCATTCCTCTTTCTTCTGCTCTTGCGCTTCCTGCCTCTTTTCTGAAACATGGTGAGTATGCAAAGAACTTCATAGGAAGTTTGCTCTCATCAACGATTTCACCTGAATACATATTTACAAGTGCTGTTTCTGCTGTAGGGAGCATAAAGCGGTTACGCTTTCTGTCCTCATCACAGTCAAGCCAGTATACTTCATCAGCAAATTTAGGGAACTGACCTGCACCGAGTCCGCAGTTATAACCGAGCTGATATGGCGGAAGGATAAATTCATATCCGTCAGCAATATGCTCATCAATGAAGTAATTAAGAAGTGCCCATTCAAGTCTTGCACCAAGTCCTCTGTAAATCCAGAATCCGTTTCCTGAGAGTTTTGTTCCTCTTTCATAATCAATAATGCCGAGGTCTGTACAGAGATCTACGTGATTCTTAAGCGGGAAATCAAATTTAGGTGGCTCACCGAATACCTTGACTACCTGGTTGTTCTCTTTTTCTCCCGGGAGAAGATCAGGGTCAGGAATATTTGGCATAACAAGAAGCCCATTCTGTATTTTCTCGATGAGTTCTGCTATTTTTGCATCTCCTGCGGCAATCTCTTCACCGATTTTCTTCATTTCCTCAAAAATCGGTTCTACGGACTGTCCTGCTTTTTTGAGCATCGGTATCTGAGAAGAAACTTTGTTTTTCTGAGCCTTAAGCTGCTCTATTTCTGTTATTGTTTTCTTTCTTTCGTCATCCCATTTAAGGATTTCAGTGAAGTCTGCTGCATATCCCTTCTTGGCAAGTGCATCAACTACTTCCTGTGGGTTGTTTCTAATTCTGTTAATGTCTAACATAAGTCTATCTCCGTTATGCAATAATATTTACTAATCTTCCCGGAACCACAATAATCTTCTTTATTGTAAGTCCTTCAAGCTGTGAGGCTACTGCTTCTTTTGCTGCTTTTTCAATTTCTTCCTTCGGTGCACCGTTTGCAACAACGACTTTACCCTTTAATTTGCTGTTAATCTGAACTGCAAGTTCAATCTCATCAAGGACAAGGGCCTTTTCATCGCATACAGGATATGCCTGATTGAATACTGAATATTCTTTACCGAGCATTTCCCATAATTCTTCTGCAAAGTGAGGAGCGAACGGAGCAAGGAGTAATACGAGATCCTTTGCACAGTCTTTATAGACTGCATTCTTCTTTTCAACTGATGACTCATATGCATACATTGCATTGACAAATTCCATCAGTCTTGCGAGTGCTGTGTTAAATGAGAAGATTCCGAGATCGTTTGTTACTGATTTGATTGTGCTGTGTCTTACTCTGTTGAGTTCCTTTTCTGCTTTCTGCATCGGGGCATCATCATAGTTGACCTCATAACATTTCTTAACGATTCTCTCCACTCTGTCGAAGAAACGGCTGATTGATTCAAGACCATTATCATTCCACGGACCGCCTTCAACATAGTTGAAACCGAACATTAAATATACTCTGAATATATCTGCACCGTATTTTGCGATATTATCATCCGGGGAAACGACATTGCCCTTTGACTTGGACATCTTGTTGCCGTCTGTTCCGAGAATTGTTCCCTGGTGCACGAGTGAAAGGAATGGTTCATCAAAATTAAGATATCCCATGTCTCTTAATGCTTTTGTGAAGAAACGTGCATAGAGAAGATGCATACATGCATGTTCTGCACCGCCGATGTATTTATCTACAGGAAGCATCTTGTTAATCCATTCTGTGTCAAATGGTTTCTCGCTGTTCTTGTTATCCGGATATCTTAAGAAATACCAGCTTGAGCATACGAATGTATCAAGGGTATCTGCATCCCTCTTTGCAGGTCTTCCGCACTTCGGGCATGTTGTATTGATAAATTCATCACATTTTTTGAGTGGTGATTCGCCATCCGGTGCGAAATCCACGTTTCTCGGAAGAAGAACCGGGAGATCTTTTTCATCAACAAGTACTTCACCACAGTGTTCGCAGTGAATTACAGGAATAGGTGCTCCCCAGTATCTCTGTCTTGAAACGAGCCAGTCTCTTAATCTGTAATTTGTCTTAAGATGACCTTTGCCCTCTTCCTCAAGTTTCTTGATAATGGCAAGTTTTCCGTCCTCGGATGTCATTCCATCGAACTCACCGCTGTTGCAGAGAATACCATACTCACAGAACGGAAGTTCATCATTCTGTCCTTCTTTACCCTTAAGAACTCTTTCGATCGGTAAGCCGAGTTTCTGTGCAAAGACATAGTCTCTTTCATCATGAGCGGCAACACCCATGACTGCACCTGTGCCGTAACTTGCTATTACGTAGTCTGATACAAGAATAGGGACTTCTCTTCCGTTTACAGGGTTAATTGCATATGAACCTGTAAGAACACCAGTCTTTTCTCTTGTTGAAGACATACGGTCTATCTCTGTTGCCTGAGCACTCTTTTCCTTGTATGCCTCGACTGCTGCTTTCTGTTCCGGTTTTGTAACGAGGTCAACAAGCGGACTTTCCGGAGCAAGAACAACGTATGTTACACCGAAAACCGTGTCTGCTCTTGTTGTGAAAACGCTGAATTTGACATCTGAACCGACAACCTGGAACTCAATTTCGCCGCCGAAACTTCTGCCGATCCAGTTTTTCTGCATGAGTTTTGTCTTCTCAGGCCAGTCAAGTTTATCGATATCATCAAGAAGTTCATCAGCATAAGCAGTTATTTTGAAGAACCACTGATTAAGATTCTTTTTTGTAACTGTGCTTCCGCATCTTTCACATACACCACCCTGTGCCTGCTCGTTTGCAAGAACAGTATTACATGAAGGGCACCAGTTTACAGGAGCCTGTTTTCTGTATGCGAGACCATGTTTATAAAGCTGAGTGAACATCCACTGTGTCCATTTATAATATTCCGGAAGACAGGTTTTTACTTCGTAATCCCAGTCATAAGTTGCACCGATTCTTTTAAGCTGTCCTTCCATAGTCTCAATGTTTTTGAGAGTGGAATCTTCCGGATGGATACCGGTCTTTATTGCATAGTTTTCTGCAGGAAGACCGAATGCATCAAATCCCATCGGTTGGAATACTTCATATCCCTGCATGCGTTTGAATCTTGCAAAAGTATCCGATGGTCCGTAGTTATACCAGTGACCGGCATGGAGTTTTGCTCCGGAAGGATATGAGAACATTTCAAGACAATAATATTTCTTGTCTACGTTTGACTTATTGAATTTGTAAAGGCCTGTTTCTGCCCATTTTTTCTGCCATTTGCTTTCAATCTGTTTGTAATCCATATTCGCCTCACGCGTTAAAATATAAATAAGTTTATATCTATTAACCTATCAAGTCAATAAAATTGTACCTCCGTAAGGTGCTATTGATAATTGAGAAAACCAATCCTTCGTGGTATAATGGCAAAGTAAATATGAGAGGTAACTATGTTTGTAACTTTTGAAGGCTGTGAAGGCGTAGGGAAATCCACCCAGCTCACATTCCTGAAGGAATATCTAGAAAAAACAGGTCAGAAGGCTCTTTATATAAGGGAGCCTGGCAGCACCGATATCTCCGAGCAGATAAGAAAAGTCATTCTTGACCCGAAGAACACCGAAATGGATCCTATAACCGAGGCTATGCTTTATGCTGCAAGCCGAATCCAGCTTGTAAAACAGGTTATCAAACCTGCACTAGAACGCGGGGAGCTTGTCATCTGTGACAGATATGTTGACAGTTCAATTGCATATCAGGGCTATGCAAGAAATCTCGGAGCGGACACCATCAAGGAAATCAACGCGATTGCCATTAAAGAATGTATGCCGGACATCACAATATTCATTGATCTCAAACCTCAGGATTCATGGAGAAAGGTCCAGCTTGAGGACAGGATGGAAAAAGAATCCAGGGATTTCCACAATAAAGTTTATGATGGATTTGTGGAAGAGATGAAAAAATCCGGAGGCAGAATTGTTGCGGTAAAACCGGATATCGATAAAAAAGTCACATCAAGAAAAATCATAGAAGAACTTATAAAAGCAGGCGCAATAAAGTGAGCGGATTACTTTTTGAAAAACCATTAAGAGCATCACGTGCATTTGATATTATTTCCCGCGACATAAAAAAGGGAATCGGTCATGCATATATGATTGTATCTCAGGATGAAGAAGCACTTGAAGAGTTTGTAACTCTCTTTTCGTGTGCCGTATACTGCAAAGATAATTCAGCTTGTTTTTCCTGCCCTGAATGCCTTAAGGTTCTTCACGGAAATCATGAGGACATCATTAATTTCAGACCTGTCAAAAAACAGTTCAAAGCAGATCAGTTAGATGCCTTCCTTAATGAGATTCATCTGAAGTCATACTCCGGAAGAAAACTGTGCATATTGCATAAAGCAGACTTAATGAGTAATCTTCTGCAGAATAAACTGCTTAAATCGTTAGAAGAGCCACCACAGGAAGTTACTCTCATACTCCCTGTAACCAACGAATCCCAGATGATAGAAACAATTAAATCCAGGGCCAACATCATACATATTGACCTTTTTGACAGAGATACCATCATGGCATCTCTTGCCGAACTCGGATGTGATGAAAAGACAGCAGCAATTGCAGCAGAATGCAGCGAAGGCCTCCTTGGCAAAGCACACGCCATTGCAAAGTCCCCTTCATATATTTCTCAGTATGAAACTGCAGTAAAACTGCTGACTGATCTGAACAGAAGTTCCGATATATTGAAGCTTTCCCCTCTCGTTTCATCACAGGATGACATGCAGGAATTCCTGAATGTACTTTCCATTGTTATCCATGAACTTATGCTGGACAAAGCTGAAAATCCGGGAACGGAAAATCTTAAGACTAAATTTTCCAAGAGGGCACTCGCGGAAATACTACAGAAAATAAACGAAGAAAGAAAAAAATTATCAATTCTTCCTCAGAAAACCATCGGCGGGAGCGTTGCTGATAATCTGCTTTTCTTTATTTTGGAGGCTAAACATAAATGGCAGTCGTAGTCGGAATAAAATTTAAAAACACAAATAAAACATACTACTTCGATCCTATCGGTATAGATTTTAAAGACGGGGACGGAGTTATTGTCGAAACAGCCAGAGGCATTGAATTCTCAACTGTTGTTTTCGCAAACAAAGAAGTAGATGACAAGGAAATTGTCCAGCCACTTAAGCCTGTTATCAGAAAAGCAACAAAAAAAGATATTGACCAATTTGAGAAAAACCTCAAAGACAAAGAATCAGCTATCGTTAAAATGAAAGAAAAAGTAGCTGAAATGAAAATAGATATGAAAGTTGTAGATGCAGAATATACTTTTGACAGGACAAAACTCATATTCTATTTTACAGCCGACGGAAGGGTTGATTTCAGAGAACTGGTAAAGAGTCTTGCTGCTATTTTCAAAGTAAGAATCGAATTAAGACAGATTTATGAAAGAGATGATACAAAAATGAGAGGCGCCCTTGCTCCGTGCGGAAGACCATGCTGCTGCACAACACATCTCCAGGATTTTGAGAAAGTTTCAATCAAAATGGCAAAAATACAGGGACTTTCCTTAAATCCGCAGAAAATTAACGGCGTTTGCGGAAGACTAATGTGCTGTCTTAAGTATGAAAATGATTATTATAACGAAGCATTTAAACTGATGCCAAAAGAAGGAAGTAAGGTTTTCACACCTGATGGTGAAGGAACAGTTGAATCAAATGATTTATTAAAACAGACATCAAAAGTTAAGGTTCAGCTTAAAGACGGAAGTTTTGATGCAAGAACATACACCCTTGACCAGCTAAAAATCAAAGAACATAAATCCGTTGACGATATTGATGATTCGGTTGATGAAACAAATGAATAACACAGATAAAGGAAAACGCCCGGACAAAAATCCGGGCGTTTTTCATTAATTAAAACTATTATGCTTCTTTAATTGCGCCAGCTGGGCACTGATCTTCGCAAGCACCACAATCAATACATGCATCTGCATCGATGACATATTTTGTGTCGCCTTCTGAAATTGCACTTACTGGACACTGATCTGCGCATGAACCGCACTGTAAACATTCGTCTGTAATAATTCTTGGCATAACTGTATCTCCTTTTTAGTATTATAAACTTATCTTACCACACCTTTTGTTTAATGTATAGTCAATCACCTATCAATTCAAAATAGCATTTATCAAGCCTGACCCTTCTTACCTTATACTTATGACCGTTTTTGGATAGTTTCATACCCTTTCTGTACATACATTTTGTGCAATCGCATCCTGTGAGTGTTTTTACAGGGCAATGTGCAAACGTCATTACCGGAAGTTCATTTTCGATTATGATTTCCGGAAGCACTGACTCATATTCTTTGAATTCTATTGATTTGGAAAGTGCTGTGCAGCCAAGGTTTTTGAGCATCTCCGAAGCATATGTGTTTGATGTATTATGCCCTGTTCCGGCTATTAAATCATAACCCTTCTCTTTATAAATTAACCCGTATAGATTCTCGGAAAGCAACGTTTTTATACCTGATTCCTCAATTAGCCTGTCCAGAATTTTAAGATCTTCTCCGCTGGCAATAAGAGGCAGTTTAAGAACCGCCTTTTCTAACGGAATCGCGTTGTTTTTAATAAGTTCATTCACCCTTGTTACAGAATATACATCAGGAGAAATTATGTATAAATCAGAATGTTTTACTATCTTTGTATCCTCATTTATTATCTGGCATTCTTTTGCAGGATTTTTATTTCCTTCCACTGAATGAATATTGAACTCTGTAATTTTTACATCTTCAGGTTCATTGGACCTGATTATTGCTTCCCTCAAAGCCTCCGAGGCATCTCTTCTTACCTGGTTAATGACTGATTTTGCTATAAATACTCCGTCCGTTTCAACTTCTACACCGGCAACAGAAAATCCGAGATCCCCTACTTTTGAGACCTGTTTAATAATTTCTTCGCTGGTGACAGGCACATTTTGAGCCGCTTCCAAAGGTTCCACGCTTTCGGCAACTGTTTCAATACTGTTACTTCTGCATTTTACCGACAGCTTTTCTCCGGCAATAGCTTTAACGGTAATATTTACCGGAATCAGCCTCTTTTCGCCAAGAAGTTTTTCTTCCGTCTCCGAATCAAGAATGAGATTAACCGTATATCCCGGTTTGACTTTGGTTTTGGTTACAAAGCCGAATATTCCTTTAGATATATTTCTGCAGTCCCCGACACCAAGACTTGCCTTTTCCGTTGTTCCGTCAAAGAACTTGAGACCGTCTCCGTCATGAATTTCCCTGTCGGAAATAATTTCTACTTTATAAAGGTCTTCTTTGAAAGGCTGGACCGATTTTACCCTGCCTATCTCAATCCCCGTATGGTTTCCGTAATTTTTTTCCACAATAAACGGCGTGCCGGAATCAAGATATGCCCTTGAAAGATATTCCCCTCTTGAAAATGCTGTTTTAAGGGTCAGGGTATCCGTCTTACTGAGTTTCTTACCGTACCCGATTCCGTCTATAAGTTTTCTGTAAACAGATACGGCAGATGCCACATACCCGGGCCTTCTCATTCTCCCTTCAATTTTAAACGAAGACACACCGGCATCGGCAAGTTCCTTTAAATTATCCGCAAGGCACAGGTCTCTTGCCGAAAGAAGATATCCGCTTTGTTTCTGCCCGTTATATTCTGCCGTATACGGAAGTCTGCAGAGCTGCTTGCACATACCTCTGTTTCCGCTTGCATTCTGTTCAAGCGAAGACATATAACAGTTTCCGCTGAATGCTATACAGAGTGCACCATGAATAAAATATTCTATCTCCAAATTTGTATTCTTTTTTATCTCACGGATGTCTTCTAATTTGGTTTCCCTTGATAACACAACCCTCTTGATTCCGATTTTTTCGGCAATTTTAGCACCATAAAGATTATGTATTCCCATCTGCGTACTGGCGTGAAGAACTATCCCCGGGAACATTCC
The DNA here is from genome assembly GCA_024405515.1 of Clostridia bacterium. Taxonomy (GTDB): domain Bacteria; phylum Bacillota; class Clostridia; order Christensenellales; family CAG-917; genus CAG-475. The sequence continues at coordinate 20,913 of JAKSOR010000008.1, forward strand.
AAGAAGAACTTTTGCCACACCAAGGTCCTGGACGAGAAACGCGTCTGCTTTTGCATTAACCGCTGTTTTAACAAGTGAAATAAGTTCATTAAACTCGTTGTTCTGAACAATTGTATTAACGGTGATATAAACCTTAACTCCGTAAAAATGAGCTTTTCTTATGTATTCAGTTATATTGTTTTCGGTAAAATTATCCGCCTTAAGTCTGGCATTAAAATTCTGCAAACCCAAATATACAGCATCCGCTCCCGAATTAACTGCTGCATTAAAAGATTCTATGTCTCCTGCTGGTGCCAATAGTTCTAACATAACTTGATTATATCACGTGAGTGTGTATACTTGCAATTCGCATAAAAGTATTCTACCATTAATCCATGCTGCATTTCATATGTCCGGTATGCGGAGCAAAAATTAACGAAACCAACAGCGGATGTGAATGTTCCGCCGGTCACACATTTGACCGTTCAAAAGAAGGTTATTTTAACCTGCTTCTTTCTAACTGCAAAAATTCAAAAGATCCAGGGGACAACAAGGAAATGGTAAATGCCCGTCATGCATTTCTTGAGCTCGGGTTTTATGCACCCCTTGCTCAGAAAATTACTGACATCATTACCTCTCTGAAACCGTTTTCCCAGACTATTCTGGATGCAGGGACAGGAACCGGGTTTTATATAGGATACATTTCAGACAAAAGAAAACCTTACAAAGATCTGTTTCTGGGAACCGACATTTCAAAAAACGCCGTAAAAATCGCAGCAAGGAACAATAAAAATGTGGAGTGTACTGTCGCAAGCGTATATTCCCTGCCTTATCCTGACAAATCGGCGGACATTATTACCTGCATCTTTTCGCCATATGCCATAAACGAATATATGAGAGTTCTTAAAGATGATGGTCTCCTGATTATTGTTTCACCGAAGGAGAACCATCTGATTCAATTAAGGAAACTTCTCTACTCCCAGGTAAACCCTTTGGAGACAGAAGTCCCTACGGCAGGATTTCCGGTTCTGAAAGAAGAAATCATCAGTTATAATTTCACACTGACAAGCAGCGAGGACATTGCAAACCTGTTAACAATGACCCCGTATGTGTACAGGGCTCCGGCGGAAAAAGTAAATGCTGTTAAGAACTCATCTTCACTCGAACTTACTGCGGACTTCAAAATCACCCTGCTTACAAAGCATGCTATTGACCAAAGAAGGAATTATTAATATAATTCACGTATAAAACATAAAGGAAAACATTATGGAAGAAGAAAGATTATCTGAAGAAACCATGGCCGAAACTCAGGAAGAAGCCACGGCTGAAACCCCGGAAACTGTTCCGGAAGAGAAAAAATCAAAACTTCCTGCATGGATTCTGAAAATCAGGGACTATCTTAAAACACATGAAAACACGAGACAGGCTGTTATGTTCTTCCTTTTCAGCTGTATCTGTGGAGGAACACAGGCAATTATTACCGCATGTTTGCCACTTATATTAAGAGCATGTTCCCCTTCAATGAGTGAACCTTTCAGCTGGTTCCTTTTTGACTATACCGCAGCAGGCACCGGAATCGGCGAATTCATAGGATTCATTGTGGGCTCGATAATCGGTCAGATCCTTACATTTGTACTGAACCGCAAAAAGACATTCAACGTATCAGATCACATTCCGTTCAGAGCAATCGCATATGCCGTTATGGCAGTACTTATCATCCTGATGCAGACAGCGCTCGGCGGTGCCGTCACAACAGCCTGCGGAAATGCAGTTGAAAATCCGAGCAATCTTTTAACCACAGTCTTCAATCTTACAGGACAGGCTGTAGCCGGAATCTCCGCTCTCATCGTAAACTTCCTCGGAAACAAGTTCTTTATCATGAGAAAATTCAAAGGTTCTGAAAAAGAAAACTGATAACCAAATCACTGTATCACAATTCCCTGCCAAGGCGGGGAATTTTTTTATCCCGTTAGATTACCGGTTATAAAAAATTGGAGTGCTTACATAGCCGAAAACGGCATAATGGTCCTTTTTGTTCATTTTTGTCAAAAATCGACAAAACCACAAGATATTGTGTTTCACGAAAATGTTTCTCACTTTATTTTGTGTTTTTGCGTTGACTTATCCTACGCGTGTGATACAATAAAAAAGCAATTTTCCAAAAAAGGGGTAGACATAAATGTTAAATGTTAAGAAAAGGGACGGAAGTATAGTTCCATTTAATCTGAACAAAATCAAAGTAGCCATCGAAAAAGCATTTGCATCCGTTGGCAAACCATTCTCAGAAGACATCCTTGATATGCTTGCTTTAAGAGTAACAGCAGCATTCAACAGCAAAATTAAGGATGAGGTTATTACTATTGAAGAAATTCAGGACTCAGTTGAAGTAGTATTAATCCAGGCCGGTTATGTAGAAGTATCCAAATCATACATTCTCTACAGAAAACAGCATGAAAAACTCCGTTCAATCGGAAGCACAATGCTCGACTATAAGAATACTGTTGATAAGTATCTTAAAGAAAATGACTGGAGAGTTAAAGAGAACTCAACCGTTACATATTCAGTCGGCGGACTTATCCTTTCAAACTCAGGAGCAATCACAGCTAACTACTGGCTCTCAGAAGTATATGATGAAGACATCGCAAACGCACACCGTAATGCCGAAATCCATATTCACGATTTATCAATGCTTACAGGTTACTGCGCAGGCTGGTCTTTAAAACAGCTCATCAAAGAAGGACTCGGCGGAATTCCTGGAAAGATCACATCTGCCCCGGCAAGTCACCTCTCCACATTATGTAACCAGATGGTAAACTTCCTCGGAATAATGCAGAACGAATGGGCAGGCGCTCAGGCATTCTCATCATTCGATACATATCTTGCTCCGTTTGTTAAAGTAGATCATTTAACATATAAAGAAGTAAAACAGTGCATACAGTCATTCATCTATGGCGTAAACACACCATCAAGATGGGGAACACAGGCACCATTCACAAACGTAACATTAGACTGGGTTGTACCAAATGACCTTGCTGAACTTCCTGCAATTGTCGGCGGAAAAGAAATGGACTTCAAGTACAAAGACTGCGTTGAGGAAATGAAGATGGTCAATAAGGCATTCATCGAAATCATGATCGAAGGCGATGCAAACGGCCGTGGATTCCAGTATCCTATCCCTACATATTCAATCACACGTGATTTTGACTGGTCAGAAACAGAAAACAACAAACTTCTCTTCACAATGACTGCAAAATACGGAACTCCTTATTTCTCAAACTATATCAACAGTGATATGGAACCGTCAGATGTAAGATCAATGTGCTGCAGACTCCGTCTTGACCTTCGTGAATTAAGAAAAAAATCCGGCGGATTCTTCGGTTCCGGTGAATCAACAGGTTCTGTCGGTGTTGTTACAATCAATATGCCGAGAATCGCATATGTTTCAACAACAGAAGAGGAATTCTTCAAAGAACTCACAAGATTAATGGATATTTCTGCAAGATCATTAAAGATTAAACGTAATGTAATCTCCAAATTCTTAGATGAAGGTTTATATCCATATACAAAGAGATATTTAGGAACATTCAGCAACCACTTCTCTACAATCGGTCTTGTAGGTATGAACGAGGCATGTCTCAATGCACGCTGGATTGGAAAAGATTTAACAAATAAAGAAGCTCAGGAATTTACAAAGAAAGTTCTCAACTTCATGAGAGAGAAGCTCTCCGATTATCAGGAAAAATACGGCGATCTTTACAACCTTGAAGCGACACCGGCTGAATCAACATCATACAGACTCGCAAAACACGACAGAGAGAAATATCCGAACATCATCTGTGCAAGCGGAACAGACAAAGCTCCATACTACACAAACTCTTCACATCTTCCTGTCGGATATACAGACGATATCTATTCAGCACTTGATATCCAGGATGAACTCCAGACTCTCTACACATCAGGAACTGTATTCCATTCATTCCTTGGTCAGAAACTCGACAGCTGGCAGGCTGCTGCTAACTTAGTAAGAAAGATTGCAGAAAACTACAAACTTCCGTATTACACACTTTCACCTACATATTCAGTCTGTGCAACTCACGGATATCTTGACGGAGAACAGTACAAGTGTCCTCACTGCGGGAAACAGACAGAGGTTTACAGCCGTATCACAGGTTACTATCGTCCGGTACAGAACTGGAACGACGGAAAACTTGAAGAATTCAAGAACCGTAAAACTTATGATGTTGCAAACAGTCAGTACCACGGAGTGGCATTTGAAGAATACAAAACTTCTTCAAACGACAACGCTCCTCAGAAACAGTGTGAAACTCCGATTGAACAGAAAGCAGCACCGGTTGCAGCAGGCGCAGATGAAGGCATCTTAATCTTTGCAACGAAGACATGTCCTAACTGCAAGATGGCAAAACAGATGCTCGACAAAGCAGGCATTGCATATACAGTAATCGATGCAGAAGAAGAAAAAGATAAGACAATCGCTTTCGGAGTAAAGAAAGCACCGACACTCTTAGTCCCGAATAAAGACGGCGGATACGACAAGTTCGAAAACGCAAGCAACATCAAGGGCTATATCGAATCAAGAAAATAAAACATTAAGCGATATGGCAAACGCCATATCGTTTCATTATAGAGGCGTTTATGAAAAAATATGATGTAGTTATAGTCGGCGCAGGCCCTGCAGGAATGACAGCAGCACTTAACTGCTTAAGAGCAGGTAAAACAGCAATCGTTTTAGAAAGCGATACCATCGGCGGACAGATAGCTCTTTCTCCGAGAGTGGAAAACTTCCCTACATGCCAGAAATCCTCAGGTGCTGACTTAATGGATAAACTCTTTGAACAGATTACCGAATGGGGTGCTGACTTTGAACTTGAAAAAGTAGAAAAAATTGAAAAACAGGACAAATATTTCTATGTTAAAACAGATTACAGTGAATACGAAGCTGTAAGTATTATTCTCGCAACAGGCGTCAAAGCAAGACATATGGGAGTTGCCCGTGAAGAGGAACTCGTTGGCAAAGGCGTAAGTTACTGCGCACTCTGCGACGGGGCATTCTATAAAGATGAGGATGTCGTTGTTATCGGTGATGCAAATACCGCCCTTCAGTATGCCCTCGTTCTCAGCGGATACTGCAAATCAGTTCAGATATGTACACTTTTTGACAGATTCTTCGGAGACAAAGCACTCCTTGATCTTGTTCTTAATCAGCCGAATGTATCTTACACTCACAATCTTGCCCTTAAGGAATTTGTCGGCGAAGATGAACTTACAGGACTCACATTCGAAAACACACAGGATAAATCCATTGTAAAATATGACTGCAAATGTGCTTTCATCTGTATAGGACAGGTTCCGAACAACAAAGCGTTTGAAAACCTTGTTGAATTAGATAAAAACGGTTTTATCGTTGCAGGCGAAGACTGCAAGACTTCCTGTGAAGGAATTTTTGTTGCAGGCGACTGCAGAACAAAACATATAAGACAGCTTGTCACAGCTGCTGCCGACGGAAGCATTTCGGCTTTTAACGCATGCCAGTATGTTGATAAAATCAAAAGTTTATGATTAAGGCTGTCATTTTTGACATAGATGATACACTGCTAGACTTTGACAAATGTTCAAAGTCTAGTATTTTATTAACCTGCACAAAATTCGGGGTTGAATTTACAGATGAACTTTTCCGTGTTTTCAAAGAAGTGACCGGCATCCTCTGGAGAAATATCGAAGATGGGCTGATCACAAGAGAGGAATTAATTAAAACGAGATGGGCCATGATTTTCGAGCGCCTTAATATTTCCGGAGCAGATTCACTTGAATTTGAAAAAGACTTCAGGAGAAATCTCGTCGAGTCTTCAGAAATGGTGGAAAATGCTGCCGAAACCGTAAAATATCTCGCATCCAGATATGCACTTTACTGCGCAAGCAATGCACCGGCCGGACAACAGGAACACCGAATGGAAAAAGCAGGACTTGCTCCTTTCTTTAAGAATATGTTTATATCAGGGAACATCGATCTTTTTAAACCGAGTGCTGAATTTTTTGACTATTGCCTTAATAATATGCCTGGTTATCAAAAAGATGAGGTCCTTATGGTCGGCGATAATCTCAGAGCAGATATCGAAGGGGCAATAACTTACGGATTCAGCACATGCTATTTTAATATCAGAAACAAAAAAGAGGTTACTGATATAAAACCTACTTACACAATAACCTCTCTGTCTGAATTAATTAATATTCTTTAAATACTTTTGAAGAAATCACACATCGCCTTATTTGCAGTCTTTGCTTCTTCCCATTCCCAGTGAAGAACATTAAACACATGATCACATTTGTGCCCTTCGACCATAGGTTTATCGAAGAAACAGAGTCCCGTCTTTATTCCATTTGCTTTTACAAGTTCATAAGCTGCCTTCGTTTCCGTTTTAAGCATGTCTGCATATGCGGAGATAAAGAAAACCGGAGCTATATCCTTCTGAAGGGTTTCTTTGAATGATGTTAGATCGGCAACCCCGTTTTTAATATATCCTTTACCAAACACAGGATTAAAATATGCTTTCATAACAGCTGATTTCCTTAATTTTTCACCTGCCATTTCAAGAGGTTCAGCCGCCGGACATATCATACATGCACCCTTAATAATGATACTCGGTTCTACTCCGTATGCTTTCTGGAGATGCTCGTTTTTGACAATATTAAGAACCTCGCCTGTTATATGACCACCTGCACTGTCTCCGGCAACAAAGAAATTATCAAGATCAAGTCCGTATTCATCCGCTACTCCCTGAAGATGTTTCATTGCAGCAAAAACATCCTGCATTTGCCCAAAGAAATCTGTTTCAGGAACAAGCCTGTAGCTTATGGAAACAACCGCAAAACCCTCATATGTCAGTGCCTTGCAGAAATACTGATTCAATTCCTTATCGCCATAGTACCAGCCGCCGCCATGAATATCAAAAATAACCGGGAGTTTGCCTTTTACCCCTTCCGGACGGAAAATATCATACTTGTGATACGGATTATTATCATTGAGATATTCTATATCCGTAAATGCATCAACATGCTCCGGGACAGGCTGAGCAGCGACTCTTTTTGCATCTTTCTTCTTTACCGGTCCGTTCCAGAACCACATAACCAGTTTATTAGCTTTCATAATGTTTCCTATAATAAAAGGAAAGGCATAGCCTTTCCTGAATTTTTTATTCCCACTCGATTGTAGCAACCGGCTTCGGAGATAAATCGTACAGAACTCTGTTTACATTCTTTACCTCACTGAGTATTCTTGCAACAATCTTGTTGAGTACAGCGTATTCAATCGGCTCAATTGTGGCACTCATTGCATCTACTGTATTTATTGCACGGATAACTACCGGCCATTCATATGTGCGTTTTCCGTCTTTTACACCTGTTGATTTGAAATCCGGAACAACTGTGAAATATTGCCATACTTTATCTGCAAGACCTGCGTTATCAAATTCCTCCCTTAAAATAGCGTCGGACTCTCTTACTGCTTCCAGTCTGTCTCTTGTAATAGCACCTACGCATCTTACACCAAGACCCGGACCCGGGAATGGCTGACGATATACCATATTGTCCGGAAGACCAAGTGCCTTACCGACAATTCTTACTTCATCTTTAAATAAAAGTTTTATTGGCTCAACAAGTTCGAACTTGACTCCTTCCGGAAGTCCTCCTACGTTATGATGACTCTTTACTCCATTGGATTCAAGAATGTCAGGATAAATTGTTCCCTGGCCTAAAAAATCCACATCTTTGAGTTTCTTTGCTTCATCATTGAATACTTCTATAAATTCAGCACCGATAATCTTTCTCTTCTTTTCAGGATCATCAACGCCTGCAAGTTTATCAAGAAATCTGTCTACTGCATCAACATAAATTAAATTTGCACCCATTTCCTCTCTGAAAACTTTGATAACCTGTTCCGGTTCGCCTTTTCTCAGAAGACCATGGTTTACATGAACGCATGTAAGCTGTTTTCCGACTGCCTTAATTAAAAGAGCTGCTACTACAGAAGAGTCAACACCGCCTGATAAAGCAAGGAGGACCTTTTTGTCGCCGATCTGTGCTCTTAATTCCTTAACCTGCTCATCAATAAACTGATTGGCAAGTTCCATTGTTGTGATACGTTTCATATCATCCGGTCTTTTGTTGCTATCCATATTAGCCCCCAATTAATTTGTGTAATTATCAAAATATCCCTGTACGAGAACTACAGGTGTTCCCTTATCTCCTGAACCGCTTGTAAGGTCACAAAGAGATCCGATAAGGTCTGTCAGCTGACGAGGAGTTGTTCCCTGAGATGCCATATTGCCCTTGAGATTTCCGTTCTTTGCTTTGATTGACTCTGAAATAGCTTTCTTAAGTGCTTCGCCGGAAAGATCTTTATAATCATTATCTGCGAGATATTTAAGTTTAAGTTCGTTCGGAGTTCCGATAAGTCCGTCTGTAAATGCCGGGGATACTACAGGATCTGCGAGTTCCCAGATTTTGCCCTGAGGATCTTTAAATGCGCCGTCTCCGTATACCATAACTTCAACATGTTTTCCTGTTGCCTTTAAGATTCTTTCCTGAATATCAAGAACGAGTCCCTTGCACTCTCTCGGGAAAAGTTTGATGGTATCTTCTGTAGCTTTGTTTGAACCGAGAAGGCCGTATTTTTCGTTGTAACCGCTTCCGTCAACAGATGATGTAAGAATATCATCAAGTGAGCATACTACTTTTGCACCGGCTTCAAGAAGGATGCGCTTTGTACGTTTTCTTGTGTGAATATCGCAGTTAATGATGTGATCTGCATAATTAAGAATTGCTTTTGCCTGGTTTGCGAAAATAATTTCTACCTCTGCTCCGCAGGATTTGATTAAATCACCATAATATGCAACATAGTCAACACCTGTGAATTCGTGCACTCCGTATCCGAAAAGCTCTCTGTATTTTTCAAGAGAAAGAACATCCGAATAAGGATTTACTCCGGACTCATCAATCTTGTCCATGCTTACAAGACAGTTGCCTACTTCATCTGAAGGATAGCTGAGCATAAGAACAACTTTCTTAGCACCTTTTGCAATTCCTCTGAGGCAGATAGCAAAACGGTTACGTGATAATATCGGGAAAATTACACCGACTGTGCCGCCACCGAGTTTTGCTTTGACATCTTTTGCGATGCTGTCTACAGAAGCATAGTTGCCCTGAGACCTGGCAACTACCGACTCTGTTACAGAGATTACATCTCTGTCTCTTAATGAAAATCCATCACTTTCTGCTGCCAGAAGCACACTTTCTGTTACGATTGATGCAAGATCATCGCCCTGGCGGATTATCGGGCAACGGATTCCCCTTGATACTGTACCGACTCTGCGTTCTTGAGTATCCATAAATATATCTCCTTAAAAAACTTTAATAACATTTCAGGTGTTTTTCTTGTTTGTTTCTTAAACAAACAAATTATAATGACTTGTCTTATTGTTGTCAATTACAGATTGCCCGATTTTAAAATATCGGTTTCCAATATTTTTTCCCCATCGGCAGTACATGCATTCTAATCGTTTGCATTTATATGAAATTGCTCTATAATAGATAATACTTTATATATAAAAGGCAGAACCAGAAAGATGATTAACGATTTATACGGAAGTATGGTTTTTGATGACAAAACCATGCGCAAATATCTTAAAGAGGAGACTTTCCTTGAACTTAAAAAATGTTGTGAAAATGACATTCCTCTTTCTATTGAAACTGCAAACGAAATTGCTGATTCAATGAAAAACTGGGCTCTTGAAAAAGGAGTTACTCATTTCACTCACTGGTTCCAGCCTATGACAGGTATCACGGCAGAAAAGCATGATTCTTTTATTGCACCGGCTAAAGACGGCGGTGTGATTATGGAATTCTCAGGAAAAGAATTAATCAAAGGCGAACCGGATGCAAGTTCATTCCCTAACGGCGGTCTCCGCGCAACATTTGAAGCAAGAGGATACACAGCATGGGATCCGACATCATATGCATTCATAAAAGACGGGATTCTCTGCATTCCTACAGCTTTCTGTTCATATAACGGAGCAGCTCTTGATAAAAAGACACCTCTCCTCCGTTCAATGGAAGCAATCAACAAACATACCGTAAGACTTCTTCATCTTCTCGGAAGAGATACGAAGAAAGTCAGCGCTATGGTAGGGCCTGAACAGGAATATTTCCTTGTTGATACTTCTGTTTTCGAAAAGAGAAAGGACCTTTTCTATACAGGAAGAACGCTCTTCGGAGCACGTCCTCCTAAGGGTCAGGAACTTGATGACCATTATTTCGGAGCAATCAAACCGAGAGTTGCCGCATATATGAAAGAGCTTGATGAGGAGCTCTGGAAACTCGGAATCCTTGCAAAAACAAAGCACAATGAGGCAGCTCCTGCACAGCATGAATTTGCCCCTATCTATACAACAGTGAACGTTTCATGTGATCAGAACCAGCTCACTATGGAAATCATGAAGAAAGTGGCAGCCAAACACAATATGACATGCCTTCTCCATGAAAAACCTTTTGCAGGCGTAAACGGAAGCGGAAAGCACAACAACTGGTCTCTCTCCACTGATGACGGATACAATCTGTTTGAACCTGGTAAAAACCCACAGGAAAATGCACAGTTCCTGCTTCTTCTTGCAGGCGTAATTGCTGCTGTTGATAAGCATCAAGATCTTTTAAGATTCTCTGTAGCTTATGCAGGGAACGATTTAAGACTCGGCGGAAACGAAGCTCCTCCGGCTATTATGAGTATGTACCTTGGCGATGAACTGACAGGAATTCTCCAGGCAATCGCAGATGGAAGAACCTACTCTAACAGAGCAAAATGCGAAGTGGCAATCGGCGTTCATGTTCTCCCTAAATTCGCTATGGATTCAGCAGACAGGAACAGAACATCCCCGTTTGCATTCACCGGAAACAAATTCGAATTCAGAATGCCTGGTTCAGCTCAGTCAATAGCAGGAGTCAATGTCATTCTCAACACAATAGTTGCAGACCAGTTCAAAGAATTTGCCGATGAGCTTGAAAACTGTAAAGATATCAACAAAGGTATAACCGATATCATTTCAAGGGTAATGAAAGATCACAGCAAAATCATCTTCAACGGAAACAACTATTCACAGGAATGGGTCCGTGAAGCAGAAAAGAGAGGACTCCTCAATCTTCCGACAACCATCGATGCTCTTGTTCTCTTCACAGAAAAGAAAAATGTTGAGCTTATGGCACGTCAGCACATTTTCAGCGAAGAGGAAATGATGTCCCGTAAGGAAATCTATATTGAAAACTACTGCAAGCTTATAAATATCGAAGCAATGACAATGCTCGACATTGCCACAATGGATATCATCCCTGCAGTAATAGAATACAAGAAAATGGTTACCGAAACCGTTATCTCATCTAAAGAAGTCGGCGTAAAAGCTGATGCGGAAATCAAAATAGCAAACCATCTCGAGGACCTTATTATAAAATCAGAAAAAGCAGTTGATTCTCTTAAAACGGCACTTAACGAAGCACATTCCATGGGAGAAAACCTTAATTCTGCTCATATCTATAAAGACAGTGTAATTGCCGCAATGAATGGACTCAGAGCTATCTGCGATGAAATGGAACTCAACACAGCCAAATCATACTGGCCACTTCCAAGTTACGGCGATCTTCTTTTCTCCATTCATTAAAAATATAATTCCAGTTAAAATTAAGGGCGATTCATTTACGAACCGCCCTTCTTTATTTTATTGTACGGACATTACTTTTTCTTGATTACTGCTAATGCTGCATCAACAATATCCTGAGTTGTTAAGTGATAAACTTCGCTGAGATATGCATTCTTACCTACCTGACCGAATTCGTCCTGAACACCGACCATTTTGATTGGAACCGGACATTCCTCAACAACAACTTCTGCTACTGCACTGCCTAAGCCGCAGCGAACATTGTGGTTTTCACATGTAACAATTGCACCTGTTTTCTTAGCTGCTGCTTTGATTGCTTCGACATCAAGAGGTTTCCATGTGTGCATATTGATTACTTTTGCATCAACACCCTGCTCTTTAAGGATGTCTGCAGCTTTTACTGCTCTGTCTACCATAATACCGCTTGCGATAAGTGTAACATCTTTACCGTCTTTGATTTCGATTGCTTTGCCGAGTTTGAAATCAAGTGAGTCATCAAAAATCTGTTCTGCTTTCTTTCTGAACATTCTTGTATAAACTGCACCCGGATATTCAATAATCTGCGGAATTGCCTTTTCCATCATAGCAGCATCTGTTGGCTCGAAACATACCATGTGAGGAATTGCTCTCATGATTGCCATATCTTCGAATGGCATATGTGTTCCGCCGTTTGCTTCTGCAACGACACCTGGGTCTGAACCGACAATCTTAACATTTCTCTTTGCATATGCAACTGAAATGAAGATCTGGTCATAACATCTTCTTGTTGCAAATGGTGCAAAACTGAATACAAACGGAATCTTTCCGAATGCTGACATACCTGCTGCAATGCCAACCATATTTGCTTCTGCGATACCTACGTTAATAAAACGATCAGGATGTGCTTCTTTGAAGCATTTTGTTGCGTGACAACTCATTAAGTCTGCATCAAGGAGTACGATTCTGTCATCTTTCTCTGCTATTTTTGTGAGGGTCTGAGCCATTACCTGTCTCATTTCTTTTTCATCTGTCATAATTATTCCCTCCCTGTTTCATTTTTATAAATTTCTTCTGTAATCGGTAAGTTGTGGCAGAATACTTTTTCTTCAGCGTATTTTGCGCCTTTACCTTTTACTGTATTAAGGATAATCATACTCGGTTTTCCGCCGTTCTTTGATTTTGCGTTATCGATTGCATCTGAAATAGCTGCCATATCGTGTCCGTCAATATCCTGAACATAGAATCCGAATGATGCCCATTTGTCTGCTACTGGTCCAAGGTCATTGATATCTTTTGTCCATCCGTCAAGCTGCATCTTGTTGTTATCAAGCATAAGGATGAAGTTATCAAGTTTATGTGATCCTGCAAACATTGTTGCTTCCCAAATCTGTCCTTCCTGTGCTTCACCATCGCCGATGATGCAGTAAATTGTGGCAGGATTCTTGTCGAGTTTTGCAGCGAGAGCCATACCGACTGCTGCTGAAATTCCCTGTCCGAGTGAACCGGCTGTCATATCAATACCAGGTGTCTTGTTCATATCACAGTGGCTTGGTAAATTTGTGCCGTTCTGGTTTAATGTTGCTTTCCATTCCTGTGGGAAATATCCTAAATCTGCAAGTACTGCATAAAGAGCCGGACCTGCATGTCCTTTGGACATAACTACTCTATCTCTGTCAACTTTAGCAGGATTCTTCGGGTCAATGTTTGCCTTTGCATAATAGATTACTGTGAGAGCATCCATTACAGACATTACACCGCCGACATGGCCGCTTCCGAAATGCATCATGATTTCCATGGCGTCATTTCTCAGCTGACGTGCTTTTGCTGTTAATGAATCTAATTGTTTCTGTTCCATATTAATTCCTCCTATGTTATGTATTATAACATAGAAAAATAGAGCATTCAATAAAAGAAAAGGGGGTGACATATTCTTTTTCTGTCACTCCCCCTGAATATTATCATTAATATCTCTTATTCTACTCTCAATGCTTCAACAACATTCTTTCTGGATGCATTAATTGCCGGAATTACTCCCGAAAGGACAGTAAGAACGAGGCTCAGCAACACCAGGATAAGAGCATGCAGCGGGTTAAAATGAAGCAACGACTCTACTCCGGTTGCAGCTTCTATTATGACATTGATTATCGGACAGAAGACATACGTAAGCGTTATTCCGAGTATGCCGCTGAATAGTCCTATTATTGTGGTCTCAGACACAAATACATTCCTTATATCTGCCTTTCTGGCACCAAGTGCCCTCAGTATTCCGATTTCTCTGATTCGTTCTATTACAGAGTTCGCCGTAATAACCCCGATCATAACAGTTGATACAACAAGCGAAATACAGGCAACAGCAATGAGCATTACGGAAACAAGGTCTATTGTTGTATTGAGCATATACACCATCATTTCAGAAACATCAAAATATCCTACTCCAGGCCAGCTGTGAATATACTCCCCTATTTTTTCCTTATCAGAATATGTGACAGGATAAATTGAAAGGTATGTAGGTGCTTTTTCGGAACCGATGAGTTTTGAATACGATGTCCACTCAAGTGTGGCTCCCATAGCCTCAACTACCGACATCCCACCGGCAAGAACAGTATCATTATATAGGAAATTCTGTCCGAAAATAGTATTGGTTCCCTCTCCTAAGTCTTCATCAAGCTGTCTCTGGTATTTTGCGACTTCGCTTTCATATGCTTCTGATACTACATAATCCGCAAGTTCCTGCGTATAGCAGAGTGCTGTGCCTACATACTGAGCCTTTGAATGCTTTTTAGGTCTTATGATACCTGTAACTGTAAGCGTCTGGGCATTGCTGCTGTTATAGAGTTCTTCAAGTTTTGTCTCTTCTTCGAAAATGTTTTCATCGTATGCCCAGTAATTTCCGTTTACATCCATTTTTGATGGTTTAAGATAGTTCCCGAACGAATCTTTCATATAATAATCATCATTGGAAACAAGTTTGAGTGTCTGACCTATAAATGTGGATGCTTCAAGTTCCTTTATTACCGGTTCACCGTTCTTATATTTGTATGAGCCATCTTCATTTCTTTCATATACATCTATTCCGAACATTTCAACCATCTTTCGGTCAACCTGGTTGTACTCATTTACCGAAAGAAGTATTTCGTTTTTATTTTCCGGATATCTGCTCCCTTCTCCGATCATATCATACTCTTCAAGCATTGTGGATTTATCACCTATCATTAAGTTCCACCCTGAAGACTGAAGGCCCTGCTGGCCGAGAACAGTCATCGCTATATTAAGTGCTGTGGTCGGCTTTGGTGCCTGAGAAGAATCTTTGTAATACCAGTTACCGTCTTTGTCCTGAACTTTGGAGACAATGTTATATCTCGTTCCATAAAAAGTTGTCATGCCTTTTGAATGCTCAGAAGGCAGGTTTCTCATGTGATTGTCAAAGTCGCTGGAAAGCTCATTCATGGAGATTGATTTGAAGAAAGAAGACATCATCTCATTGATTATGTCCATTGAACTACCCGAATTGGATGTTAACGAGAAAGTTTCACCCTTTGGATAAGCATTAGGATCCTTTACTTCCGACTTGGCTATCATATCGGTTACCATGTCTGTTACAGCAGTAACTTCAATGTTATATTCGTATATTCCGAGAGGTATCCCTACAAGCATATCTGTCTGCATATCCTCTACATAAACACTGAAACCATTGGAAATTGAAAGAACCAGACCGAGACCGATTATGCCTATTGAACCGGCAAACGATGTAAGGAATGTCCTTCTGAATTTGGCTACGAGATTTCGCAAACTGAGACCAAATGCAAGTCCTCCGCTCATAGATGTAGGCTTGAAATTCGGGTCCTTTTTGAATTTTTTCTTCTTCTGCTGATTTAATCCGAGCTGTTCAAAAAATGCTTTTGTATCAGCGTTAAGCTGCTGCATTTTCTGTTTGCGTTTATGATTTGATATCTTCTGTTTTCTCTTTTTTTCGTTGGGCTCGTCAAGGAACATCTGGCTGTAATCAAAATCATCAATTTTCTGCTGAATCTTGATTTGCTCAGGCGTTTTTTCTTCCTTAGCCGGTTCTTCTCTGTCTATTGTATTTTCAAGAGTGATTTCTGAGACATAAGCCTCAAGTTCGGCATCGCCAAACTCTATGGCTTTTGCACGCTCATATTCCTCCATATGATTGACGGATGAATCACTTTCTTCTTGTTTGTCAGGAACTTCTGCTTTTGGTTCCTCTTCCGGTTTATCAGGGTCATATGGATTTGAGTCGCTTATAAGTTTTCCGTCTTTAAAACGGCATATTCTCGGGCAATACTGATTTGCAAGTTCGTCATTATGGGTAACCATAATAACAAGTCTGTCGTTAGATATTTCCTTAAGAATATCCATAACCTGAACACTGAGGTCGCTGTCAAGTGCCCCTGTCGGTTCATCTGCAAGTATAATTTTCGGGTTATTAACTATTGCTCTGGCAATAGCAACTCGCTGCATTTGACCACCGGAAAGCTGGTTAGGTCTTTTATTGATTTCAGCTTCCATGCCTACACGGGTAAGTGCGGCAACACATTTGGCTCTTCTGGATGCTTTTTTCTCGCCACATAAACTAAGTGCAAGTTCCACATTTTCAAGCACAGTCAGATGCGGAATAAGATTATATGTCTGAAAAACAAATCCTATGGTTGCATTCCTGTATGCATCCCAGTGAGCATCATCAAAGTCTTTTGTGGATACCCCGCCTATTACAAGATCTCCGCTGGTATATCTGTCAAGTCCTCCGATAATATTCAGCATTGTGGTTTTTCCACAGCCGGATGGACCCAGAATAGCTACAAATTCACTTTTCCTGAATGCAAGATTTACACCTTTGAGTGCATGAACGGTAGTTGTGGCCGTCGGGTAGTCTTTAACAATATCATAAAGCCTTAACATTCTGTTTTCTCCGCCCCTTATTCAAAATTAGTAACTACATCCAGTCCTTTCTTAATAAGACTGGCCATTCTTTTACAAAGTTCTTCGAGAGAGAGTGAACTCTGATGGTTATACCACATTTTAAAAGACTCCATTATTCCTGAAGCAAAAAACACAGTAATGTATTTGCCTCTTGCAGGGTCACCCTTGCCTGTTTCCTCTAGATACATAGTGAATGTCTCTACAATCTTCTGGCTTATTTTTTCAAGAAGTCTTCCTGAATTATTCTCGCTGAGAATATATTTGTTTTTTTCATCAAAATGGACTATTTCTTCTGCAAGCATACTAAGAAGCGGATAAGGATTAATAAAGACCATTGCAAGATCGGTTTCATCCATGAGTTCATCAATCCTTTTTAGAATTGCATTTTCTATATCATCCCTGACATCAGCAACAGAATTATAATACATATAAAACGTGCTTCTCGTAATCTGTGCTTCTTCAGTTAATTCACTGATTGTAATGTCAGCCATATCCTTAATTTTTACAAGGTCCTTGAATGCATTGTGAATTGCAACCTTTGTTTTAACGATTCTTTTGTCTACTCCGCCGTTTTTCATAAAACACTTCCCAATAATATAATAAAAAATGATACCATACATTTGTATGATATCAACAGTTAAAAATACATATCTTTTGTTATTTCATTATGTTGTGGTTCGCGCGTGCAAAATACACTATTTATTCTTTGGCTTTGGCTCAAGTTTCTTTGCTTCTCCACTTCCATCAACAACATAAGTATTGTCCAGGCTACCGCGAAGATTCCCAACAACGCTGTCAATATAGGCACGCCTTAAAACAGTCTGTTCTTTCTTTTCTTCTTCAGTAAGTCCTTCCGGCGTTTTTGATTTCCTTGCCAACTCGTTAATTCTGTTTATATCAAGCGACATATTTCCTCCGATTTATGGTTTATGTTCTCCAATTTATAGGTTTAAGTCCGTTTTGTGTTAAATACTCATTACATTTTGAGAAGTGCTTGCAGCCAAAAAATCCGGCATAAGCTGACAAAGGTGATGGATGAGCACACTCAAGAATCAGGTGTTTTTTATTAGTGATAAGTTCCTTTTTCCTTCTAGCATTACCACCCCAGAGAAGAAATACCACCGGGGTCTCCTTGTCATTCAGTTTACGTATTATTGAATCAGTAACAAATTCCCAACCTTTGTCTTTATGGGAATTAGCCTGGCCCTCCCTGACTGTAAGCACACTGTTAAGAAGAAGCACTCCCTGCTCTGCCCAAGGCATAAGATAAGGAGAATTATTTTTAATTCCCAAATCCGTATATATTTCTTTAAAGATATTAACGAGAGATGGCGGAGTATCAGTTCCGGGCAGAACTGAGAAGCTCATCCCATGTGCCTGTCCTACTTCATGGTACGGATCCTGTCCTATAATAACGACCTTAACTTTCTCATAAGGAGTCGCCCTTAATGCATTAAAAATATCATTCATCGGCGGAAAAACGGTGTAATTTGAATATTCGTATTTTAAAAATTCTCTTAACTTTAAGTAAGAGTCTGAAGAAAATACATCTGATAATTTTTCATCCCAACTGTTTCCGATATGTACCATATGCTATATTATAGCATATTTATTTCTGCCCTTGCAAAAAATAAAAAATATTAAAAAAATTTTTGCCGATTCTATTGACAAGCAATTCTTTATGATTTATTATTTTAGCAGTCGATGAGCGAGAGTGCTAACACTTAAAATCAAAGACTGCCAAATAACTATAAAAGAGGAGATTTACTATGAACAACTTTTTAGCAGATTTAACTATGAACAACTTAAGTAACGCATTTGACAATTTCTTCGCACCTGTACTTTATGATGATAATTCAAGATATATGAGAACTGACATCGAGGAAACAGACGAAGGATATGAACTGAGTGTAGACATGCCGGGCTTTGAAAAAGAAGATATTAAACTTTCAATGGAAAACGGTTATCTAACCGTATCGGCCGAGCGCAAAGAAAAAGAGACCAGCAGAAAATATCTGAGAAAAGAAAGGGCTATCAGTTTCACACGCTCCTTCTACCTTCCGGATGTAAATGAAAATGCAATTAAGGCAACTTACAAGAGCGGAGTTCTCGAAATTACCCTCCCGAAAGAAGAACAGAAGAAAAAGACCATCAGTATTGACTGATAATCACCCATAACCCCCTTTAGACAAGGCTCTTTTGAGCCTTGTTTTTCTTGATAAAAGAGACTTTCTATAATATAATAGAGAAAATAATTCAGAGGTGATTTTATGGAAAACGTATACAACATTGATATTTGCGGATACAAAACAGCTCTTCCTATTTTACCATT
>JAKSOR010000080.1 GCA_024405515.1 Clostridia bacterium
GCCCCGCAGACACCGCCTGAATATTTATTTGTGCTTTCTCCTGAAAGTGAAAGAACTGAAAGAGAATATCCGTTCTTACATGAACCTGTCCCATCTATTCTTCCTGCAATACCGCCCACACAGGAAATATATTTATCCTCTGTCCTTACAGATAACTCTCCTTTTGATCCGCACCATTCCATAGTTCCGGAAGAATAAGCAGTTATTCCTCCTGCAAAAGAGTTTGTCTTTGAAGAAGATGCAGTTATATTTCCTGCATTAATAACGTGGTCTATCCTGCCCATATTCTGAGCAACAATTCCGCCGATTAATACGGTAAGATCGGGGTCTGGTTCACCCTCCTGAATATCTTCAAGCATCGTAAGGGATTCACCTTTCAAATTACCGTAATTGACACATGAAGTGACAATTCCTTTATTTAAACCAGCAATTCCGCCAATATTAGGATTCCATGCAGAGGATGACGTAACCTGTCTTATATTCATTTTATTAACGCATTTTTCAATGATTCCGTTCTCCATATTTTCAGCCGTGATACCGGCTGTATCAACAGTATCAGTAAGCATATCGCCTTCTGCACTGCATCCTGATATGTATCCAGCGTTCATAGAGGCTATACATGAAATATATCCGTTAATATGCTCATATCCTGTTATATTCATAGAAGAGCATGAAACAGAGCAGTCCTTTATCGTACCAGAGTTCACTGCAGATAAAATGCCAATGTATGTGGTATTCTCAGCTTCTGTAACTTCACCAGGTATAACAACATTTACTGAAGAATTCTTTATAGTTACATTTACATTTTCAATAATACCGCTGTTTAACACAGTGACAAAAGCAAATGCCTCCGTAACATTAAGAGTTGAGTTTTCAATAACAATATTTATGTTCCTTAAAGATCCGGATTCCGAAATCCTCCCAAGTAGCGGTCCGTTAAAATTACGGATATACATTGTTTTTCCGTTTCCGTTAACTTCAGAAGATAAAATATCTATATGGGATGTCATTTCTAAATCAGAATCAAGAACTATATAGTTACCTTTATCTGCAAGAGATGAAAAAACCTCAGATGAAACTACTCTGTAAGGATTATCACTGCTTCCGTCCGGAAGTCCTTTAAGA
>JAKSOR010000009.1 GCA_024405515.1 Clostridia bacterium
TTATAGGAATATAATTCTTTTCCTTAAGATTACTCTCTTTAGCATTTATATATCTGTCAGAGGCAAATACGGTTTCCCTTGCAAGCCCTACTTTAAACGAACTGTCCGAAGTAAGCAGTGTAAGCGAAGAGATTTTGTTCTGAATATTTAGATTAATCTCAGCCGTATGACCTCCGAATTCAGCACAGACTGTAACAAAACCGTTTTTCTTGAATGTCATAAGGCCGTTAGAGTTAATCGTTGCTATCTCCTCATCTGAGGATGACCATTCAGGACTTATGGCTTCGTTTCTGAAAACCGACACATATCCGCAAGTAAGCTGAAGGATATTATCCGAAACAGAAAGGACATAACCCGTTTCTCTGGAAATAACGGATGTCTCTTTTATCCTTATGTCATCAGCCCCGCATTTTTTTACAGACACACTGCCCAGAGGGGAACCGATAATCATGATATCTCCGTCGAATTCCACGCTGTCTCCTTCAAGCATCCCGCCTATGAGCGAAGTCACTTCACTTATCCCGAGGTTACTTAAAGAGACCGATTCGGTATGAACATATATCTCCTGTCCGAAATATGAAACCGACGGTTTAATCTCAAGTGAGATTTCGCCTTCCTCATATTCATTTGGAGATGTGTACTTATATGCTCTGCATTTAATTGTCACTTTGCCGCTCTTTTTTGCGGTAACGATTCCGTTACTGTCTACGACTGCGGTTGCATCATCTGATGATGACCATTCTGTTTTTGTGATAATGCTGTCAACAGGAATGCAGTTAAGATTAATTTTTGCCGTATCTCCTGTCTTGAAAGATTCACCCTCGAAACTTAGAGTAACATTTCTGACATCATATCCCACAACGCTCACGGTAATAATGTCACTGTGCTGCTCTGCCATCGCTTTTAAAGTAAATGTGCAGTATGCATTGATAATCATTTTACCGGTCACATTGCTTTCTGTTTCCTTTCCTTCTTCATCGATAAGGCATACCGGAGGAATAACAGGAATCACATCCGGGTCATCTTTATGGTGAATGTAATACTGATATGTTTTTTCATATTCAGCATCAAGTATCCTTATATCCGTTACATACCACATAACTACAGGATTTGTGGCTTTTTCAGGAAGGACCTCAGTTTCAAGATATTCATAAACTGAAACTGTTCTGTCTGAAACATCATCAAGATTTATGATAATTCCGGACTCTTTGTCTATATTGTCTTTTAAATAAATGTTTACTGAATCAACCCCTATATGAGCCGCAACTGAAGCTATCCCGCCAGCAAGTGTGACGGTACCGAGCACAATTATCGGTATTAAAATAAGAATTGCAATCAGTAATTTTTTCATCTGTTTATTTCACCATGTAGTCTGTTTATTAATTTTTCATTTACTGTATACACTGAACTTGGTTTAAGATCAGCTTGGTTATTGTATCCGTAGATACTGAGTGTGAACTCTGAAGCTATCATGAAGATAGGATTGTCTTCACCCTTTAAATCAGTAAGGGAGAAACTGTCAAATCTGTTATCCTCAAGATTGATTTCGGAGTAAATTTCCTCAACTTTGATTCCGCTGGAAGTTGTAAGACCTGATACAAGGAATCCGAGATTAAAGAAATATTCATTCTTATATCTGTATCTTAAGTGATCAAGTTTCTTTATCGACAGAATATCTTCAGTGAGACTTCCGATGAGAGAATCAAGAGAATCTGTTCCTGTCTGAATAAGTTTTGCACTTGAAACAGGCTGCCAGTTATAGACATCCAGGAATCCTTTCTGATTAAACACGTTACAGAAGCCGTTAGCACAGAAATTTTCTCTTATATATCTTTCGTTTTCATCATTGTTCCTGGAGAAGAAATTGTCCCCTGTTTCAGGATCCGTCGCAAAACCTTCCTGAGCTATTGAAAATGCCGAACCGAGAGCATTTGAAACGACGCAGTTTTCGACATCCACATGTGAGTACATCATGTTTATTTCGCCAAGGTCGTTCTTTCTGATCCATGAAGGAACATACACACCGATGCTGCAGAGATTTCTCATAACGCATCCCTTATATGAAATGTCTACGTTATTTATGCTCATAAGCTGATATGCATTTTCTAAGATACAGTACTCAAGAGATATATCGTGGAATCTTAAGTTGCCATCGTCAATCTGACTTCCGACATGTATGCACTTTCCGTGGAGTTCACTTGTCTCATCTCCTGAAACAATTTCATCATTGCCATCAAGTTCCACTGCTTTTACCGTGAAATTTGATATTTTTACTCCGGACCATCTTATAAAGAGAATACAGTCATAAGCACCTGGCATTATTTCCTTCCATGAATTTAATGAATGGTTATTTCCGTAAAGCGGTCCGTAAAGGTTCGGTGCCACATCTGTAACGCACTTGGTTTCCGCAAATGTCTCATCATCATAGAATCTGTCAGTAAGTTCCTTCGGATAGGAAATGTTTGAGGTTACCGCTATCGAATAAAGTTTTTGTGATGAAATCTCAACAGGGTTAGTCGTGTAATTCTGGTTATAACAGGTATGAACATCATTCTTTGAATCAATTACGTTTCCTGCCTGTTTTGCATATGTTTCCTGATCAATACCGGCCTGTTTAAGTTCATAGATGTTTTTCACTTCTACTCCGTATACAGCCTTGATAGTGACTTCTTCCTGTGTATACTGTGTCTTTGTTACATACTTCGGATATTTAGCGGAAACTTTAATCTTTATTCCCTGTACTCCCTGACCTTCAAGCGAAGGTTTGAATACGAGTCTGTTTAAAGCTGTTTCATCAAGGTATGCGTATTCGCCGCCCTCTGTTATTTCAAACTTATATGCATCATTGAATTCCTTAAGTTCTGTTCCTGTAAGTTTTTCAGAGCCTTTGATTACAATATCCGTAAAGTTTGCTTCTTTTGAGTTATTTACCGACACGTCAGTATATTTTTCGGATGCAAAAACATACTCCCTTGCAAGTCCTCCTATTACCATTGAGTAATATGTATCAGAAGTGACAAGCCTCATGGCTGTTACTTTTTTCTGAGAGTTAATTTCAATTGCAGCGTTTTTACCGGACTCAGAAGCAGTGATTGTAACAAATCCTGAAGAAAGAGCTTCTATCACTCCGTTCTCAACTTTTGCTATTGTTTCATCGGATGATAACCATGTGACTGACGGAGATCCTTCTTTAAAAGCAGATTTATAAACTGCATTAAGAACCAGTTTCTTTCCGTTCACTTCTGCGACTTCATCGCTGTCCTTATTTAAAAGTGCAGCATTATCAATGATGATATCGTTTTCTTCACAGAGAGTGATTTCCACATTACCATAGGCTGTTGAGATAACTGCAGGAGATGAGGAAATCGTTAACGTATCTCCTGAAACAGCGCATCCTGAAACAGCGGATGCTCCCTCGGCACCGATTGATGAAAGTGAAATTTCAGAAAGGTGTGAGAAAAATGCACTGCCGTAAAGTGATGATGCTTTAGTTACTGTTACATTAAAAGCGGAACTCTCGACAAAAGTTGTCTCATCAGAGAAAACAGATGCTTTGACAGTAATTACTGCTTCGCCCTCTTTCTTTGCAGTAACGATACCGTTACCATCCACAACAGCAATTTCAGGATCCGAAGATACCCAGACATAATTATTGATTATGCTGTCGAGTGGTGTCACATTCGCATAGAGTTTTAATGAGGAACCGGTGCCTATAGAAGCATTTTTGGCTCCGTCCTTTGATACAAGACCGATATGCTCCACATCATATCCCACAACAGAGCATGAGATTGAATCGGAGAATGTTTCCGCGGAAGCCCTTACAGTGAACTGACAGTATGCGTTGACAGAAAGTTTTCCGCTGTTATTAGAATCGGTTTCGTTTCCGTTTTCATCAACGAGCATGACTGCCGGGCTTACAGGATCCGCAGTGTCTTTGTTATCAAGATAATAATTGTATGCGTTTTCATATTCCTCATCAAGGCACATCACATCAAGAACAGTCCATTCAACCGTTCTGTTTGTTGCCCTGTCAGGAAGAATTGCAACATCAATATAATCGTTCAGATTAATTATCCCTTCCACTTCACTTAAATTGAATTCAATCACATTAGCACCGTTTTTTGCTGAAATCGTGACGGATTCAACAGCTATATGGGCAGCCGTGGAAACTATTCCCGATACAGCCGCAACCAGGAGCAGAACGATTATAGGGATTAATACTAATATTCCTAATAATACTTTTTTCATGTTAAATTACCATTATGCAACTATCTTGTTGTATCTCTTGTTAAGATTTACAAAAAGAAGTGATACGCTTCCTGCAAGAAGAAGAACGGACAGAATTGCAAGCACTGCGTATGCATCGTTTACAGATGACACTACTGTCCAGGAACCTATTCTTAAAGGAATGAATGTGAATATCATGGAGAAGAGTCCGAAAACAACTGCTACCAGAATACCTACTACCATAGCAAGTGCCACGTTCTTGTTCGCTGCAACAAGTTCACCGTCTCCCCCTACGTTGAATGTAGGTGCTTTGATATCTGCCCACATTGAAAGACATGTAAGTGAGATAACTGTCATTTCGGAAATTCCGAAGATTGAGCCGACATCAAGGGCTGTTAATGTATGCCCGCCTGCATCAGATGTGTAATAAAGGCCTACAATAAGGCAGCAGAGAGCTACTGAAAGTGAAGCTATTATTGCATAGAGACAGAACTTTACGAGTACCTGGTATGTATAACTTACCGGTATTATCTTTGTGTGATAGAAACTGTTTCCTTCTCTTGAGATTGTTGTGGAAGCAAAGGATACAGTAATCGTAATGAATATGATTATTACAAGAAGTGTAAGACCCGGCATAATCTGTGCACCGACTGTCTTTGTTCCCATTGAAGCAGCCAGTCTGTCGCAGAAGAATACCATAACCGGTGCGGCAACTGCCATTGCAAAATACTGGAATGAATAGTTGAAACTTCTTAAGATAAGATAGAACTCTCTTCTGAAGAGTGCACCGAACACGCTTCTCTGACGGCACTTGATTGTCTTTGCAAAAGATGTCTTTTCTGTTTCAATTCCGTAAAGGATTGTCTTGTAATATTCTTTTACTGTTACAAAGTAAGCGGCTACACCGAGTGCTGCATTGATTAAGAAGATATAAAGGAATCTCAATGCCAGCTGTCCTGCGGATAATCCGAGATACTTACCGCCTGCAACAAGTTCAGCATACCATACAAACGGATATGCATTGAATGCAAATTTCTGATATCTTTCAATCATATCCCCTGAGAAAATTGTCTGCCTTGAATCAGCAAGATAATTAACAACATTTCCGAGAGAAACAAGATAGAAGATAAACACACCGCAGATGGCGATAATTGTGAAAATAAGAACGAGGAGGAACTGATTCTTAACAAGATTCATTATTTTCATAACAGGAACTGCGATGATATTGGCAATAAAGAACGGAAGGAGTGTTGAGAAAAGGGTAATGGCTATGTAAGCCACAAAGTCCCCTGCTCCTGCATGTGATACTGCTCCGAACACGAAATAGAACGGAATCATTATGGCGATGCATACCACAAGATTATGAAGGAAGCAGTAAATTGATTTTGAAATAAGAATCTCAGCTCCGTTTACAGGGAACCTCAAAAGCATTTCGTTATCTCCGTTCATATACAGGTTTTTGATAACCGTACCCGTGGAAACGATGGTTGCAATAGCCATGGTCAGTGTTGCGACAATTGAAAGGAATTCAATTCCGAGACCGGAACGCGTCACGAACACTTTTGAAAGATAATAAATACCAACGATAAGAACCGCATATACAAGTGCATAGAAAAGATAATTGGCCACTTTAAGCACAACATCTTTTGCCCCTGTTTTCTGCGTTGAACCGAACCTGGACTTAAGATCCAGTCGGAACAGTGTCTTAACGCTCTGAAGTGAAATTTCAGTTTTTGCCATAATATCCTCCTGGATTAGTCCTCAGTTTTTTCTTCTTTTATTTCTTCTGCAGTTTCTTCTGCTGCAGGTTCTTCCTTTATTTCTTCCTCAGCCGGAAGGTCAGGACGGACATCGGAACTTTCCTGAGCCGCATAATCTTCAAAGAGTCTCTTTTCGTATGTATTGGTTGCTTTGAAGAATCTTTCCTCTAAAGTCTCACGGTTATCTCCTTCATCAAGATCAACAATCTCAATGAGGTGTCCGTCGTTAACTATTGCTGCCCTGTGACAGAGTTTTTTGACAAGGTCTAAGTTATGTGATGAGAAGAATACAGTATTGCCTTTTGCACAGTGTTCTTTCATGTATGCAATGATTTCGGCAATTGACTGCGGGTCAAGACCCATCATAGGTTCATCAAGTACCCAGAGCTTCGGATCATGAATAAGTGCTGCAATGATACAGATTTTCTGTTTCATTCCATGTGAATATGACTTAATCTGTCTGTCTACTGCAAACTCAAGTTTGAAGAGTTTAAGGAATTTATTAAGTCTTTCTTCCCTGTCTTCTTTGGAAACTTTATAAAGGTCTGCTACATAATATACATATTCCCTGCCTGTAAGTTTCTCATATACAGAATGGTTATCCGGAACATAGCCCATATTCATTTTTGCTTTGATAGGCTCTTTGGCTATATCGTATCCGCATACCTCAATCGAACCGCTGTCGAAAGGAAGGATGCCTGTCAGGCATTTGATTGTTGTTGACTTACCTGCCCCGTTCTGTCCGAGGAATCCGAAAATTTCTCCTGCTTTGCAATCGAAAGAAATGTTATCGACTGCAACTCTGTCGCTCTTTGGATAAACCTTTTTTAAATTACTAACTTTTAACATATTTATATCTCCTAAAAATTTTTTCGTATTTGTTCGCGCGTACGTATATACGCACGCACGCGATAACCTAAAAAAACACTACGCGCGTGTCTAAAAAATCATTGCAGAATGACCTGTGAAATTAATGCAAGAGACTGAGAGGAACTCTTTCCTCCGCTGTCATACCGCAAAAGCGGCTGCTTTAGACGGGAAAATCCGCCGGAAACAAATGTGTGAACACGTGTCACACACAAAGAAATATTTTTTGAAAATGTCCTGTACTCAGAAACAATGCTGAACCTTAAATACATGCACGAAAACAGGATGGTTTTCTTAATAAGATACAGGTTCTTTGAGATAAGATCCGAAAGCTGTAATACTAACGTCTCTGCAAGCATGACTAATCCATAGAGATAAGTACACATATGTTTCATGCTTCCAGGAAGGAATACCAGAACCTTTGAAAGCTTACTGAAAGCAATAGCACATGAAACGGCCACTGCTACTATAAGAAATAATTCTATTACTGTAAGCACTAAGGATAAAGTATCCATTCTGTCTCCTGGTTTTATGGTACTGTGCAAAACACCATACCACTATATCTTGTACCATTTTATCATTTTGGTAAAGGCAAGTCAACAATGACCTTAGAAGTATATTATTAAAATAATATAAGCATTTACTTGACTATAAGAATGCCGTTGCTTAATAATAACTAGTATGTTTACAGGTCTTATTTCGGCAATTGAATATTTTGAAATACTGCTTCCTTTGGCACTGATACTCATTTTTTCAAAGGTATTATCCATCCTCTGCAGAAAAATCAACATACCGCAGGTTGTAGGTATGCTTCTTGCCGGAATTATTCTCGGTTGCATTAAATATATCCCTGGACAGGATATTCTTAACGGGGATTCACTTGAAGGGCTTTCTTTCCTCGCAAAAATAGGCGTAATTCTTATTATGTTCTCTGCAGGAATAGAAACTGATTTTCATAAATTCAGCACAACTGGTCTCCCTTCGGTAGTTATCACACTGTTTGGTGTGGTCTTCCCTGTTTCACTCGGATTCGTTGTAGCCACCGCTTTTTCATGCGGATTCTCCTCAATGACAGAAGCAGATATTCTGACAAACCTTTTCTACGGAACCATCCTGGCCGCAACTTCTGTATCCGTGACAGTTGCCTGCCTTAAAGAACTTGGTAAACTCAATTCAAAAGCCGGCACTTCAATTATGGCCGCTGCTATTCTTGATGACATTATCGGGGTAATTCTTCTCTCACTGATAATCAGTATAAAAAAAGGAGAAGGATCCTCAAACATAGGAAAAATAATCGGGATGATGATAGCTTTCTTTGCAGCAGCAATCGCACTTGGGCTTGTCATCAAATGGCTGTTAAATAAGATTTCAGCAAAATATCCGCACAGAAGAAGAACACCTATTCTTGCCATTGCACTCTGTTTTATCTTTGCATATGCAGCAGAAGAATGGTTCGGAGTGGCAGACATAACAGGAGCATACATAGCAGGAATACTTCTTTCATCATTTAAGGAAGCAGATTATGTTGATTCAAAGGTTGAGACATCCAACTATCTTATCTTTGCACCTGTGTTTTTCGCAAACATAGGTATCAATGCTGATTTTTCAACGTTAAACGGCGTAATGGTCGGTTTCGGATTCGCTTTTATAGCAGCGGGACTTATCGGAAAAGTCGTGGGGTGCGGACTTGGATCTCTCATCTGCAGATACTCAGTCAAAGACAGTTTACGAGTCGGAATCGGCATGATGGTCAGAGCCGAGGTGGTTCTTGTCTGCACACAGAAAGGAATTGATTCAGGATTAATAGACCCTAACATAATGCCGTTTGTACTCATACTTATCCTGATCTCAACACTCATCGCTCCTCTTCTCTTAAAACTCACGTACAAAAATGAACCGGCAGAACCGGTGTACAGATATGAACATAAATTTTTAGATAACATACAGGAACATTAATGGAAGACGTAAAAGAATTACAATCTAAAAAACTCGGAACTATGCCGATGATGAAACTCATTCTCACAATGAGCGGACCGGCTATTTTAAGTATGCTTGTTCAGGCACTTTACAACATTGTTGACAGCGTATTCATAGGAATGTACGATGCAACAAACGGTGTGCTTGCCCTCTCCTATGCCCTCCCTATGCAGCTTCTTGTCAATGCTTTTGCTATCGGCATTGCAGTAGGAACGGGTTCACTTATATCAAGACTTCTAGGCGAAGGCAAAAATGAATCTGCATCCGATGCAGCTCAGACCGGCCTTCTGCTCGCAGCAATAATGAGTGCTGTTTTTGCAATTATCGGATACTTCATCTCTGATGCATTTATCCGTGTTTATACTCAGTCAGCCGCAGCAAGCAATGATGCCGCAGACTGGGACAAAGTATACGAAATGGGTTCAGTATACCTGACAATCTGTACATGCTGTTCATTCGGGTTCATGTTTGAGACTATGCTCAACAGAATTCTTCAGTCTATGGGCAATATGATTATTCCTATGATTACACAGATTGTCGGAGCAGTAACAAATATCATTCTCGACCCGATTCTTATCTCTGTATGTAACTTAGGTGCACCTGGTGCTGCTATTGCAACCGTTATCGGTCAGATAGTTGCTATGTGTATCCCTGTCATTAAAATAGTAAAAGCCAAAGATAACCTGGATATCAAAGTATTCTTCCAGAAAGGATTCAGAGTAAAAAAGCAGATTATTACCCCTATCCTTCAGGTCGGTCTTCCTACCATCGTTCTCAACTCAATAAGTTCTGTAATGTACATGGTATCCAACTTTATCCTTAATTCATTCAAGGATGCAGTATGGGCATTCGGAGTTTATTTCAAACTCAACTCATTTGCATTTATGCCTGTATTCGGGCTTAACCAGGGATGTATTCCTATTATGGGCTATAACTACGGTGCAAACAAAAAGGACAGATTCACAAAATCTATCAAGATTTCGTCAATTATGGCCTTTACATATATGTTCTTAGTGCTTATTTTATTCCATGCATGCCCGGAAGTATTTATGAAGATATTCTCACCGGACAGCGAAAACAAGATGATGGTAGGCGTCGAAGCATTAAGAATATGCTCTATTGCATTTGTTCCTGCATCAATCAGTGTAATTATGATTGCAGTATTTAATTCTGTCGGACACGGAGTCAAAGCTATGATGGTATCAATTCTCCGTCAGATTGGTATACTTATCCCTCTCGGAATTATCCTCTGCAAGTTCTCACCTATGGGACTTGCTGGATACTGGACAGCATTCCCTGTAGCAGATGCAGCATCTGACCTGATATTCATTCCTATAATGTTTGCCACAATAAGAAAGATATTTAAAAAGAAAGATGCACTGATGTCAGCGGCTGATGGCAGTCTTCCTGAGCACATAAATACAGAGGAAACTCCGAAAAATTAATCTTCAATATGTAAAACAAAACCGGAGTTTCTGCTCCGGTTTTGAATATTAAGTGCTTAATAATTATTTGATAATTGCTTCATTCCAGGACGGATCAGGTTCAAACCCCATAAGTTTTACTGCTGTTGCGGCAACGTTGGAAAGTCCGAAACTTCCTTCTTTAATCTCGCATTCAGCATTATAGATAATGAACGGAACAACGTTTAAACTGTGTGCAGTTCTTACTGAGATTTCACCTTTTTTATTCTTCTCAAGCATCTCATCTGCGTTTCCGTGGTCTGCTGTAATAATTACTTTATAACCGTATTTATCAGCAACAGGAAGAAGTCTTGAGAGCCCGAGGTCTACTGCTTCAACGCCAATAATCGTTGCATCAAGGCTGCCTGTATGGCCTACCATATCGCCGTTAGGATAGTTGCAGCGGATGAAGTCATATTCTCCTGATTTCATCGCATCAAGGACTTTATCTGTCACTTCTGCAGCTTTCATCCATGGCCTTTCGTCAAATGACACTTTATCTGACGGGACCTCTTCCCATACCTCGAGTTCATCTGAGAACTTCTCACTTCTGTTTCCGTTCCAGAAATATGTTACATGTCCGTACTTCTGAGTTTCGGATACTGCATAGGATTTTACTCCTTTGTTAACAAGGAATTCAGAGAGTGTATGTCTTATCTTCGGTGGTTCGACGAGGAACTTTTCAGGAAGGTGTAAATCTCCGTCATACTGGAGCATTCCTGCATACATAAGTTTTGGCATATTGCCTCTGTCAAATGCATCAAAATCCTTATTGTCAAATGCCATTGAAATCTCAATTGCTCTGTCTCCCCTGAAATTGTAAAGGATGACACTGTCGTTATCTTTCATGGCACCGACCGGTTTTCCGTCTTTTGTAATTACAAATGCAGGAAGATCCTGGTCAATGATTCCTTCGTTCTCTTTTCTGTATGTTTCAATAGCATCTTTTGCACTGTCAAAACCACGGCCGATTCCGTATACATGTGTATCAAAACCTTTCTTTACCATTTCCCAGTTAGCAAAATAACGGTCCATGGTTATCTTCATTCTGCCGCCGCCTGAAGCAATCTGTGCCTTAAATGATGCATCATTAAGTTCAGCCATAGCACTCTCAAGTTTTTCAACATAAATAAGAGCTGATGTGGCAGGCACATCTCTTCCGTCAAGAAGAATATGAACGTTAACGTTTTTGATACCATCTTCTTTTGCGCCCTTTATCAAAGCGATAAGGTGACCTATATTGCTGTGCACATTTCCGTCAGAGAGAAGGCCGATAAAATGCATTGCGCTACCGTTTTTGACACAGTTATCCTTAAGGGACTGCCATGCTGATGAATTAAAAATTGCTTTTGATTCAATAGCTTCCTCGACAAGTTTTGCTCCCTGGGAATAAATCTGTCCGCATCCAAGTGCGTTATGACCCACTTCACTGTTACCCATATCATCATCGGAAGGAAGGCCTACAGCCGTTCCGTGTGCCTTGATATAAGTATTTGGGCATTCTTTTAATAATTTATCAAGAGTAGGTGTATTGGCAAGAGTCACAGCGTCTCCGAGACCTGTCTTTGATTTGCCGACACCATCCATTACTACAAGTACTAATTTTTCTGACATAAATTTTACCCTTTAAATAATTTTACTCCGCAGTCTGCGGAGTAAAACAAATTACTTATTAATGAAATTAATAATTTACAACCTGTGAGAAATCAACTGCTTTAAGTGATGCTCCGCCGATAAGTCCGCCGTCAATCTGTGGCATTGCCATTAATTCTTTGACGTTCTTCGGGTTCATGCTGCCGCCGTACTGGATACGTACTTTCTCTTCTGCACATTTCGGGCAATAGAGTTCTTCCATTTTCTTACGGATGATTGCGATTGTTTCATCTGCGATTTCCGGAGTAGCTGTCTTACCTGTTCCGATTGCCCATACTGGTTCATAAGCAATAACAATGTTTGTTAATTCTTCTTTATCAATTCCTTCGAAAGCACCTGCAACCTGTCTGTCAAGAACTTCTTTTACTTTGTTGCCTTCTCTTTCTTCTAATGTCTCACCTACGCAGATAATTGGTTTTAATCCTGCTGCAAGTGCTGCTTTTGCTCTCTGGTTAACTGTTGCATCTGTTTCACCAAAGTACTGTCTTCTTTCGCTGTGTCCGATAATTACGTACTCCACTCCGAGTTCAACAAGCATCTTAGCTGAAATTTCGCCTGTGAATGCTCCTTTTTCTGCCCAGTGAACGTTCTCTGCACCAACTTTGATATTTGTGCCTTTTGTGAGTTCTACTGCTGTTGCTAAATCTGTATATGGAGTGCAGATAACTACGTCACATGCTGAATCTTTTACGAGTGGGATAAGATCAGTTACTAATGCCTTTGTTTCTGCAATTGTGTTGTTCATTTTCCAGTTTCCTGCGATAATAGGTTTTCTTGCCATAATTTATATCTCCTATAAAAAATATTTTCTTTTACTGTGCATCATTTAAGCATGCAATACCCGGAAGAACTTTGCCCTCAAGGAATTCAAGAGATGCGCCGCCGCCTGTTGAAATGTGTGTCATCTTGTCTGCATAGCCAAGCTGAACAACTGCTGCTGCTGAATCTCCGCCACCGATGATTGTTGTTGCTTCTGTTTCTGCCATTGCCTTTGCAACTGCCATTGTGCCTTCTGCACATGTCGGGTTTTCAAATACGCCCATTGGTCCGTTCCATACAATTGTCTTTGCTTCCTTAACAGCTTTTGCAAAGAGTTCTCTTGTCTCAGGGCCGATATCCATACCTTCTCTTCCGTCAGGAATTGCCATTGTTTCTACATACTTGACTTCCACAGGTGCATCAATAGGATCCGGGAACTGAGCCACGGTTGCTGTATCGATAGGAAGGTAAATCTTCTTGCCGAGTTCATCAGCTTTCTTGAGCATATTGAGACAGTATTCAATCTTGTCATCATCAACGATTGAGTTACCGATTGTGCCGCCTTTTGCCTTAATGAATGTATATGCCATTCCGCCGCCGATAATAAGTGAATCACACTTATTTAAGAGGTTATCAATAACATTTAATTTATCCGCAATCTTTGCTCCGCCTAAGATAGCAAGGAATGGTCTTACAGGTTTTTCAACTGCATTTCCGAGGAACATTAATTCCTTTTCAATTAAGAAACCGGAAACTGCGACTTTTGCATATCCGTACTGAACGATACCTGCTGTTGTTGCATGTGCTCTGTGTGCTGTGCCGAATGCATCGTTTACATAGACATCACAGAACTCTGCGAGTTTTTTACAGAGTGCTTCATCGTTTGCTTCCTCACCTGCTTCGAAACGTGTATTTTCAAGAAGAACGATTTCACCGTCTTTCATAGCTGCTACTTTTGCTTTTGCATCATCACCAACAAGGTCTGTTGCAAATGTGACTTTGATATCAGGAAGCAGTTCCTGAAGTCTGTCTGCAACCGGCTTTAATGTAAATTTCTTAGGATCATTCTTTAATGCTTTTGCAATAAGTTCTGCCTTCTTTGCATCTTTTTCTTCCTGAGTTGCAAGTTCATCAATAGCTTTTTTCTCTTTCTTTGTAAGTGCAAATCCTTCTGTGAAGATATTGTGTGGTTTTCCCATATGTGAGCAGAGAATAACTTTTGCGCCGTTTTCTGCAAGATATTTGATTGTAGGAAGTGCTCCGTTGATACGGTTTTCATCGGTAATTACACCATCTACCATAGGAACGTTGAAGTCCACACGTGTTAAACACTTTTTACCTTTGACATCAATGTCACGGATTGTGAGTTTTGCCATAAAAGTCTCCTTTATATAAATAAGTATTTTTTATTCTGTTAGTTCTCACGAACTTTTTTATTATATCACTATTGATATAATATTTTCAATCATTTAAAATGAACACTCCCATAAGGGAGTGCCCTTATTATGCTTTTCTGTCTAAGAAATGTTCTCTGTCAATAATAGTTGTGCCTTTTCTTGAGATATAGGCCTTAACTGTTGTTCCGTCCTTCATTTCCATTGTTGCAATCTTCTTGGATACATCAATCTTCTTTGTTGCCTTATAAAGGTCAAATATTCTTAATGCTTCCTCAGACGGTGATTCTGTAAGGAAGGATACGATAACTGCTGCAAGCATACCTGCCACGAATCCCGGGAGGATTTCATAAAGTCCGATAGGATATACAGCTGAAGTCATTCCGTAGTATTCCATATTGAAGAGGATCATCCATAAAATGTCGACTACAAATCCTGTGACAATACCTGCTGTTGCACCCTTATAGTTAAGTCTTCTCCAGTAAAGAGCAAGAATGATGACCGGACCGAATGATGCACCGAATGCCGCCCATGCTGCAGATACGAGGCTCATGATTGTTGAGAATGCAGGAACGATAACTGTACCGTCTGCCTTCTTGCTTGTTCCGAGCATTGCGATACCGAATGCTACTAATGAAATGACAACAACAACGATTCTTCCGACAAGAAGTACGTTTTTATCACTTGCATCTTTCTTGATTGTTGTTTTATAGATATCTGAAGCAAAAGCAGAAGATGAAGCAAGAAGCTGTGAGTCTGCTGTTGACATAGATGCTGCAATAACTGCTGTGATGATAAGTCCTCCGATAAATGCAGGGAAAACATTTCTTGCCATAAGAATGAATACCTGGGAAGATTTATCCTCGACACCTGAACCGAAGAAATCTCTTGCAAGGATAGCTACGAGTGTTGCCATTAAAAGAATGAGTCCAGTCCAGAATGAACCGATCCACTGGGACTTCTTCATTTCTTTTTCTGACTTGATACCGATGTAACGGATGATGATATGAGGCATACCGAAGTAACCAAGGCCCCAGCCGAGTCCTGTAAGTATATCTGCCACACTCTTCCAGTCAAAGCTTCCTGATGAAAGCATATTATAGTAGTTTTCAGGCATTGCTGATGCTATATATTCGGCGCCGAGAACTGCCTCAGGACCATTCATAAGAGCCACACAGACAATCGGGGTAAGCATTAATGCGACAAGCATAATCATGCCCTGGAAGAAGTCTGTCCAGCAGACTGCGTTATATCCGCCAAGGAATACGTAAACAATAATGATTATTGTTGCAATGGTCATTGCGATTTCTTCTTTCATTCCGAAAAGGGTATTGAAAAGAGTACCGCATGCATTGATTGATGAAGCACCGTATACACAGTAAACAATCATAAAGATTACTGCACAGATAACCTGAAGACCTTTTTTGTCCGAATCAAATCTCTTTGTTAAAAACTGAGGGACCGTAATTGAGTCTTTCGCAAGAATTGAATATCTTCTGAGTTTAGGAGCAACGAAAATCCATGCAAGAACTGTTCCGATAAAAAGTCCGATTGAAATCCATACCTGGCCAAGACCATACATATAGATTGCACCAGGAAGTCCCATAAGTGACCATGCACTCATATCTGATGCACCGGCTGATAAAGCTGATACAAGACCGCCCATCTTTCTTCCACCGAGGAAGAACTGCTTTTCACCGGATTCGCCTTTCCTTCCCTTTAAGAAGAAGAAAATACCTACGCCTATAACCAAAATAAAATAGAGAACAAATGCTACTATTTCACCCGGTTTGGTAATTGCTGATAAAAAGTTAGCCATATAAACTCCTTTATATGCGTATATACATTAATATAACAATTTTATATTAATATGGTGAAAAATGCAAGTACAGAAACGGGCCAGCAGTGCTGACCCGGTGCAAACAGTATTATTTAGTAAAGGATAATTCCTCCAGGGTTGATATAAACAATTCCTTAGACCAGAGCCTTAACATTTCCTGATTTTGAATAAATCCTGATACATCTTCTTTAGCAAGTTCATAATCTGTTTTCATGAATTTTTCATAAAGCATTGCCTTTAAATCCGCCTCCGTAACAATTTTGGCTTTGTCGATTTTACCTGAATTTTTAAGTTTGCTTACAAGGTATGTCATATTTATTTCCGTGCCTTTACTGCAGTAGAAAAGGTAATCATAATAATCTCTTCCTTTGATACGGTTTTTGTACTCTCTGCAGAGAATAGCATGAATTTTACCCGCAAACAGAGTCGATTCATCGAAAACACGTACGTCATATGGTGATGGAAGCAATCTGTATTTTGTCTCCGTCCTTCCTCCTTCCGGATTATCTGTGTCTATTTCAAATTTTATTTTGATTCTCTGGTTCCCTGCAAGATTACCGGAAACTGAGTCATTCGGGAAAAACCACATCATAAGCATTATGGTATTCCCTTTGACAAATGCACTTTTTACAGCAGACTCTTCATCCTTCATTTTGTTTGATATTTCCATTCCGATACCATATGTTTTAAGTTCATTTTCTATAAACGGGAAATATTCTGTAAAATCAA
The DNA here is from genome assembly GCA_024405515.1 of Clostridia bacterium. Lineage (GTDB taxonomy): Bacteria > Bacillota > Clostridia > Christensenellales > CAG-917 > CAG-475. The sequence continues at coordinate 16,670 of JAKSOR010000009.1, forward strand.
AATCTTCGTTGTCTGTTAATGCAAAATCCAGATCCTCGCTGAATCTGTCTAGATTATGGAATATTCTTAAGCAGGTCCCTCCATAGAAAGCCGCCCTTTTAAAGAAATCTCCCTTAGATAAACCGGAAAGAATTATTTCCTGAACAATTTCCTTTATTGCATTCTCTTTATCTGTATTATTTTCCGGTTTATACTTTGCCAGCATCATCTCAAGTGCTTTATTCATTTATGTACTCCTTCCTGATAAGTTTTATCAGCAGGTTCAGATTATTTTTTCTGTAAAGCGATGCAAGTCTTATCAGTTCATCAAAGTCACATGTTCCAAACTCTTCCTCATCGATTCGTTTGTCTTCGAACATAAGTTCTTTTAAATCCTTAATACTCCTTACCGGTGGCCACTTATACAGCGAGTCACATATGGCTTTTTCTTTTGTTGCTATTCTGCAGCCGTAGTAATCGCCGTCATATATTATCGTAAGTCCTTCCGAAAATAGATCTGCCGGAATATCAGAGAACTCAAACCTGCCGAAATAATTGGTGAATGTTTTGTTTTTTCTCTGCATAAAGGAAGCTGAGGTAACTGCCACTACTCTTTCCGGAATTAATCCGTAATATGAAAGAGCATAATCAAAACTTATATAAGATGGTGACAAAATAGGCGCAGCAAGAAAAACCGGATCCGCATGTGCATTAGTCTCATAAAGGCCGCGGGTCAGTCTGATTATTGTCCCATCAGATGCATCCCTTTTGATTTTATCAAGTGGATTGGCATAAATTGAGTACTTTTCTTTTAACATTTGAGTAGTATAAATCATATTGTTTGCTCCATCAAATACAATATTATTGGATTAAGAGGAGAAAGTCAACAATCCATAACAACCAAATAGGCATTTTTCAGAAAATCAGTGAAAACTGAAATTTCAAGCCAATATTCGACCTGGAAATTTCAATATCTGAAAATTAAAACGTGCCTAGTGGCACGCCTTCATTAAAACTTAGTCAAATGTCCTTTTTCAAGCAGTCCTGCGGCATCCGTCTGTCTTACCGCTTCGTAGACAACAATTGCTACCGAATTAGACAGGTTCAAGCTTCTCGCTTCCTCTATCATAGGTATTCTTACCGCCTGACCGTAATTATCATGAAGCAACTCTTCAGGAAGTCCTCTTGTCTCCGGTCCGAACATAAAATAGTCTCCTTCTTTATAAGAAACCTTATCATACCTGATGGAACCTTTGGTTGTGAGATAATAAATATTCTCTTTGACTTCAGGATTCTTCTCATAAAATTCATCAATATTTTTATAAGTAATGACTTCTACAAGCGGCCAGTAATCAAGGCCCGCTCTTTTAAGGTATTTATCCTCGATCTTAAATCCGAGAGGCTCAATTAAATGGAGTCTGCATCCGGTTGCTGCACATGTTCTTGCTATGTTACCTGTATTCTGAGGAATTTCAGGCTCAAATAAAACTACGTTAAACAAAATATTCCTCCACCACTCTGAAAATGTCGTCCAGTGTTTTTGCAGAAGTTGCTTCTTTCCTCACTGCTTTTGCCACCCTTGTGTTCTTTGCATAATAACAAAGATGCAGCTTCATTGCATTACAGACAGTTTCATCTCTGTAAAATTTTCTCAGTATTTCTATATGCTGATAGATAAGAGGTTTTTTAAGAACATTTACCGTATTTCCCCGGAGCTCCGAAAAAATCATCGGATTACCAAGAGCACCCCTTCCTATCATAAATCCGTCAGCACCGGTAATCTCACTTACCATTTCCAGTGACTTATAATCTGTAATATCACCGTTAGCAATAACCGGTATGCTGAGAGCGCTTTTAACATCCCTTGTTATGGTATGATCTGCTTCCCCTGAATAGAACTGTTCACGGTATCTTGCATGGACTGTCACAGCATCCGCACCGCCCTCTTCTGCAGCCAGTGCACACTCAACAGCAAGAGGTTTCCCCATCTCTATTCCTGCACGTATTTTGACCGTAACAGGCTTTTGTCCGCCCTCTTTGACTGCTTTAACTACCTCTTTGATGAGTTCAGGGGATTTCATGAGTGCGCTGCCATCGCCATTGTTAAACACTTTTTTTACAGGACAACCCATATTGATATCTATAATATCGAACGGCTTAAGCCTCTCATCTTTTGCAGCTTTATACATAAACTCAGGGTCTGAACCGAAGAGCTGAACAGCAACCGGGGACTCACCTTCCACCTTGTTAAGCAGATCCCTCGTCGATTCATTTTTATAGCAGAGTCCCTTGGCACTTACAAGTTCAGTGCATGTAAGGCCTGCCCCGAAAGAAGAGCATATTGCCCTGAAACCGGCATCCGAGAACCCGGCAATAGGTGCAAAAAGAAGATTGGATTTAAGCTCTATATTACCTATTTTCATTCTTCTTTACCTGGTTCCAGAATTCATCAAGTTCATCAAGAGAGAACTCTTTCATATCCTTCCCTGTCTTTTTCACAAGTTCTTCAACTCCGCTGAATCTTCTTAAAAATTTTACTGAGGCTTCCCTTAAAGCGATTTCAGGCTCAACTTTATAGAATCTTAACACATTGACGACTGCAAAGAGTAAATCGCCGCATTCTTCCTCAAGATGTTCCCTGTCAGCATTTTTTACTTCCTCAAGTTCTTCAATGACTTTCTCAAGTGCTCCGTCCACGCTAGGCCAGTCAAAGCCGGACTTCTTCGCAAGTTTCTGGATTTTCTCAGCATATAAAAGTGACGGGAGATTTGAAGGAACTCTTGTCATTGCATCAGTTACCGATTCATATTTCTTTTCTTTTTTCTTGGCCTCGTTCCAGAACTTTAATGCTTCCTCAGGATTTGATGCATGATTCTCACCGAATATATGTGTATGACGGTCTATAAGTTTTCTGCAGAGATTTGTAAACATTGTATAGTAGTCAAACTCACCATTCTTTTCCGCTATCTGCGTATGGAATGCAGCCTGCATAAGGACATCCCCTGCTTCTTCCTGCATCATAAGGGCATCTTTCTTATCTATGGCCTCTAAAAGCTCATATGCCTCTTCTATAAGGTTGATTCTTATAGATTCATGAGTCTGTGCTCTGTCCCATTCGCATCCGTCCGGTGCCATAAGTCTTTTTAAGATTGTTACAAAATCGGAAAAGTCAAAGGACTTACATTCAAGAAAACCCATTCCGTCAAAAATTATGCTGCCTTCTTCCTTTTTGTATGGTATATCCCCGTAGATTTTTGCTGCATGCTTTAAGACTTCCTCTTCGTTTTTCACATCAACAATAATAAGAGGGATTCTCTTATTCACAAAATCTGTCTCTAAAAAATCTTTTTCTGTATACTGCTGAAATGACCCTGTCATAATTTACCTGGTTAAGTTATTTAATATTGCTGTGTATTTGTCCATATCTTTAACAATACCTTTGGATAAGTTAAGTTTTAACGTAATTCCTGTTTTCGAAGGGCTTACATAATCCCTCATAACGATATTAATATGTTTAAGATCCTCGCTGGTATTTAAAGACTCAATAAACTCGTTCATATTCTTCTCGTTCTGGGCTTCTCTGTATTTAGGTCCCATGATAATAATCGCATCAGTCAGCTGACACTGAAGAACGAAAAGACCGCCATCACTGTTTTTAGCCATATCTATGTATTTCGGGATAGATGTGCTTATGTATTTTTCGGACGGCTTACCATTTTCTGCAGAAAAATAATATGAGTTAAGAGTTGACCCGGCTCTTGTACCCTCGTCATTGTTCCTTGAAAAAACATATGTCTTTTCTCTCTGTTTGTCCTCGACTCCCCAGTATATAAGAGCTTTTCCTCTTACATCCTTAAGTTTTAAGGTTTTAATGAAAGTAAGTTCATCAATTCCGGCTGTGTTATCCACCATCTTCCCTGCAAGTTTTTCCTCAAGAAGGGCAATTACCTTTTCTTCCGAGCCACCCTTGAAATGCTGGAAATCAAGAATAAGGAATTCACTTGGATTATTATCTAAAAATGCTGCAATATCTTCGATAACAGGTTCTCCAGGAAGTCCGTTTGTCGGTCCGTGGAAAACTCTGAGTTCGCCTTTAACAAGGCCTATACGTATATCAAAATATCTTGTCCCGCATAAAAGCTGGTCCTTAATCTCCCTGCTCTGAGTCTCGGAGTGCCATGCCATTGTATATGTACCGCTGTCATGTGAACCCGGGATAACAATATCAGTTATTAATGTATCATCATTAATATACTGCATCCATGAAGATAATTCCTCACAAGGAAGTGAATCATCATTAATTGTCGCTGCAACGCCGTTTGCTGCACCGAGAACTATTCCCAGCACAAAGAAAATTACAAATAATACTGCCAGTGTGACAAGCACACCCTTTAAACCTTTCTGTCCCATAAAATATATTATACTAATATTGAAGAAGCACTTCAACCTGAAGTGCTTCCTTGATTAATTTTGCGATATCTTTATCTGTCTTCTCTGAAATACGGAAGTCCGAGGGCCGCCGGAGGCTGTGTCTCTTTCTTATTAAAGAATGAAATGATGATAAGAGTAAGTGCTGTAACTGCATACGGAACAATCTTTATAAGTTCTTTATCTGCAAAGTCAACACCGGTGATATAGTTCGGAAGAATATATAAAAGTCCGAAAACGAATGAGCCGATGATTGCGATATTCGGTCTCCAGAGTGAGAAAATAACGAGTGCAACTGCGAGCCATCCCATTGCATCGATAACATATTCAAGAGAACCACGTGTACAGTCCAGGAGATAGAATGCTCCGCCTATTCCGGCAATTCCGGCGCCGACAATACATGCTACATATTTATATCTGATAACATTGATACCGGCTGCATCTGCTGCTGCAGGATTTTCACCGATAGCTGCAAGAGAAAGACCAACCCTTGTCTTTTTAAGAATGATTGCCATAACAACTGCAATAACTATTGCAAGATAAACAAGAGTTCCGTGTGATAAGAAAATTGTGGAGAACCCGTCTGTTCCGACACCCGCTCCGAACATTGGCGTTGTAAATGCTTTACTTGCCTTATAGAAAGTAGTACCGGCTTTTGCCATAGCAGATCCCCAGAAACCAAGAGCACCTGCACCGAATGTTGTAAGAGTAAGACCTGTAACATTCTGGTTGCATCTTAATGTAATTGTAAAGAATCCGTATAATGCTCCTGCAAGGCCACCGAAGAGGAAAGCAAACAAAACGGCCATAATAATGATTAATGCATTAGGCATTCCTGCCTGCCAGCCGAGATTTGCTCCCATACATCCGCCGATAGCACCGATACACATAATACCAGGGATACCAAGATTAAGGTGTCCGGATTTTTCTACAAGTATTTCACCTGCTGAACCATAGAGGAATACTGCGCCGAATCTAATTGCCTGTGTAACTAATGTGACAAACATTTATTTTTCCTCCTTTGCTTCTGCTAATTTTGCTGGTGCTTTTTCTTTTTTTGTGTTCTTTTTAAATACAACTTTGTAGTTTACAAAGAATTCAACAGCAATGATAAAGAAGAAGAATATACCAGTCATGACATCCGGATATGAGGCTCCGAGTCTTGCATAGTTGCCTACCTCTGAGGCACCGTGATCAATGAATGATACTGAGAATGATGCAACAGCCATAAGAATCGGGTTAAACTGAGCAAGCCATGAAATAAGAACCCCTACGAATCCTCTGCCTCCAACAGTTGAAGAGCTGTGGATCGAATGGTTTGTTGCACTTACAAGTAAGAAACCTGCAAGTCCGCAGAGAATACCGCAAAGAACAAGTGTTCTGATAATAACTTTTTTGGAATTGATACCAATATACTTTGCTGTATTAAGGCTCTCACCGACAACTGTTATTTCATATCCGTGTTTTGAGTATTTAAGATAAACTGCCATCAAGATTGTTACAACGATAACAACGATAATCTTTAATAAGAATTCATTTCCTGCAATCGGATTGACAACACCCGAGTTAAATGTAAGAGTTCCTGTTCCGGTTGATGCAACGCTCTTGATAAAATATTCCGTGAGACATACTGCAATGTAGTTCATCATAAGAGTTAACAGCGTTTCATTTGTATTCCATTTCGCTTTTAAAAGAGCCGGTATAACAGACCAAACAACACCGAATACAAGTGCTAACACGAGTGAGAGGAAGATTGTAAGACCATCACTTGATGTACCGCCCATAAAGTTAACAATAACCGCACAGCCGAGAGCTCCCATAAGGATCTGACCCTCGCCGCCGATATTCCAGAACTTCATCTTAAAGCACGGAGTAACAGCAAGAGCAACCAAAAGGAGAAGAGCAGTATCATGGAAAGTATTCCAAGTGTTTCTGGATGTTCCGAAAATACCTTCAAAGAAATGTTTGAAGAAATATCCGAGTGATTTATCGGTGATAAGTGATGTTACTACAGCACATACAAAAACAGAAACGACAAAAGCGGCCAGTCTTAAAAGCATAGCTTTCCACTTAGGGAATTCTGTTCTTTTTGTTAAATGTAAAAGAGGTTCATGCGTTGTCTTAGTCATTTACAGTTTCCTCCTTTTCAGTTATTTCATCGGTAAACATTTCTACCTTTTCCGGCATAGATGTCATTAAAAGACCAATTTCTTCTTTTGTTGTATTTCTTGCGTCCACCATGCCACTGACTTTACCGCCGCAAAGAACAAGGATTCTGTCACAAAGACCGAGAAGTACGTCTAAATCTTCTCCTACGAAAATTACAGCAACTCCTTTTTCCTTCTGCCTGTTAAGGATATTATAGATAGCATATGAAGAGTTAATATCGAGTCCTCTTACAGGATATGCAGCCATAAGAACCTTTGGCGATGATGCTATTTCACGTCCTACGAGAACCTTCTGTACGTTTCCTCCTGAAAGTCTTCTGACCGGTGTCATATCACTCGGGGTTACGACTTCAAGTTCCTCAATAATTTTATCTGCAAGTTCCTTCGGTTTTTTACGGTTTACGAAGATGGATTTGCCTTTTCTGTAGCTTCTGAGTGCCATATTATCAACGATACTCATATTGCCGACAAGTCCCATGCTGAGACGGTCTTCAGGAACAAATGATAATTTGATTCCGAGTTCTCTGATCTCAAGCGGAGTCCTGTCTCTTAAATCAATGACTTCATCTTCATAGAAAAGAATCTGTTCTTTGTTTACGAGTTCAGTTAACTCTTTGTTAGACTTATGTGAAAGATCTACCTGTGTTCCGTCAGGATAATGGAAAAATCCTCTCTTTGCGAGATCCCTGATCTGAGCAATATTCTTGTGATAGAATGTAACAGGTTTGTTTTCTTTCGGATTATAGAATGTGATATCACCATCAACAACTTTCTGAAGGCCTGCAATACCTTCAAGGAGTTCTTTCTGACCGTTTCCGGAAATACCGGCTACACCGAGAATCTCGCCGCCGTTAATATTGAATGTAGCTTTATCTATGGCTGTCATTCCTTCTTTGTTAAGAACTGTGAGATTATTAATAACAAGACGAGGTTTTGCATTTTCAGGGATGGTCCTTTCGATATTAAGTTCTATCTTTCTGCCGACCATCATTTCCGTGAGTTCTTTTTCGCTTGTTTCGGATGTTTTTACAGTTCCGATATGTTCGCCCTTTCTTAATACGGCGACACGGTCACTGATTTCCATAACCTCATTAAGTTTATGAGTGATAATGATAATTGACTTACCATCCTCTCTCATCTTACGGATAACGTTGAAAAGTTTCTGAATTTCCTGCGGAGTAAGAACGGCCGTAGGTTCATCTAAAATAAGGATATCAGCACCACGGTATAAAACCTTGATGATTTCAACAGTCTGCTTTTCACTGACGGACATCTCATAAATCTTTTTCTTAAGATTAATCTCGAATCCGTATTTGGATGCAATTTCCTGTAATACCTTGATTCTGTTCTTGGAAAGATGATTGAATTTGATTTTCTTTCCGAGCTTTATCAATGGAAGAACTGAGCTCTTTGCTTTTGTTCTGATTCTTTCTGCCTTAATATCTCCCTTCCTGATTGTTTTTACAGGATGATGAGGATCGTCCGGATCAATAACAACATTCACCGTATTAAGATCAGCTTTTAATTTTTCTCTTTCTTCAGTAACGCTGAACTTAGGCATCTTTTCGCCTAAAATGATATTGTCTGCAGCGGTAAATAAATCAACAAGTTTGAAATGCTGATGTACCATACCGATTTTGTTCGCAAACGCATCAACTGGTGATTTGATAACAACTTCCTTGCCGTTAACCAAAATCTGACCGCTGTCCGGATAATAAATGCCTGCAATCATATTCATAAGTGTTGTTTTTCCGCTGCCGTTTTCTCCTAGCAGTGAAAGAACCTCACCTTTTTCGATTCCCAGACTTACATTCTTATTGGCAATAACCTTTGTGCCGAATGCTTTTGTAATGTTTTTTAATTCTACTGCGTACATAAATATAATAGTCTTATAAATACAATTACGGACTATACGGTCCGTAGTTGAAAACACTGATAAATACACCCTGCCCTAAAAGGGCAAGGTGTAAAAGTTTAATTAATATTTTGTGTTGAGAAGTGTGATACCGTCAATCTGTGCATCGAAATATGGTGCTGAACGGAATTCACTCTCATGGAAGTATCCATTGCTTACAACTTCTGTATCTTTTTTGAAGTCTGCATCTGTGTCAACGTCTGCCATATAAGAATCTACTTTTGCTCCACTGATTGTGATGAAGTTATCTTTTGCTGTATCGAATACTTTGATTGTTCCAGCAACAAGGCCATTACGTACTTCTGTAAGTTTTTCAACTGTTCCAGCTGCCATTGCGTTTCCGCCGAGGTTTGTGAGAACTACAGAACCAGTCTTGATTGTTCCTGTCCAGTCTTTTGCGATTGCTTCGCCCTTAACTGTCTGAGCAATTGCATACTTGAAGTATGGAGCCCAGTTGATTCTTGAAGAAATGATAAATGTATCCGGGCAAGCTTTAAGTGTTGAGCCGTTGTATGATACGTTTGGAACACCTGCTTCTTCACAAGCATTTGGTGCACCCATTGAGTCAGCGTGCTGAGAAATAAGAACACAGTTACGTGCGATTAATGCTTTTGCTGCATTGTTTTCTGCTGTTTCATCATACCATGAACCTGTGAACTGAACATCCATTGTTACTGATGGGCAAACTGATTTTGCACCAAGGTAGAATGATGTATAACCAGAGATAACTTCTGCATATGTCCAAGCACCAACATAACCCATCTTTGCCTGTGCTGCTGTGATTTTGCCGGATTCAATCATTTCATTGAGTTTGAGACCAGCTGCAACACCTGCGATATAACGTCCTTCATAGATTGATGCAAATGCGTTTGAATAGTTAGCAAGATCTTCTGTGTGTGCCTTTGTTCCTGTAGCATGTGAGAATTTTACATTTGGATATGCTTTTGCAGCTTTAATCATATGATCTTCATGTCCGAAAGAATCTGCGAAAATGAAGTTACAACCTGATTCTGCTAATTCACAAGCTTTCTGATAACATTCATCTCCTTCTGGGATACCTGTTACAATAATAACCTGTTCATCTGATAAACCGAGAGCTGCCTGAGCTTCTTTCATACCATCGATGAAGTTCTTGTCATATGTTGAGTTTTCGTCATGTAAGCAGATCATACCGATCTTAACCTTTGAGAAATCAACGCCTGAATAATCTGGTTCATCAACATCGTATGGTGCAAATTCAACTTCGTTAATATCATCTGTGTTCTTGTTACATGCAACAAGACCGAAGCATAATGAAGCTACGAGTACTACTGCTACGAGTAAGACTAAAAGTTTCTTTTTCATGTTTTTCTCCTTTTTGAGCCCGTTTTGGGTTTTATTTTTTATTTTAGGTTTATTACTTATTTATATACTATTATTTTCTAAATATAACTTCTGTGTCAGTCATTTTATCGATAATAGCAAGGCTTTCAACTTTTATTCCTTTTGCTCTTAACTTATCTCCGCCGCCCTGATAGCCTTTCTCAATGGCAGCACAGCATCCGACAAGTTCTGCACCGGCCTGATTTACTAAATCAATGAGTCCGGTAAGAGCTGCACCGTTTGCAAGAAAATCATCGATTACAAGAACCTTATCATCTTTTGTAAGGAAATCTTTCTCGACCATAATATTATTATCATTGCCGTGGGTATAGCTGTGAACGAGGGATGAATAACAGTTTTCTGAAATATTAGCTGTTTTGCTCTTTTTAGCAAAAAGGACCGGACAATCGATATAGTGTGCTGCTGCACATGCCATAGGGATTCCCGATGCCTCTAATGTTAAAACCTTATTAATTTCGTAGCCCGCAAAAAGCTTAGAGATCTCTTTGCCGATCTCATCAAGAAGTCTGCTATCAATTAAATGATTAAGAAAACTTCCGACTTTGAGGATTTCACCAGGTAAAACCTTTCCATCCTTCAAAATACGCTCTTCCAATAACTTCATCACTTTTCCTCTACCACAACATTTGGTGGTTGCCGGGGTTCTTTGTCCCCTAGGTTGTGTATTGTCTATGGCTTTTGCTACTTTATATCAAAATTATATTAAGTGCCTGTAAAAGTGTCAAACAATTAACCTTCGAAAAATATAAAATATTTAATATTTTCTCGGGATAAGACACGATTTGTATTATTCATAATCAGAACCCGGGATCAATGTCTGTAGGAATTGCATCCGGACCGTCATAAAGGTCATAATGCCTTACATAATCGACTATGAAACTGTTATCATCTGAGAACACATTTCTCGGGTCTTCAGGAGATGCAAGCCAAGGCGTACTGAAAGCATGCCCTGTTACAGGAACACCGTTTTCAACATGGCCTCCTGCCTGAAGTGTAACGCAGAGATATTCCTCCGCATGTGATACATGGGCATCATAATCTGTAGCCCACATCACCTCTCCGTCGATAAAAAATACATATGTATTCTCATCCCAGTAAAGGCCGTATGTGTGGAAGGAATTATAAAAATTATCTTCATCTTTTTCTGTTTCTATATTGGAATACCTGAAAGTCTGAATTCCCCTGTCTCCGCCTATATGAAGTGTGTGCTGTACCTGATTGGCTGGAGAGAAAGGAGCCTCAAAAATATCTATTTCTGCGCCGTATTTATCCGTGTTTTTAGTCTGCATGTTCTCATCACTCTGATAACCTGCACCATCCTCAGGGAGCATCCAGAAAGCACTCCAGAGTCCGTAATATTCCGGGAGACGACATCTTATCTCATAGTATCCGTATTTTGATGGATATCTTCCCTGGGAATTTATGGCACCTGCATAAAAATAGTCCCCGTCAAAGAATGCACTAATTTTAAGGTATCCGTCGGATACGGTAACATTATCTTTAATCCAGTACCCGCCATGGTCAGCCACAGGATAATCCTCTCCCATAACCATCCAATTATCTTTGTTAATTTCAGTTCCGTCGAATTCATCGCTCCATAGAAGCGTGCCGCCGCCGGCAATGTAATCCTTAAAACTGAGCGGCTCAGGCGAAGCAGGAGACTCATCCTTATTACAGGATGTGAAAACGACACAGAAGACCAGTGTCAAAACCAATAATACTGATATTTTACTTAATAACTGTTTCATAAAAAAATCAGGGAGACCGGAGTCTCCCTCATGTATTATGCTTCTTCCTTTGTTTCCTCAGGTGCAGCCTCTTCGGCAGGTGCCTCTGCTGGAGCTTCTTCTTTTACTCCGAGGTATTCCTTACATGCATCTTCAAGAGCTCTTGCTACCTTAAATGCATCTTCAAGGTCCTTACCTTTTACAATTACTCCGTGGTGTCCCATAAAGCATGCCGGTGCATCACCGATAGCTGCTGCACAGTTCTTAACAAGTTTTCCTGTTCCAGGAAGTGCCGGAGCTGCGCACGGGATTTCTTTTCCTAAAATATCCTGATATTTTTCAGGAACAGGCATTGCCTTGCCCATTGAAGCAAGAATTGAGCCATAGAAAGGATGAGTGTGGATTGTTGCAGTGATATCACCTTTAAGAAGGATTGCATGAATGCCTTTTTCGGATGTTGCCTTGTTTGTTCCTGTCCATTCAAGAGTTTCCATATCTACTTTTGCCATCTGCTCTGGCTGAAGGAGAATATAGTCAATTCCCGATGGTGTTGCAAGCATGTATTTCTCATCAAGTTTCACGCCGATGTTGCCCCATGTTCCCTGAACAAGATTTTCATCAAGAAGTCTTACACCTGCATCCTTGATTGCCTGTGCTATCTTCTTTTCCTCATCAGTAACAACAGCGGAAACTCTCACTTCTTCCTGTTTCTTAGAGTCATCCTTAACGCCTTCTGCCTCTTTCTGACTCTTCTGATTTGTCTTGGAATATTTCATTTTGAATACAACATGCTCGAGAATTGCATTGAATGTGCTCATGCTTGTTGTGCCACCTTTCGGTTCAGCAAGAATTTCAGCGTTACATGCCTTATCGAGGACTAAAGTGGCTGTACATACCTCATCAAGTGTTCTTCCTGTTACAACTGCACCTGCATCCGGGAGGAAACATGCATTTCTCTGACCTGAGATTGCAGCTACAACTTCTGAGGCGACATTCTTGGATGCACACTTAATTGAGATACCGCAGATCTGTGCCATATCATCAAGAATAGGTTTTAATGTCTTTCTCTTTGATGAGAATTTAAGAATTGCATCAGAGTCAACAATGGCTGCTGCGTTAGCTTCCTTATCCTGCTTGATTGCACAGAATAAAATTACTGCTGCTGCTCTGAAATTGCCTTCAAGTGTCTCAATGTTCTTATCATTGACAAAAGCGAGATCTTCTTCCTTTATATCTGAAAAATCTGCCTTTGCATTTGTGACGACAATTCCATCCTCTTCCTTAACAGCAATGTATCCTGACTGGATATATTTTCTGTCTTTGAGAAGTTTTGCATATTTGCTGATATTACTTACGATTAATTCGTTCATTTTTTACTCCTGTTAATAAGTATTGCACGGTTTTGCCCGTGCAACACATAATCATCTTTTGTAATTAGTGAGGTTTCTTTTCAAATCTTGAATCATCTGTGCACTCTACAACTGTCTTGAATACTTCTTCGAATTTTGCAAGTGCTGCATCGATAACTTCGTCTGTATCTGCCATTGATGTGTAAAGTCTTGAACCTGCGAGTGTAACGATTCCGTTTGCCATATAAGCTGCACCCATCTGTTCCATAGCAACTTTTCTTCTGAGCATTTCAGGTTTCTTCTTGAGCATCGGGATGATTGAACCGAGTAAGTTCATATTTGAGAAGTCGTAGCTCATTGCACCTGTACATTCAAGGTGAACAATACTGCCCTGGTTATAAACAACGTATGGTAAATTGTATTTCTTTACGAGTTCTTTTAAGCCTGCTGCAAGTCTGTCACCTGCTTTTCCAGCTTTTTCACATGCGTTGTTCTTTTCGATTTCACAGATTGCACAGTATCCTGCAAATGATGAAAGTGGGTTTGCTGCGAGTGTTCCGCCGACATATGCTTTCTTGCCCATTCCTGCAAGACCTGCTGCCATAAGTGAAACATATTCTCTCTTTCCGCCTACGCCGCCTGCTGACGGATATCCGCCTGCAACGATTTTACCGAAAACTGTAAGATCCGGATATAAGTCTCTGTTCTTTGCCGGTCTTGTGTATTCTTTGATTTCTCCGTCAACAACTTCTTTGACTTTGATATTCCACTCTTCGCCGTTTTCATCTTTATAGATATCTTCGTTGTAAGGAATTCCTGCTACTTCGTTGAAGAAGTATCCTGCTGCTCCGTGGAGACCTACTCTGAATCCTGTTACAACTTCATCAAAGATGAAGAGTGCGCCGTATTTCTTAGCAAGCTTTCTTGCTTTGATATTGAAGTCCTGATCTACCGGACGTGTTCCTGATTCCGGACCGACTGGTTCTACGATAACTGCTGCTGTGCCGCCTCTTAATGCGTTCTTCTTGAGCATCTTCTCGAGCATCTTTAAGTCATTCGGTCTGATTTCGTCTGTCTTTCCGTATGATCCTGGAATTCCGTGTGATTCTAAGAACTGACGGCTTCCTGGAATCTTAAGTCCGTAAACCATCTGATCTGACCAGCCGTGATATGCTCCGCCGAGTTTGATGATACGTTTTTTCTTTGTTGCGCAACGTGCTACACGGATTGCTGCCATAACTGATTCTGTACCGGAACCAAGCATACGGAACATTTCGCAGTTCGGCATTACTTCGCTGATTTTCTTTGCGAGGAGTAATTCACCTTCGTGGAAAAGACCTGTTACAGGACCGCAGTTGTTGATAAGTTCGATAGCTTTTTCTTTTACTGCCGGATAGTTACTTCCTAAAATTGTCGGGCCGCCTGCCTGTAAGAAATCAAAGTACTGATTTCCGTCACGGTCATAAAGATATGCACCCTCTGCTTTTTCCATACACATTGGGAATGGATAGTTGAAAGCAAGGTTATGCTGTACACCACCCGGGATGTACTTCTTTGCTTCTGATGTGATTTCCTTTGATTTTGCACAGTTTGTGTCAAAATATGCAAGGATCTTCTTGAGTTCTTCATCTGATACACAGTAAATTGGTTTTTCTGTGAGTGCCTTGAGCTGTGCATAAATGGATTTTGCGTCTTCCCATTTAGAGATTCCGTAACCGTTTGCCATAATCTTTTTCCTCCTGAAAGGTGATTCCCCACCTATATAATTATTATGAATAAATGATATCATAGTGAGATATGGGTGTAAATATCAGTAAACTATACAAAAAACGCTATTTGCATAGAAAAAAACGCTATTTGCAAATTTGTTTTGAACTTCTATAACTATGTTATACATGATTATCAGCGGCTTTTTTGATGCCGTGTACGGGATTTGCATATTGTCATATGGAACTTTTTACCTTATAATGGGATAAGGAAAATAACCCAAGGAGGCTAGTTTTATGAATAAACAGGAATTTATTAAAGCTCTTGCTGAGAAAGCAAATTTATCTTTAAAGGATGCAGCTGCTGCAGTAGAAGCATATGCTGATATCATCGAAGACTCATTAAAGAAAGGCGACAAAGTTGCAATTGCAGGTTTTGGTGCTTATGAATTAAAAGAAAAAGCAGAAAGACAGGGATTCAACCCAGTAACAAAAGAACCTATCACAATCGCAGCAAGCAAAACACCAGTCCTTAAATTCGGTAAAGCTTACAAAGAAAAATTCTAATTCTTTAAGGAAAAATCAAAAGGAACTTCGCAGACCGGAGTTCCTTTTTTTTTGCTATCTGGGTCAAAATATCAGGTCATCTTACCAACCTTATTCCATGCCTTATCTGCCTTTGAGCACCACTTATCGAATTTGGCAGGATTCTTCGGGAAATTGACATAGAGCTTTTTCAGTTTGTTACCTTTTGAAAGTCCGTCAAGAGCGGCATTCAATGTCTTAAAGGATACCTTGCCTGTCAACAGTCCTCCGAGAAGTGCACCCGCAGCTCCCATTATGTCACCAAGTGTGAGTTTTACCTCGGCATCCGGATCTCCCATAAGTTTTCCTAAGAGCTTCTGGAGTTTTCTGAAGAAATATTCAAATTCACTGTCCTTTGCCTTAACAAGTTTTGTCATAAGTGCACGGAGGAATACGAAGTCTGCTCCCTGACCTTTGTTGTATTCAGTATTGATTTCCCAAAGGTCTTCTTTAAGGCAGGAACCTTTCTTAAGTGCTTTTTCTATTACTTTTGCGGCTACATCCATCTGTACCATGGAACTTGTGATTCCCTCACCGTTTAATGGTTTTGTAAGGTTTGCTGCATCTCCTGTTGCAACGAAATTATCCGCGACCATAGTATATGGCGGACGCGTGTACGGAGTTGTGCCAACTTCCTCTTTTATGAGTGTGCCTTTAGGAAGATCCGGGCAGTTTTCCTCAAAATATTTATATCTTTCCTTTGCATATTCGAATGAATTACATGCACCTATTCCGAAAATTTTCTCATAAGGGTCTGATGATGCCGGTGCAATCCATGTCTTATAATTTGCCCATCCGGTATTTTTGACATCCGGAGTAGGCATTCTGAGATAGTAAAGAACAACATAGAACATATCATTTGGCCCCAGTGTCGTTGTCTCAATGCCGTATGATGACGGAAGCTGTTTCCTTACTGCGCATTTCATACCTGTTGCATCTATTAAAAGTTTACAGTAATCTTCTTTTATCTCACCGTCTTTTTTATATTTAATTCCTGCAATCTTATTTTCTTTAAAAATAACACTGTCAAAAGATGCATCGAATTCAAATTCTGCACCTGACTCTTTCGCCCACTCGGTCATACGGGAAATAAAGAGTGGGAAATGCACACCGACAATCGGGTCAGGTGTCGGCACATGGACATCGTTATACGGAGAAGAAATTGAGTTTTCGGAAAAACCGAATGCATAGATTCCGTCCCCTTCATGTACCTCCGGAAGATTGAAAGTCTTAAAGTCTGCTTTCCTTATATGGACTATGTCAAAACGGCCTGCTTTTCCTTCACTGCAGGATTCGATGACTTTTACTTTGATTCCTTTTGATGCAAGCTGTCTTGCAAGATAACATCCTGAAGTTGCTCCACCAACAATAATGACATCATACTGAGACATAAACTTACCCTCCTATCTCTCTGAGATAATTTTAAATGAGCATTCAAATATAATCAATACACGAAATAAAGTTTTATTTCTTGACTTAATTTGCTATAATTACCCTATTATAGGCGTATATGGAAAATATTGAAGAAGTCAAAACTGAATCAGCCTCCGAAAGCACAACTATTACCACTGACATTAATCAGGGTCTCACCCTTGATGAAGTGGAGAAAAGAAAAGCTGAAGGCAAAATTAACGGAGATCAGAATGTCAAAACGAAATCCGTCGGTCAGATTTTAAGAGAAAACCTGATTACTTTCTTCAACTTTGTTTTCATTGCACTCGCAGTTATTTTATGTTTCTTTGTGGACTGGCAGGGCAACGTTATCAAGGCAATAGGAAATTTCGGTTTCATGCTGCTGATTATTTTCAATGCCCTTGTCGGAATTTTCCAGGAACTCAGAGCTAAAAAAACAATAGACAAATTATCCATTCTTTCCGCACCTAAAATCCATGTATTAAGAAACGGACAGACAGAAGAGATAAAAACCGAGGATATCGTTCTTGATGATATTGTTATTTTATCTTCTGGTTCACAGATAGTTGCAGACTCAGTTGTTGCAGAAGGTCAGATTGAGGTCAACGAAAGTCTTATTACAGGTGAACCGGATGCAATTTTAAAGCAGCCGGGAGATCCTCTCACATCAGGAAGTTTCGTAGTATCAGGAAAAGCAAAAGCACAGGTAATACATATCGGTCAGGATAACTTTGCCGCAAAGATTTCAGCAGGTGCCAAATATTTCAAGAAACCTAACTCTGAAATATGGCGTTCACTTATGCTTATTGTAAAGGTCATGGCAATTATCATTGTTCCTCTCGGAATTGCCCTTTTCCTTGTAAAATACCTGCTCCAGGGCGGAGAGCTTAATGAGACAGTCATGACAACCATCGGAACCATTATCGGAATGATTCCTTCCGGTCTTGTTGCCCTCTCCTCAACCGTTTTCTGTGTGAGTGTAATCCGTCTTTCACAGAAGAACACTCTTGCTCAGGATTTATACTGTGTTGAAACCCTTGCCAGAGTCGATGTGCTCTGTCTTGATAAAACAGGTACCATCACAGAAGGAACAATGGAGGTAAATGAAATTTTACCTGAAAACGGAAACACTGAAGACGAAGTCAAACAGATTATAAAAAATGTTACCTCTGCCCTTGCAGATGATAATGCAACAGCAAACGCTTTAAGGGATGCAGTAAAGAGCTTTAACGTGACAGGCGGAGCTGAGGAAATCGTTCCTTTCTCATCCCAGAGAAAATGGTCCGGTGCTAGAATAAACGGCACAACATATGTCATCGGAGCACCTGAATTTGTATTTAAAAACCAGACAGATGAGATAAAGTCAAAAACTGCTGAAATGGCAGAAAAAGGGTTCAGAGTAATGGTTATTGCTTCATCAACCCTTCCTTTTGACGGTTCAGCACTTCCTCAGGGCGAACTTAAACTTGAAAGTTTCATCTTCATAACAGATAAGATAAGAGCCGAAGCTCCTGATACTCTCAGGTTCTTTAAAGAAGAAGGAGTAAATGTAAAAATCATCTCCGGAGATAATCCTGCAACAGTACGTGCCGTAGCAAAAAGAGCCGGCCTTGAAGACTGTGACAACATAATTGATATGTCCACCCTTCACACTGAGGAAGAGGTATATGAAGCTGCAGAAAAATACACAATTTTCGGAAGAGTGCTTCCTGATCAGAAACTTATGCTTGTCAAAGCTCTTAAAAAAGAAGGACATACAGTTGCCATGACAGGAGACGGTGTAAATGACGTTCTTGCACTTAAGGAAGCAGACTGTTCCATTGCCATGGCATCAGGATCAGATGCGGCAAAAAATGTATCTTCCCTTGTTCTTTTAGACAGCAATTTTGCTTCCATGCCTAAAGTTGTGGCCGAAGGCAGAAGATCTATAAATAACCTTGAAAGAAGTGCTGCTCTTTATATTATGAAGACTCTCTATAACACACTTCTTGCAATTTTATTCTTATGCATTACAGACCCGCTTCCGTTTGCACCTCAGAACCTTACCCTTATGGGCGGGGTAACAATCGGTATGCCGTCAATAGTTCTTGCCCTTGAACCTAACCATGACAGAGTAACAGGACGATTCCTGCCTAAAGTTCTCAAGAACTGTGTGCCGGGTTCAGTTACCGTGCTGTTTGCAGCAATAGCATGTATTATATGCAACCGTTTCTTCCTCCCGGATCTTACTACCGGTCAGAGTCAGACAATATTCATCATTTTAACAACTTTCTGCGGATTCCTTCTTTTATTCAAAGTCGCACTTCCGTTCAACGTTGTACACGGAATAACATATCTTGCAATGATAGGAATTTTCATTGCGTGCTATCTTGTAAAACTTCCTGGGGATTTACTTGTCAATTTCTTCGGTCTTGACACCAACCTCACCTGGGAAATGGGTAAAGCTATTTTATCAATGTGCGCAGTTGTTCTTCCGCTCTATCTTATGTTCGTATTCATTATGTATATCATTAATAAGAAAACATACGATAAGTTTGAGGATAAATTCACAAGACTTGATAATTTCCTTAAATCATCCAATTTCACCTCAAGGAGAAAATAATGAACATTACAGTCTATCTTGCAGCTCACGAAGGATTTGTTCCTAAATTTAAGGAAAAGGTACATGAACTCGGGAAATGGATTGGCGAGAATGGTCATACCCTTATTTACGGCGGGTCAAACTGCGGACTTATGGGCGCAATTGCGGATTCAGTCCTTGAGGCAGGCGGAAAAGTTATTGGGATAGAACCTGAGATGTTTATTGAAAAATGTCTTCAGCATACAGGCATTACAAAGCTTATTGTCACAAAGGACCTTCCGGAAAGAAAAGCCGGTCTTATTAATAACTCAGATGCATTCATTGCTTTCCCTGGCGGACTCGGAACGCTTGATGAAATTTCTGAAGTCATGGTAATGGTTTCATTAAAAATCCGTTCCTGTCCTTGTATTGTCTATAATCTCGACGGATATTATGACCACTTAAAAGCTCAGTTCCAGGTTATGATCGACAGCGGCCTTTCAACCGAAAAGAAAATGGCACCTATCCATTTTGCAGACACACTTGAAGAAGTTATTTCCTATCTAAAATAATATAAGTAGTTATATATTTAACCAAAATCACCAAGGTCTTTCCACCTGGTGATTTTTTATTCAGGAATTTTTTTAAAATTCTATATTAAATCGCTTTACAACTTTAGCGTAGTAAAGTATAATCGGTATCGAAGAATAAAAAAACCCGGATAAAATATGCCGGGAAAGGAAAGAAAATATGAAAAAATTTGCAAAAATTTTAGCAGTAGTACTTGCTATCGCAACACTCACAGCATGTTTATGCTTCACACTCACAGCATGTAACAAAGAAGTATCAGATTATGAATATATGAAAGGTAAAGGAACACTTATCTGCGGCATAACATTATTCGAGCCTATGGATTATGCAGATGAAGATGGAGAAATCACAGGATTTGATGCAGAATTTGCCCAGCTCGTAGCAGAAAAGTTAGGCCTTGAAGCAAAATTCCAGGTAATCAAATGGAATTCAAAAGAACTCGAACTCAATTCAAAATCTATCGACTGCATCTGGAATGGACTCACAGTTAATGAAGAAAGAAAAGAGAATATGGATTTCTCACAGAGCTACATCAACAACACACAGTGCGTAGTTGTTAAATCAGCAGATCTTGCAACACTTAATACAAAAGCAGCACTTGAGGGAAAGAAAGCTGGTGCAGAAGCTGGATCAGCAGGCGAATCAGCAGCCAAGGACCTCACAGAGAATGTAACATCCGTATCAGCACAAATGACAGCTCTTACAGAATTAAATGCAGGAACAATTGATTTTGCAGTAGTTGATGTAATTTTAGCACAGAGCAACTGCGGAAAGGGCGACTATGCAGATCTTGCAATCCAGCCGGCTATAGAACTTGAAGCTGAAGAATATGCAGTTGGTTTCAGAAAAGGCAGCGATATTGTTGAAAAAGTAAACGCAGCTATAAACGAATTAAAGGCAGATGGTACACTTTTAGCACTTGCTGAGAAATACGGTCTTGCTGGACAGTTAATCAAATAATAATCCCATTATAAAATAATGCTTAGAGCATCCGCACGGGTGCTCTAAACTATTAAAAGAAAACATATGAGTTTTTCACAAGTAACACAGCAATTATTTGAAGGTTTCGGCACAACGTGCCTCCTTTTCATATTAACCCTTATTTTGGCAATTCCACTCGGACTTATTGTATGTATGGGTTCTATGTCAAAATTCAAGCCTCTTCAGGCAGTAGTCAGGGCATTTGTCTGGATTATAAGAGGTACTCCTCTTATGCTCCAGCTTTTTGTAGTATTCTACGTACCAGGAATAGTTTTCGATACTCCTATTTTTGCAAGATTTGAAAACGGAAGATTTATAGCAGCATTAATTGCATTCGTAATTAACTACTCATGTTATTTTTCAGAGATATTCCGTGGCGGTATCCAGAGCATCCCTAAAGGCCAGTATGAAGCAGCACAGGTCCTCGGCATGACCAAGGCTCAGACTTTCTTTCATATCGTGGTTCCACAAGTTATCAAACGTATCGTACCCCCTATGTCTAACGAAATCATCACTCTCGTAAAAGACACATCCCTTGCAAGAGTTATAGCGGTAATTGATATTATCATGGTAGCAGAAAATATTCTTGCTTTAAGAGCTCTCATCTGGCCGCTATTCTATACAGGTGCTTTCTATCTAATATTCAACGGTCTGTTATCCGTATTATTCAGATTCATAGAAAAGAAACTGAATTATTATAAACTGTAGGAGGTCAGTATGGCATTACTTGAAATTAAAGGAATTAAAAAGACCTTCGCAAGCAACAATGTACTTAAGGGCATCGATTTTGAGCTTGAAAAAGGCGAAGTCCTTGCAATCATCGGTTCTTCGGGAAGCGGTAAAACAACTCTTTTAAGATGTTTGAATTTCCTTGAAACTGCAGACGAAGGAACAATTACACTCAATGGAGAAAAATTATATGACGGAAGCATAAAAGAAACAAGATCCGCAAAGGAATTGAGGAAAGCCACACTTCACTTCGGTCTTGTATTCCAGCAATTCAATCTCTTCCCTCACTATAACATCTTAAAAAATGTCACAATTGCTTCCGAACTTCTTGCTAAAGAAAAATTAAAAGAAGAATACAAAAAGATTAAAACCGAAAACAAAGGGAATGCAGCAAAAATCAAAGAATTAAAAGCACAGGCCAAATCTCAAACAGTAGGAAACATCAGGAAAAAGAGCATGGAAATCCTAGATAAAGTAGGCCTTGCAGACAAAGCTAACGACTATCCTTGCACTCTTTCAGGCGGACAGCAGCAGAGAGCAGCCATTGCACGTGCCCTAGCCCTGGATCCTGAAATTCTGTGTTTTGATGAACCGACCTCAGCTCTTGACCCTGAACTTACCGGTGAAGTATTAAAAGTCATTAAGAGTCTTAAATCTA